>DGDS01000015.1:13820-42248 GCA_002385575.1 Caryophanales bacterium UBA3946 | reverse complement strand
AGATGTGTATAAGAGACAGGCCACGTATTGTGGGCAATAAAAAACGGAATGCGTCACTTCCGCCAGCGTGATCTTGTTCCGGCCGCCTTTGCACGATATCCCGAAGATCGCGAAAAACGCCGTCACAAGCATAATAAAGACTTTTTTCAGTTCTTTCAAATTCCTTTCCCTCGCTTTTTGATTAATATTTTCTCGATGATATTAACAATTTCATACATTAAATAGGCGAACATCGACAGAACGATGACCCCCATCATGACCATGTCGAAACGGAAGATCTGCCCGCCGTACATGATCAGATTCCCGATCCCGCGCCGGGAGACGAGGAACTCGCCGACGATGACGCCGACCCAGGCCATGCCGATATTGATCTTCACGACGCTGATGATGTTGACCAGGTTGGCCGGAAAGACGAGTTTCGTGAAGATCTGATACTTGTTGGCGTTGAAGCTGCGCATCATCTGGACCTTTTCCGGATCGACGTTCATGAAGTAGTTATAGGTCGAAAGGATCGTGATGATCAACAGGATCGATATCGCCACGACCACGATCCCGGTCACGCCCGTGCCCGCCCAGATAATCATGATCGGAGCAAGCGCCGTCTTCGGCAACGCGTTCAAAATCACCAGGAACGGTTCCAATAATTTCGTCAGCGTGCGGCTCGACCAAAGCAACACGGCGATCAATACGCCGGCGACGCTGCCGATGATGACGCCTAAAACCGTCTCCAGAAGCGATATGTAGATATGCGTGAAGATCTCCTTGCTCTTCGTGTACTTCCACAACAACTCGGCGATCGCGGAGGGTTTGCTGAAGAGGAATTCGTCAATAACCCGGAAGCGCGTCGCGGCTTCCCAAATCGCGATGATCGCGATGAAGAACAGGATCTGCGCCAGGATGAGTTTGATCCGGGCGCGCCGCCGCGCCAGTTTATGACTCATTTAGTTCCCTCCATATCTCGTTGAAATATACCCGGAAAGACTCCGATTTACGGGCGGAAAGCGGCGTGCGCTCCTCGTCAAGAGTTAATGTTATATCATGGATCTTCCGGATCCGCGCCGGCCGCGGCGTGAGCACGATGATCCGGTCGGCCATGGCGATCGCTTCCGAGATGTCGTGGGTCACGATGATCGTCGCCTTTTTCTCGCTGCGGATGATCTTATATACGTCTTCGCTGACCCTGAGTTTCGTTTGGTAGTCAAGCGACGCAAACGGTTCATCCAGTAGCAATAGACTCGGCGAAATCGCCAGCGTCCTGATTAATGCGACCCTCTGCCTCATCCCGCCCGACAGTTCCTGCGGATAATTGTTGCGAAAGTCCCAGAGGCCGTATTTCCTCAGCATGTTCAATACCCTGTCGATGTTTTCCCTAGTCAGCTTTTTCTTGATCTCCAACCCGAGAATCACGTTCCGGTAAATGCTGCGCCATTCGAACAAGGAATCGCGCTGAAACATATATCCGATTTCACCGCTCGCGACGATCTCGCCGGCGGTCGGTTTAAGCAATCCGGCAATCAGGTTAAGGATGGTGGTCTTACCACTTCCCGACGGGCCGACGATGGCGATGATCTCTCCTTCTTCCAGACTGAAATTGATGTTATCCAAGACTTCAATCTCACTATCCTGATTATTGAATTTCATGGACACATTTCGTAATTCCAGTACCAATTTATATCCTCCCGTCAATGTTATACAATATTATATTATTAGCGGTCAGTAAATGTGTGTAGGCAAAAAAAGCCCCCAGAAGGGGCTTGGACAATGCCTGGATAAAAAAAGCCTTCCCGGAATGTTCCGGAAAAGCCGTCAATAATCCGCACTTATCACAGGTCTAACTGGATCGGAGTGATGTGCGGATCTTTTTTTGCTTCTTCTTCGCTGATTATTTGCGCGACCCGGGTCGAGGCAGCGGCCGCGATGGCGCCGACGACGTCGTCGAGGAAGGTATGGCATTTCCCCGGCTCCTTCCCTTCTTCGTTCAGGCGTTTCACCACCCCGGGCTTGTTCACGTCGATATCGCCGAAATTGGTCTGTCCGATCACGCCGTAATTGGCCGCGATCGAAAGCCCTAAGATCTCGTCGATGCCGAACATGCCGAAATCGGAATTGATGATCGTCTGGATCGGCTCACGCAGTTTGTTTTCCTCGGCAAGCCGGTCGATCTCGATGCTTAACTGCACGATATGGAAGATGTCGCGGTAGGAAAGGATCTTCTCGACGCTTTCAACGCACACGCTCATCGTCAGGTTTTTGTTATACTTGGCCTGCTGCCGGTAGGCTATTTCCGCAATCTCCTGGATTGTGACGCCCCTTTCCAGCAGACGGTCGCGGTTCAGGCGAAACATTTCCTCGCGGGAAAAATAAACTCTTGATTCCACTATTTTATCTCCTTTGCTTCTATAATTAGTTGTCGGCCTTTGCCGTTTAAAAAATCGCGCGTCGTCATCCGGTTTTTACCGGGAAGCTGTAATTCCGTGATCGCAAGCACCGTGTTATCGCCGCAGCTGACCATAAAGCGGTCCTTCGCTATCCCCGCGATCACCCCCGGCGGGTAAGTAGTCCGTTCGGGCGCGACCGCGGCGCCGAAAACCTTGATGTTCATCCCGTCAAGAACGAAATAGGCGCCGGGATTGGGGTTGAGGGCGCGGATCTGGTTGAAGACTTCCCACGCGGGCTTTTTGAAGTCGATCAGTTCGTCTTCCTTGGTGAGGTTGGGAGCGAAGGTGACTCCGGCGGGATCCTGCGGCCGCGGTTGGGCGGTTCCATTTGCGAGAGCGGTAATTACGTCGAGGATCATTTCGCGGCCCAGGAGGCTTAGTTTATGGAAGAGGGTCGCCTGCGTGTCCGCATCCTCGATCAAGATCTTCTTTTGCGAAAGGATCGCGCCGGCATCCATTTTCGGCGTCATATAAATGATCGAAACGCCCGTCTCCGCTTCGCCCGCCATGAGCGCCCGTTGGATCGGCGCCCCGCCCCGATACTTCGGCAACAGCGACGCATGCACGTTGATTGCCTTATGTATAGGATGGTCAAGGATGCTTTTCGGGACGAACTGACCATAAGCGGCGGTCACGATCAAGTCGGCCGGAATGGAGGTGATGATGTCGACGGCGTCCTTGATTCTGTCCGGTTGGATCAGCGGAATCCCGTGTTCGCTCGCATACGCGGCAACCGGCGGGACGACCGCTTTCTTCTTCCTTTGGTCGAACTGGTCGGGCTGGCTGACCGCAAGCACGACCCGGTGATGGGAATGAAGGATATCGAGGATCGGAACGGCGAATTCCGGCGTTCCCATGAAGATGATGTCCATAAGTTCACTTCCTTCTATTCATAAAAGCGCGGGTAGCGTTCGAAACTGACCCGCAGTTTCCGGTCGCTGAATTTCTTCTCGACCTCGTCAAGCAATGACGAAAGCAACTCAAAGTCGTTGTGCTTGACGATCAGTTGCACGCCGCGTAGTTTCGGAACATAGACGGGGCCAAGGCAATCGCCCTTGTCGAAGCGCTTGAAGGCTTTCTTGAAGTAATTGGCGAAATAATAAATATCCTTGAACTCACCGCTCACCGTGATCTTGTTCATCTCGGCGAAGGGCGGATACAACGCGTAGCCGCGGGCGATGATTTCCGCCTGGTAAAAGGACAGATAATCGCCGTTAACGGCGGCGGTAATCGCGCGGTGATCGAGATTGTATCCCTGGACGACTGTTTTTGCCGCGCTGAAGTCCAGCGCCTTGGATATGAGGCGGTAGCACATCTCCGCGCCCCGGTAGTCGTCAGCGTACAAAAGCGCGTCGGCGTTGATAAGCGCGATCAGGCCGATTTCCGGACTGATCATGTCGAGAAGGATGTTCGTACCGATCACGGCGTCGATTCCGCCTTCCTCGAGGGCGAGGAAGAACGCCTCGAAATCACCGCGTTTCTGTAAGGTAAGCGCGGTCGCCTTGTACAGGCGGCGGTCAGGATAATGGAAGCGGAAACGTTCCTCCAGTTTATCCAGGCCGTAGCCGAGATGGCGAACAGAAGCTTCTCCGCACTGCTCGCACCGCACCGCCGGGAACTGCTGGTTACAATACCGGCAACGGTAGTTGTTCTCATTCTTGTAATAAACGAGCCCGATTTTACAACGCGGGCATTTGATGAGCGTCCCGCAGTTATCACAGACGTTGGCCGTGCTGTAGCCGAGCTGATTGAGCACGAGCATCGCGACCTTGCCGTCGGCCCAGGACGCTTCAATCTCCCGGCGCAGGGCGGAAGGAAGGAGCATCTCCGCCGGCTCGGCGCGGGCATCGACGAGCGCGAACCTACGTTCTCCCCGCTTCAACAGTTCCAGCAGGAAGTATTCGGCCTGATTATAGCGGTAATAGGAGACGATGCTCGGCGCCGCTGTGGCGAGGATCAGCTTCGCGCCGTGATAATCAGCCCGGAATTTCAAGACCTCCAGGGCCGAGAACTTGGGATTCTGCTGGTTGATATAGTTATGGTGTTCCGTGTCCATCATGATGATCAGCGCGATGTCAGCAAGCGGGAGGAAGAGCCCGACCGGCGTTGCGATCACAAGATCGACGTCGCCCTCGCAAACATTCTGGAAATTGTAATAAAACTCGCCTTCCGAAATGCCTGAGGAAAAGGAACTGATCCGCGCCGATCCAAGCCGGGCCTGGAAATAATCCTCGAGCGCCGCGGCCGAAAGCAGCGTCGGTGCGACCACCATCGCCTTCTTACCGGACGAAATCACTTCGCTGATCGCGTCAAGACAAAATCGCAAACGAAAATCTTCGGAATCGGTATGGAAGAGGAACGGTTTGCCGGACAGGCGGCGGAGCTTTTCCCGCAGCTGGCTCTCGGAAAAATCGAAACTGACGGAAACCGGCCGCGCTGCCGTCGCTTCCGACGGCGGGTACGCAGGCACCATCGCGAGGATGCCCCGCTTCGTCATCTCGTTTACCACCAGTTCGCTTACGCCGGTGTTTTCCCTAATTTCCTCGGCGGTCGCTTCACCTTTTTCCATCAGGTAGGCGATGACTGATCTTTGCTTTGCGCTTTTCGGTTCCGTCACGGCCGAAAGCCGATATGTCTTGATGATCTTGCGTTTTCCGTAGGTAAAGATATCGGTCTCGATCTCCAATTCCCCGCGCGCGACCGCCGCCCGGATTTCCCGGTAATATGGCATCAGTTCGGCGGTGTAGGGAATCTTCTTCCCGTCCCGGAACAATTCCCGCAAACCCGCGGACAAGTTTTCCTCCTTGATGACCTTGACATTACGTCTGAGCCGGCTTTGCATGAATGCCGGATACATCAACCGCAGGCACTGGGCAAGCGGCGTCCGCGTGGCGGCGCCGATTTCTCGGGCAAGCGCGATTTGTTCCGCGGTCAATCCGCGCTCGAAATCGATTATCTCAATGATTTCTTTGATCGGTCCGTCATATCCCGGTTCCGCCGTGAGTTCGATGACGTAGGCCAGGGTTTTCTGGTAAGCAAACTCGACGAACACCCGCGAGCCGATATAGATGCAATCGCGGTATTTTTCTGGAACGGCATAAACGAAAAGGTCGTCGGTACCGGTGAAGACGTCGACACAGACGCGCGCGTACATCACTCGTCACCCCGCGCCAACCGGTAAGCGCCATACAATCCCGCGTCCGGACCGAGCGCGGGCGTGGTTATGAACTTCTCGGTATCGATCATCTGCGGATACCGGTAATAGCCGTTGTTCAGGGCATCGAAATATTTCCGGATCGCCGGAAGCAGGCGGACCTGGTTCGCGACCCCGCCGCCGACGATGATCCGATCCGGCGCAAACGCCAGCGTATAGGTGAGCAAGGCCTGACCCAGATAGTATCCCTCGAGTTCCCAGACCGCATCCATCGCCGCCAGTTCCGCCGGCGTGATACTGTAGCGCGCTTGAAGACTCCGGCCGCTCGCCAGACCTTCGAGGCAGTTCTCGTGGTACGGACAGACGGACGGATGGACGTCGTCGGCGCGCCGGGCGATCGGCAGGTGCCCCAGTTCCGGATGGTGGGCGCCGCGAAAGATCTTTCCCGCGCAAACCACGCCGACGCCGACGCCGGTCCCAACCGTGACGTAAATGAGGTTTTTGACGGCGGCGCGGGCGGCGAAGTATTCGCCGAGCGCCGCGGCTCCGACATCGGTGTCGAGATGGACAGGGACGCGGAGACGGGAAGCGCAATACCGGTAAATGTTGAAATTACGCCATTTTTCCTTCGGGGTCGAGGTAATCAGACCGAAATCGGGATCGTCCGGATCGAGTATGACCGGGCCGAAAGCGCCGATTCCCACTGCCTTTAAAGGATGGGCGTCCAGAAAAGCGATGACGGCAGTCATCGTTTCTTCCGGTTCCTCCGTTGGAATCGTGATTTCCTTTACCAATCGATCTGTCTGATAGACGGCAGCGCGGAATTTGGTCCCGCCGGCCTCGATGGCGCCGTAATACATGCTTTCACCTCGCCCTTTGTCATATTTTAACACAATATCATGAAAAAATAAAGTGATTACCATGTGAGAGTTTTGCACAATTAAAAAAAAAGACAGATTAACTCTGTCACAGGCCGTTAGTCGGGTTTGTCCACGATCTTGATCTTGCCTTCATAGACTTCTTCAAGGGCGATTCCGATCGTCTTTTTATTGTTCGGGTTCTTCACCAGAACTTCGCCGCCCGCGGTAAGGTCGCGCGCCCGCTTGGCGACGCCGACCGTCAGGCGGTATTTTGATTTCGCCTTTTCCACGAGCTGGTCGATTGAAGGATAACGCATTCCGTCTCTCTGCTTGTTCATTATTCCACTCCTAACATCTTTTTATATTGTTTCAGGACCCTCTTCACGGAAGCGTGTTCCGATCTGATGATCGCAAGGATCTTATCGGCGGCGTTTTCCACCGTGTCGTTGACGACGATGTAGTCGTATTTATAGGCAAGGTTGATTTCCCGTTTGGCTTTTTCGATGCGCTGTTGGATGACTTCCTCCGGTTCGGTGCCGCGCGCGCGCAGGCGCTTGTACAGGGCATCCAGCGAGGGCGGGGCGATGAAGATGAAGACGGCGTCCGGCATCTTTTTCCGCACCTGTTCGGCCCCCTGGACCTCGATTTCCAGAACGACCTCGCGGCCGGCGGAAAGGTTGTTCATGACGTTGTCAAGCGGCGTTCCGTAGTAGTTGTCGACAAACTCGGCATACTCGAGCATCTTTCCGGCGCGGATGTTGGCCTCGAACTCTTCGCGCGTGACGAAAAAGTAGTCGCGGCCGTCCACCTCGCCGGCGCGCGGCGGCCGGGTCGTCATTGACACGGAATAAACGAGATCGTGGCCTTCCATTTCAAACAAGGCGTCGCGCACGGTGCCTTTACCGACGCCGGAAGGACCGGATAGAACGATTAACAGTCCATCATCGTTTAATTTCATCTTGCGTCCTCGGTTGATATTTGTATTTATTTTACCACAAACCAAAATAATAATAAAGAGGTTTTTTTTAATTACCTGCTGTGATACAATAATACCGGTGATACAATATGAGCTTTGACGGCGTCTTCATCCGCCATTTGTGTCGGGAACTGGAATCAACCGTAAAAGGGGCGCGCATCAACCGCGTCTCCTGCATCGACAGGATGACTTTCATCCTTGAATTAAGCCGGGGCGAGAACCTCCTGCTCAGCCTGGGCGGCGAGGGCGCGCATTTTCGTTTGATACGCGCTGACTACACCCCGTCGGGAATGACTTTTCCCTTTCTTTCGGCGCTCCGGAAGCACATCGAGGCGGGAATCATCAAAGACTTCCGGCAAATTGAAAACGACCGGATCGTCGTTTTCGAAGTCGAAAAAGCCGGTTACCTCGGTTATTGGGAAAACTTCCGGCTGATCGCGGAAATGTTCGGGCGGAACGCCAACCTCATCCTCACCGCCGCGGACGGCATCGTCATCGACTGCCTGCGGAAAACCTACGTCCTTAACGACAATGACAAGCGCGTCATGGTCCCGAAGGCCCCCTATCAAATCCCCGCCGCGGACACGCCGCGCGTCAACCCCTTCACGACCGATGAAGTTTTCGCGCAAAACTCCTACCAGGGCGTCTCAAATCTGTGTTTCGGGGAGATTGCCTATCGGCGCGACCTGAAGTTCCTTGCCGGGCCGACGACGCCGGTGATGATCCAAACCGAGAACAAGACGCGCTTTTACTGCCTCGATCTGACCCATCTTTCCGGCGAGCGCCGGTATTTTCCCGACTTATCCACGCTGCTTGAAGAATATTTTCTGACCGTCAGGAAACAAAACATCCATAACACCGAACAGAAGATCCTTGATAACTACCTGAAAAAAGAGAAAAGCCGGGCCCAGAACAAACTGAAAAAACAGCGCGAGGAATACGCGGCCGCCCACGACAACCTCAGCCTCAAGGAAACCGGCGAACTCCTCGCCGCAAACCTCCACCTTGTCAAACCTGGCGCTGCCGCGGTGATGGTCCGCGATTACAACCGGGACGAAGACCGGGAAATCCCCCTCGATCCGCGCCTGTCCCCGGCCGAAAACATGGAAGCGATCTTCGCCCGTTATAAAAAGGCGAAGCGGGCGATCACCTTCCTCGAGACGCAGATCAAGGCGACCGAGGCGGAAATCCGCTATCTCGAGACGCTCGAAGAACAAATCGCCCTCGCCGGGGCCGGCGGTCTCCGCGAGATCATTGCCGAACTGGGCCTGTCCCGGGAAAAGGCGGCGGCCCGGAAAAGCGCCCGTCCCCAGTACCTGGTGTATCGGGATCCGGCCGGAAACACGATCATGGTCGGCCGGAACAACCTCCAGAACAACTACCTGACGCACCAGGTCGCCCGGAAGGACGATTACTTCTTCCACGTCAAAGGGGCGCCCGGCAGCCACACGATCCTGCGCGCGGTCGAGCTGACGCCGGATGCAATCACCCTCGCGGCGATGGTCGCGGCCTATCACTCGAAAAACCGCCACTCGGCTAATGTGGCGGTGGATTACACGCTCTTGCGCCATGTGAAGAAAGTGCCGGGAACCAAGGGATCGTTCGTGACGTATACGAACCATAAGACCGTCTTCGTGACACCGGACTGGGAATATATCAAAAGCCGCACTACTTAGTCCGGTAGATCACCATCGCGGCGTAACAATAGATCTGATCCTTGTAATCATACATCGTGCTGACCTGGAATTTGATGTCGACGACGTCCTCGTCCTCAAGCGTCTCGAGGAACGCGTTGACCGCTTCTTCCAAGTCTTTTTCATGGTTTTCGTCAAAGACCTTCACTTTCATAAAAAACACCCGATGGGATTATATCATTCCACCGGGGCGATGTTTGTATAATATTGACAATATGCCGTGAGTTTGCATTCGTGGCAACGCGGTTTCCGCGCCAGGCAATGATACCGGCCGAAAAGGACCAACCGCAGGTGCAGTTGATGCCATTCCGCAGGCGGGTAAAGGGCACATATCTCCGCCTCGATGCGCGCCGGGGCGGTCGCTGCCGCCAAGCCGAGCCGATTGGCGACCCGCGCCACATGGGTGTCGACGGCGAGGCGGGGTATGCCGAATCCCTCGCTCAAAATCACGTTCGCCGATTTCCGGCCGATGCCGGGAAGGGTCAAAAGGTATTCCGGATCGGGAACGATCATCCCGCCCTTCTCGGACACAAGCTTCCTGCTCAGATTGATCAGATTCCGGGCCTTGGTCGGAGCAAGGCCAATCGTCTTGATCATCTCCCTGAGTTCGTCGTAGTCGGCCTGCGCCAGGGCGGTAAAATCGGGATACCGGGCAAACAATGCCGGAGTCGCCTTGTTCACCGCCACGTCGGTCGCCTGCGCCGATAGGACGACGGCGACCGTGAGCTGATACAGATTTTCGTATGCCAGTTCGGTCCTGACCTCGGGAAGCATCTCCTTCAGGATCGCAAGGATCTCATTTGCCTTTGCCATAGACCTTCTGGAACAAGTCCTGGATCCGCTCGCCTTCCACCGGTTTTACCGCCGGCGCTGGTGGTTTTTCCTCCTTCGCCAGCAGCCGGTCGATATAGTTCACGCTCCGGTACTTGTTTTTCAACGTCCTGAGGATCGCTTCTTCGATCTTCCGGTGCTCGTATTTTTTCTCGATATACCAGCGGGCGACGATCTCAAGTTCGATCGGGCTCAACGTCTTCTTCAGTTCGCTTTCCAGCAGCCGCACCGTGTACTTGATCTGCTCGTTGATCTCCGCGTCGTTCGCCTTTGCTTCGGAATCCTCGAGCAGATAGGCAAGGCGCCGGTAGGTCTCGTCAAGGTTGAACACCTCCTTGGCGTCCTTTCCCGACAACTCAAGCGCGATAAAACCGCGCTTGACCAAATCGACGATGCGCTTGCCCAGTTCCGTCTCAGCGACTTTCATCGACGCGGCGATGGAACGGACCGAGAACAACCGCTCCCCCCGCCGGTACAAGTCGTTTAATCTAATCAAAATGATCGCGTCTATTTCGTCGAGGTCGAGAACGTAGTATTTTTCGATCAGGAGTCGGTCAAATGGTATGATATTGTTTTTTATTAGATTAAACATGCTTCTCCTCTGATTAAAGAAGTTTTTTCAAAGCCAGTTCGGCCGCCTTCTGCTCGGCCGCTTTTTTCGTCTTACCGGAGCCGGTCCCCAGTTTCGCCCCGTCATGATAAACGCTGACGAAGAAGGTCTTATCATGGGGCGGGCCGATTTCCTTGTCCAGAACATAAGTAACGCCTTGCCGGCTTTCGCTTTGGATCAGTTCCTGAAGCCGGCTTTTGTAATCGACGAAAAACCCGGTGTCGACGCTTTCGATGCAGGGAAAAACGATGCGTTCGAGGATCTTCTTTACCGCCGCAAGTCCCTTATCCAGGTAAACGGCGCCGAGGAACGCCTCAAACAAATCGCCGAGCACGGAGGGTTTCGTCATCCCACCCTGCTCGGTCTCGCCCTTGCCGAGGAGGATTGCCTCGTTCAGTTTCAGGGCGACCGCGTAGCGACTGTTGGCGGTGGCGCAGACGAATTTGGCGCGGGTTTTCGTGAGCGTTCCTTCCGGCATGTCCGGAAACCGCTCATACAAGTACTCCGCCACAAGAAAATTCAACACGGAATCGCCGAGATACTCGAGCCGCTCGTTGCTTGAGACGTTGTGCTCGTTGGCATACGACTGGTGGGTGAAGGCGGTGATGTAGAGTTGCTCGTCGCCCGGTTCGATGCCGGCATTTTTGACCGTGTCAATGACCAGCCGGTGGTTATTCAAGGCCGATTCCTTCCTCTTCGATCACTTTCTTCATTTTCGCGATGACGTCGCCGCGGACGGTCTTCCGGGCCTGGGCGATGGCGTTGGAAAAAGCGTAGCCGTCGCTGGAACCGTGAGCCTTGACGATGACCCCGTCGACGCCGAAGAGGTTGGCGCCGCCGATCTCGTCGGCGCTGAATTTCTTTTTGAACTTGTCAAAAACCCCCTTCATGAATAAGTAGCCGATCTTCCGGGCGAAGGACTTTTTGATTTCCGTCTTGAAGAAGTCGCCGACGGCGCGGACCGTGCCTTCAAATGCTTTCATCAGCATGTTGCCGGTGAAACCGTCGGTGATCAGGATGTCACAGGGAGAGGAGAGGATCTCCTTCCCCTCGACGTTGCCATGAAAGTTGACGTGCGGGTTGGCTTCAAGCAGTTCGTACGTCTCCTTTTCCAGTTCGCGACCCTTGCCGGGTTCCGTCCCGATGTTCATCAGGCCGACGAGCGGGCGTTCGATGCCCCGCACTTCGCGCATGTAGATCGTCGCGTACTGGGCAAGTTGGAGGATGTGCTCGCTGCGCAATTCGAGGTTGGCGCCAACATCGAGAAGGATGCGGGTCTTCCCATCCAGATTGGGAAGGTTCGGACACAGGGCGGTCCGTTTCATTCCCTTGATCCGCCGGACGATCATATGGGCCGCCGCCACCACGCCCTGGGTCGGACCGGCGGTCACCGCTCCGGCCGCTTCGCCGTCGCGGACGGCCTGGAAGGTCTGGACGAGCGAGACCTCGCGGTTGCGCCGAACGGCGCTGATCGGGTCCTTCTCGCCCATGTCGATCTTCTCGGGGGCGTGGACGATTTTCACCCGCTCCGTGGCCTGCAGGTTGCGTTTGATGATGTCGGCGTCGCCGAAGAGGATCAGTTCCAGATCGTCAAACCGCGCCAGGGCAATATCGACGCCTTTGATGATCTCCAGCGGGGCGTGATCGCCGCCCATGATGTCGATCGCTAGTTTTACCATGTCTTTCTCCTGGTTAATTAAGCATTTCTTTTTTGGTTATGTAGTTCTCATGCGCGATGGCGCGCAGTTTTTCGTATTCCAGATTGGTGAAAAGTTCGCCGCTTGCGATCAGACGATCGGCGAGGGCGTTGGCTTCCTCGAGAACGTCCTTGTCCATGACCAGGTCGGCCATTTTGAACATCACGTTCCCGGTCTGCTTTTCCCCGAAGAAGTCGCCCGGTCCCCGCATGAGCAAGTCTTCCTCGGCGAGGACGAATCCGTCCGTCACCTCCGCCACGAGTTTTAGACGCTCGATCGCGGTCGTAACGTTTGAGTCGCTTACGAGGAAGCAATACGCCTGCTCGTCGCTGCGGCGCACCCGGCCGCGCATCTGGTGGAGCTGAGCGATGCCGAAACGATCCGCGTCCAGGACGACGACGGTCGTGGCGTTGACGACGTTGACGCCGACTTCGATGACGCTCGTGGAAACGAGGATCTGGATCTTGTTCTGGGCGAAGTCGTTCATCACCCGTTCCTTATCGCCGGGTTTCAGTTTGCTATGGATGAGGCCGATCTCACAGAATCCCTGGAAGTCGACCTTGAACTTTTCATAGACCTCGGTCGCGTTCTGCAGGTCCATCACTTCCGATTCCTCGATCATCGGACAGATTACATAGGCCTGCTGTCCCTTGGCGATCATCGTCCGCAGGTGCGCATACACTTCCGGCATGTCGCGGTAACCGAGATATTTCGTGATCGGCTCCTTCTTACAGCCGGGCAGCGTCCTGATCACCGAGATGTCCGACTCGCCGAGGATCGAGATCGCAAGCGTCCGCGGGATCGGCGTCGCGCTCATCTTCAGATGGTCGATCAGATGGCCCTTCCCGACGATCGACACGCGCTGGCGGACGCCGAAGCGGTGCTCCTCGTCGGTGATGACGAGCCCGAGCCGCTCGAAGACGACGTCTTTTTGGAAGAGGGCATGGGTGCCGATGACGATGTCGATGTCCTTATCGCCAAGTCCGTCGATGATCTCCTTCTTGTCTTTCTGGGCAAGGGATGAGGAAAGCATCACGATTTTCACCGGCACGCCTTCGAAAAGCCGGAGGAAGGTCTGGTAGTGCTGCTGCACGAGTACCTCAGTCGGCGCCATTATCGCGCCCTGGTAGCCGGCGGTAATCACGGCGTACAGGCAGATCGCGGCCACGACCGTCTTCCCGCTGCCGACCTCGCCTTGGAGGAGGCGGTTCATCTGGTAGGGAGCGGCGATGTCGTTAAGGATCTCGTTTACGGCCCGCTCCTGGTCCGCCGTCAGTTTGAACGGCAGGCGGGAGACGAAGGCCGCGACTTTCTCGCGGTCGTAGGCGATGCCGATACCTTGCGGATAGTTTTTCCGCATGTATAACAAATACTTGATCTTCAATTGATAAAGGAACAATTCTTCGAACTTGATTCGGCGGATGGCGCGGGCGATCTCGCCGTCGTCCTCGGGAATGTTGATGTACCTTACGGCGTCCCGGTAGCCGATCAGGCCGTATTTTTCCCGGATCTCCGCCGGTAACACGTCCTCGAGGTCCTCGCAAAAGTCCTCGTAGACCTTTTCCTTGATGTCGAGCATCTTGGCATCGGTGATGCCTTTGATGTTGAAGACGGGAGTGATATTGTTCGAGAGCTCGTCGAAGTGGATTTCCGCCGCCGTGAAGGACTTGAGATTGTCGGAGAGTTTGCCGGTCAGGCGGACGTAAACGCCGTAATGAATCTTCGGCCGCAGGAACTGGCGGTTGAAAATTGACACGCGGATGCGACGGCCGTCGATATCGGCGTAGAAACTCAGCAGGACGAGTTTCGGACGGATGGTCTTGATCATCGCCTTGCTCTGGACGACGCCGGCGACCGTCACGTTCGTATTGGGAACGACGTCCTTTATATTACGTACAGTGTAATCGTTGAATTTGGTGGGGAAACTGAGCAGCAGGTCTTCGACGGTATGGATGTTATGTTTTTTCAGCGTCGTGACCGTTTTTGCGGTCAGATAGTCCAGATTGCTCAATAAAGTGTTTTTCATCTTGTTCTCCCATCTTTAGAGAAAAAAGGGCGCCGGCCCTTATCCTACTCGACTGCTAAAATATAACTGTAGACCTCCTGATTGCCTTCGATGACATCCAGTTCAAGATGGCCGTAATTCCTCTCAATATATTTTACCAGTTCGTTGATTTCTTTCTGATTAACGTCGGCGCCATAGATAACGGTGATGATTTCTTTCGTCTCGGTCACGGCTTCTTTCAACAGGCCCTTGACGGCGTCAAGCGGCTTCTTGCCGGTAGCGACGATTTTGTTATTGCATATGCCGATAAAGTCATTCTTCTTGATCTTCAGGCCGTTTAACTCGGTGTCACGGACCGAATAAGTCACAAGTCCGGTCGTCACGTTCTCGATGACCGGCATGATGTCGGCGATCACCTCGTCCGGTTCGCCGTTGAGATCCAGCATCGTCAGTGCCGCGAAGCCCTGGGCGATGCTCTTCGTCTGGACGACGTGAATCTTGCTTTCGCTGTAGATCTTCGCCGACTGGTTCGCGGCCAGGATGATGTTACTGTTATTGGGGAAGACCAGGATATGCTCGGCGTTGAGGGTGTCATAGCCGCGGATGAAGTCTTCCGTCGACGGGTTCATGCTCTGACCGCCGTTGACGACGAAGTCGGCGCCCATCTCCTTGAAGGCGTTGATCAGGCCCTTGCCGGAGGCCACGACGACGATCGCGTATTTCTTCCGGATTTCCGGGCGTTTCGGCGGCTGGTAGTGATCCTCGCCGCACTCGCACGGGCCTTCCTCGGCATGGGCGATCTGGCTTTCGTTGTGCTGGATCGTCATGTTTTCGATCTTCAGGTGGACGAATTCGCCGAATTTCTGCCCGATGTTGAGGATGTCGCCGGGCTTCAGGGTGTGGACGTGCACCTTGACGATGTCCTCGTCCTTCACCGCCACGATCGAATCGCCCAATGGCGTAAGCATGTTGGTGATCATCTCTTCCTCGAATTCGTCCTTATACTCGGGCGAAAGCTGGAGGATGAATTCCGTACAATAGCCGAATTCGACGTTCTCGTTCTTGCTTACGAACCGCGTTCCGACGGTATGCATCGCGGTCTGCACCGGCTTTTCCGATACGAACCGGCCTTCCACCGCCTCTGCCATCCCTTCAAGGATGTAAACGAGACCGGCACCGCCGCTGTCGATAACGCCCGCTTCCTTGAGGACCGGAAGCAGTTCCGGTGTCCTTTGCAAGGAGGCGCGCGCCTCGTTCAGAAACTCGGTGAAAAATTCGTTGATCGTCATCCGCGACGAGGAAATCGCCAGAAGTTTTTCCGTCGCCTCACGGACGACGGTCAGGATCGTTCCCTCGACCGGTTTCATGACTGCTTTATATGCCTGCTTGACGCCGGCGTCGAAAGCCTTCGCCAAGTGAATCGCATCAACCTGGGTGAATCCTTCGAATCCTTTGCTTAAACCGCGGAATAACTGCGAGAGGATGACACCCGAGTTGCCCCGGGCTCCCATCAGCATGCCCCGCGAAAGCTTTTTCGATACTTCGTAAATATTGACGTCGTTGATCGAATAAATCTCGTTCACACCGCCGTCAATCGTCAGTTTCATATTGGTTCCGGTATCCCCGTCGGGGACGGGGAAGACGTTCAAAGCGTCAACTTCTTTGTAATGGAGTTTCAGGTTTTCCGCGCCATTCGTGACCATGGCCTTGAACAGCGCGCCATCTATCTTTTTAATGTGCATAAAAGTGCCCCCATTTGTCTTTTGTCTGTTTTTTTATTATACCACATGATATTTCTTAAGGCAAGCCCAAAATACGCCCCGCGGTGACAATATCCACCGAAATATTTACCAAGGCGCGCCGGCAAAGGATTTCTTTGATAATAATGCGGTTATTATATTACAAGGCATTTTGTTTTGCAAGGAATATCATAGTTATGTAAAATCGCCGATTTTTTTGCTTGATTTACAACATCGATTATGGTATAATGTTTTAAGTATGAAGACAAATCCTGATAAGGAGGGATACTATGGCCCGCAAATGTTATATAACCGGTTTGGGTACGGTATACGGTAACAATCGCCCGCACTCTTTAAAGGCTTCCCGGCGCAGTTGGAAAGCCAATCTCCATAAAATCAGAATCAAAGACGCGAACGGCAAGATTAAAAGAGTATACGTTTCGACCCGGGCGATGCGTTCCGGATTAGTCGAAAGGGCGTAAAAAAAAGGCTTACGAGGCCTTTTTTTCTTTTTTCGAAAACAATTGCATCAGTTTACTGATGATGTAAGCCAGAAACCTCGGCAGCCTTATGACATAGATCCTCATAACCCATCCCTCAATTCACTTCATTATATGACAAGGGTTATGAGTTTAGACTATGATGTTTCGATAACCAGGACTTTTTTCCCGTTCACCCGGACCACTCCCGCCTCACCGGCAATCTCGTTGCTCAGGCACAGGTTGTCAAACGGACGCAATGGATGGGATGTAAGCGGGTATTTAAACCCTTCAAGCGTGATTTCCGCGCCGTCCTCGAGCGCGAAAAAGGAGCAGTATTTGTATTGCTCTTTTTTTATGACCGCTTCGCCCTTGATAACGTAGACGCGGTTGCGCTCGTCAAACATGACGATGGGATAATCGGAATAAGCCATAATCACGTTGAGGGCTGCGAGAAAGTGGTCGATCCGCCCGCCGGTGGCGTCGTATATCTCGATCCGCTCGGCATCCATCGCGACGGCGTCCCGGACCGCCAATTCTAGGTCGCTTTCATCCTTGTCCGCCGGATACCTCTTCACTTTAGCGCAATGCCACACGACTTCGGCGATGTCGCAGGAATCGAAATCACCGACGGCTAGATCGACGTTCAACCCTTGTTCGATGATGTGATAGATTCCGCCGTCGACCCCGATCAGAAATTCGTCGGGATCGGGACGGTACAGGTTTTTAAAGCCGCTGACGCCGGCGCACACGATCTTGATGATCATAGGCTTTTCAGGCTTTCGACGGCTGCCCGCCGGTTCTCCGCCTTGAAGATATACGTCCCGGCGACGAGGATCTCCGCTCCGGCTTCCTTGGCCAGAAGCCCGGTCTCGGCATTGATTCCGCCGTCGACCTCGATCAGGTAGGTCAGCTCGCGCTCTTTTTTCTTTTGGCTCAAATAGCGGATCTTATCGAGCGCCTGGGGCATGAAGTCCTGTCCGGCAAATCCCGGCTCGACGGACATGACCAGCACCAGATCGACGTCGGGAAGATAGGCGTCCAGAAGCGCGATGTCGGTTTTCGGACGGATCGAGATCCCGACCCGGACGGAAAGGTTGCGCAGAAAACGGATTGTTTTCGCGACGTCCGGCACGGCTTCGTAATGGAAGGTTATGATGTCGGCTCCCGCTTTGACGAATTGTTTGGCGAACAGCAACGGTTTTTCGATCATGAGGTGGACGTCAAAAATCATGTTGATCTTGCCTTTGAGGGGACGATAGACATCGGGGCCGATGGTGATGTTGGGCACGAAATGGCCGTCCATGACGTCGATGTGGAGCAAGTCAGCGCCGTAACTTTCGATTTCTTTCACTTCCTCGAGCAGTCTGGAAAAATCGGCTGACAATATGGAAGGGGCAACTAACATATTAACCTCCTTTTTATATTTTTTAGTACTTATTTTTCAGCATGTCCTTGAGTTCGCGGTGGAACAGGCGGTAGTTATCATACCGCGAGGAAAGTATCCGGCCGGACGCGGCCATCTCCCTGACCGTGCAGCCTGGTTCGTCGATGTGCAGGCAGCGGTTGAACTTACAGCCGTCAGCATTTTCGAAAAATTCGCGGAAACTATGTGACAGCGTCAGTAAATCCGGAAAATCAAAATCGACGTTCCCGAATCCCGGCGTGTCAGCAATCCATCCGTCCCCGACGCGCAAGAGTTCGACATGGCGGGTCGTATGCTTACCGCGGCCGAGGGCGCGGGAAATGACGTCGGTCTTCAACTTGAAGGACGGGTCGAGGGCGTTTAGAAGCGTGCTCTTGCCGGCGCCGCTCTGTCCGGCGAGGACGGATACGTTCCCGGCGGCCTCCGCCGTGAGGGCTTCCACGGGAACGGCATTCAGCCCGGACAGGTAGGTATGGTATCCGAGCGCGCGGTAGTATTCATTGACCTTGTCAAAGTCGGTGCGATCGGTAAGCAGATCAAGCTTGGTAAAGACAATGACGATCTCGATGTCCATGTATTCGATGATCGCAAGCAAGCGGTCGAGCAGGTTCAGGTTCAGATCCGGCTCGACGACGGAAAAGACGAGGAATGCCTTGTCGATGTTGGCAACCGCGGGGCGAATGAGTTCGTTGCGCCGTGGGGCAATCTTCTGGATGACTTGCTTTGCGGGGTCGAACTCGACCAGGTCGCCGACTTTCGGGACGTGCTCCTTGAAACGGAAGACGCCGCGTGGTTTGGCCACGTGGATATTATCGTCCGCGTCGATGATCATGTATTCGCCGCTGATTGCCTTGATTATCAGTCCTCGCATACCATCTCCTTGATCCGCAATTGTCCGCAGGCGGCCGCGATGTCATGTCCCTGCTCCTTCCTCGTCACGACGTTGACTCCGTTTTTGATTAGATACTCGAAGAAAGCCCGGGTACGTTCGGAACTGGAACGCTTGAAAACGCCGGTCTCGTTATATGGGATCAGGTTGACATAACAAGTCAGACCCCGGACGAGGGAAACGAGGGCGGCCGCGTCTTCGATGCTATCGTTTATTCCCGCAAGCAGGATGTATTCGATCGTCACCCGCCGACCAGTTTTATCGAAATAATGATGAAGCGCCGTAAACAAAGTCTTCAGGTCATAGGCCCTGCTTATCTTCATGTACTTGCGCCGCTTCTCGTCGGTCGCGAAGTGCAGAGAAACGGCCAAATTGACCTGGAGCGGGAATTCGCTGAACTCATATATCTTCGGCACGATCCCGCATGTCGAAACGGTGATATGGCGGCTGCCGATCGCAAACCCCTTGGGATCGTTGATGATCCTGATGAATTCCATGACGTTTTCGTAATTGTCGAAGGGCTCGCCGATCCCCATGATCACGGCGTTGCTCAGACGCTGGCCTTCCGCGCGCAGCTCGTCTTCGATCACAAGCGCCTGCATCACCATCTCCCCGGGGGTTAAATCCCGGATTTTTTTCGTTTCGCCGCTGGCGCAGAACAGACAACCCATATTGCATCCAACCTGGGTCGTAACGCACACGGAATTGCCGTAATCGTGGCGCATCAGGACCGTCTCGATCAAATTACCGTCGTCGAGGCGGAACAGGTATTTCTTCGTCCCGTCGGTCGACACCGTCGTTTTGACCGTCTCCAGATGGCCGAAGCAAAACTCCTCGCGCATTTGCTCGCGGAATTCTTTCTTCAGATTAAATATGAGGGCGAAATCGGTTATTCGCTGGCGGTAGACCGCCTCGAAGATTTGCATCGCCCGGTATTTTTTGCTTCCGCGCGCCTCCAGATACCTTTCCAGGGCGGCGCGGGAATAATCATAAATATTGGTCTTCATTCTTCCACCCGTTTTTCCATGATGCAGATATAAAAACCGTCGGTATGGTATTCATAAGGCATGATCAGTTTTTCATTAACAATCCTCGCATCCGGATTTCTTTTCACAAACGCCTTGATCTGATCCTCGTTTTCGGTGGGATTGATCGTGCACGTGGAATAGACGTATTTCCCGCCGGGCTTAAGGAGGTCCCAGGTCCGATCGAGGATGTTCCTTTGCAGGGCAACGAGTTCGTCAATCACCTCCCGGGTGATCCGGTATTTCAGGTCAATCCGGTCGCTTACGGCTCCCAGACCCGAGCAGGGAACGTCGGCGAGGACATAATCGAAATCCTTGTCTTTGATTGCATCCTTGATCTTCGTCGCGTCCGCCAAAACCGTCTTGACGTTTTTTACCCCGAGGCGCGCGAAGAGTTTGTCCATCAGCGCGATCTTATGGGGATGAACGTCGCAGGCGTAAATCACGCCGCTATTTTTCATTATGGCGGCCAGATGGGCCGTTTTTCCGCCGGGGCCAGCGCACAGGTCGATGATCTTCGCATTTCTTTCCGGCGCCATCATTTCGGCGACGAGTTGCGCCGCGCCGTCCTGGAAGACGACCTTTCCTTCCCGGACGAGACGATGATCATGCAAATCGCCATCGATCATAAGTCCCATCTTGACCAGGGGTATGCGGCGAAAGCCGATGCCATCCTTCGCTAGTTCCGCTTCCACTTCGGCGACCGTCGCCTTCAGGGTGTTGACGCGGATCGCAAGCAGCTTGCTTTCGTTGTTTTCCCGGAGAATCTTTTCCGTCGTCTCCCGGTCGTAAAGCGAAAGCAGGTAATCGACGAGCCAAAGCGGATGGGAATAATTGATGCTTAGCCACTCGTTTTCGGGAAGGGCGGAAAGATCCCGTTTCCCGGCGCGCAGGTAATTCCGCAGCACCGCATTCACAAACGAAGCGGCGAACCGGTTCTCTTCCTTCGCGATCTTTACCGCTTCGTCGACCGCGGCGAACGCCGGGATGCCGGTGTATTCGATCTGATATACGCTCATGCATAACAGGCTGTGTATAAACGGATCCGGCTTTTTCTTCAGAAACGGTTTCAAAAGATACTCGAGTTTAAGATAGTTCTCGACCGTCCCGTAAACGAGCCTGGTGAAGAGCCGCCGGTCATTATCATTTAGGCGGTGGCGGCTTAAATATTCGTTAACCGTAAGGTTGGCGTACGCCTGTTCCGCCATGACCTTGTTGATGGCTTCGTAGGCGAGCTTGCGTGGGTTCATCGTGCTCCTTTCAGCGCCCGGAGGAACAGGTCGAGATCCCTGCCCTTAAGCGGCGTCCCGCCGAGTTTTCCGTGCATGCTGTCGTTGAGGATATGGAAGTCGCTCCCGCCGGAAATGAGCAGATCCCATTCGGCGGCAAGGCGGCGGTACTTCTTCTCGTCGCCCTTATTATTGACGGGATAAACCGCTTCAATACCGTCGACGCCCATCCTGATGATTTCCTCCGGATCGTTTTTACGCAATAGGACCGGATGGGCAAGAAAAACAAAGCCTCCGTTTTCCCTGATCAGCTTAATGCCTTCTTTGGTCGAAAGTTTCGTGCTCGGTATGTAAGCCGGACGGCCGGAGCCGATCATCCGGTCGAAGATCTCCTCGCGGGTGAAAGGATAACCGCGCTCAATGATCGCGCTCGCAATCGTACCGCGGGTGATGCTTTCCGTCGCTTCGTAGCCGGAAAAATCTATTTCGATGTTGAATAATTCCTTTAGTTTGGCGCGGATCGCCTCAGCGCGGGTGCGGCGGTGGCGACGCTGCTCCAGGAGTTTTTCCTCCAGCCCGGCAATCGTGCCCTGGTCGGGAAAATAGCCGAGCAAATGGACGCTTTCGTCGCGGTTTTCGGTCGAGAGTTCGATTCCAAAGATGATCTTCGGTTTATCGGGCGCAATCGCAAGCGCCTCCCTGGCTCCGGAAAACGTGTCGTGATCGGTGATGGCGATGTAATCCAGATTTCGCGCCATCGCAATGATTTCCGCAACGCTGAAAGCTCCGTCGGAGTGTGTGGTGTGAATGTGCAGGTCGGCTTTCATTGTTTCATTCCCATTTCGTTGTATATCAGCATGATCATATATCTTTTCTCCAATTCCCGGTAATACTCGCTGAAAGGCTGAACGGACTTAAAATCGATCCGGTTCGAGGTGCGGAAAACATAAAGAAGTTTATTAAACAAATCGATCCACTCCGCAAACCTCAACACGACAACATCATCAGAAGGCAGGAAGTACTTGAACGGATAGGCGTCGATATAGGACTTGATTCCGCTCTCCTCGATCGCTTCTACCAATGCCTTCACCGTCTGGACGACCAATTCGCCGCTGTTGTAATAGATGAAGTCATAGGCCTCTTGCGCCGACTTGTATTCCTGGATCATTTCGTTTGTGTCCTTGATCAGCTGTTCGAGTTCCTGATAGGTCTTGTCTTTACAGATGCTATAGGTTGCAATTTTCAGATTATGGTAATACTGCTTCTGGATGTCGTTAAGTTGGGTTGACAGTACGCGCCCGAAATCAAACAAATCGTTGATTTTGACGAAGAGTTCGCTATAGTCAAAAGCCTCGTCGTCCTGGACGTATTTCAGGATATCTGCTCTTTTTTTGATCTCGTCGTGGATCCTCTTCATCCGGTTGACTTGTTTGTCAATCGTAAGCATTTTTTCGTTATATTTGGAATCGCGCGAGGCAACCCGGGCGAACAGTTTCAAGAAATAATATTTATGCAAAAGCGCCTTCTCCTTGGCCTCAAAAACCTGGAGCGCTTCCAGGATCCGTTCGGCTTTGGTCTTGGCGTCAAAACAATCATCCAGATCAAACTGGTTCTCGCTGTACTCAGCCCGTTCGAAATAGATCTCGTCGTCGTTGGCCTTGGAGATGAATTTCGACGGAATCTCCGGAACTTTTATATCGATCGTCTCTTTTTGTTTCTTGAAGAAAGAAAAGATACTCATAATCCGTTTCCTCTACTTTAGATTATTATACCATGATTTTAAATGGATGTTAAGAATAAACTTCCATAAATGCGATGACCAGCAGTAACCGCGGTCTGCGATCGAATTTTCCGTAAAATCATAATAAAAAGCATTTCACCTTCCGGCTGTGCTATTCGCCAAATCGGTCCGGTGAAATGCTTATTAATCATGGTGAAAACTTACTTTTTCAAATTGTAGAAGGATTTGATGCCGTTGTAGACAGCGGTGGTACCGAGTTCGTCTTCAATGCGGAGCAATTGATTGTACTTCGCAATCCGGTCGGTCCGGCTCATCGAACCGGTCTTAATCTGGCCGGTGTTGAGGGCAACGGCGATATCAGCAATAATCGTATCTTCGGTCTCGCCGGAGCGGTGGCTGACGACGGCGGTATAACCGGCCTTCTTCGCCATTTCGATCGCTTCGAACGTTTCCGTCAATGTGCCGATCTGGTTAACCTTGATCAGGATCGAGTTGGCGATACTTCTTTCAATTCCCTTCGCCAAGCGCTTGGTATTGGTGACGAACAGGTCGTCGCCGACGAGTTGGATCTTCTTGCCGAGCTTTTCGGTCAGATAAGCCCAGCCTTCCCAGTCGTCCTCGGCCAGCCCGTCCTCGATCGAGATGATCGGATACTTGGCGCAAAGTTCCACATAGAAATCAGCCAGTCCTTTGGAATCAAAGGCCTTCCCGCCTTCGCCGGCCAGGACGTACTTGTTGGTCTTCGCATCGTAGAATTCGCTTGCGGCCACGTCCATCGCCAGGAACACGTCTTTACCGGGCTCATAGCCGGCTTTCTTGATCGCTTCGAGGATGACGGTGATTGCTTCCTCATTGCTTCCCAGATTGGGGGCAAATCCGCCTTCGTCGCCGACGGCGGTATTGAGGCCCTTGCCTTTCAGGACCTTCTTGAGGTTGTGGAAGACCTCGGCGCCCATCCTGATCGCTTCCTTGAACGTCGGCGCGCCGACGGGCATGATCATGAATTCCTGGAAGTCGACGTTATTGTCGGCATGGGAGCCGCCGTTTAAAATGTTCATCATCGGCGTCGGTAATTCCTTCGCATTGAAACCGCCCAAATAGTTGTAAAGGGGCAGCCCGGCATAATCGGCAGCGGCGCGGGCGACGGCCATCGAGACGCCGAGGATGGCGTTGGCTCCAAGTTTGCCCTTGTTTTCCGTGCCGTCCAGTTCGATCATCAGCTGGTCGATTCCGACCTGGTCAAAGACGTTCATCCCGATGATTTCCGGGGCGATGACGTTGTTGACGTTGTCGACGGCGTTCAGGACACCCTTGCCGAGATAACGTTTAGCATCGCCGTCGCGCAACTCGACGGCCTCATGTTCGCCGGTCGAGGCGCCGCTCGGGACGATTGCCCGGCCGTAGGCGTCGCTTTCCGTCCAAATCTCGACTTCGACAGTCGGATTGCCGCGGGAATCGAGAACCTCGCGGGCGTAAACTTCCTTAATGAATGGCATATGAATTTCAATCCTTTCTTATTTTATTATTATGCTTCTGCCGGTCATTTCTTCCGGTTGCTTGATTCCCAGTAGTTCCAGCATCGTCGGCGCGACGTCGCCAAGGTTCCCGCCTTCGCGAAGTTTCAATCCTTTTTCCGTGATCACGAAGGGCACGGGGCTGGTCGTGTGGGCCGAGAACGGCCGGCCGTCTTCATCAAGAAGCTGCTCAGCGTTCCCGTGATCGGCGGTGACGATCAAAACGCCGCCGACTTCCTTGATTTTGCGGTAAACGTGGCCGACGCACTCGTCGACGGTCTCGACCGCCTTCACGGTCGCATCAAACACCGTCGTATGCCCGACCATGTCGCAATTCGCGAAATTCAAAATGATCGTGTCGTATTTTCCGGATTCGATCTCCTCAAGCACCCTGTCCGTCACAAGATAGGCGCTCATCTCCGGCTGGAGGTCATAGGTCGCGACCTTGGGAGAGGGAATGAGGATCCGCGTCGCTCCAGACAGATCTTTTTCCTCGCCGCCGTCAAAGAAATAGGTGACGTGGGCGTATTTTTCCGTCTCCGCGATCCGAAGTTGTTTCAGGCCATTGGCGGCGATGACATCGCCGTAGGTGTTCTTCAACTCCTGGAGGTCGAAGGCGATGTCGCCCTTGACGTTCTCGCTGTAAAGCATCATCGAGACGAAGGTCAGGTCGTTGAACCGTTTCAGTCCCTCCATCGGCACCAGATCGGGATTGGTGAGCGCGGTCGAAAGCTGGATCGCGCGGTCGGGACGGAAGTTCGCGAAGATGACGCTGTCCCCGTCGCTGATGTGCGCGTCGCTATTAGCAATGAACGGCACGACGAACTCGTCGGTGACGCCCTGGGCGTAGCTTTCGTCGATTCCGGCCAGGAAATCCTTCACCGGTGCTTCGCCGTAAACGAGCGCGTCATAGGCGAGTTTCAGCCGGTTCCAGTTCTTATCGCGGTCCATGGCATAATAACGGCCGCTGATGACGCCGATTTTGCTTTGGCCGATGACGTTCATCACCTCAGCCAACTGGCGGAGGTACTTCTTCGCCGACTTCGGCGGGACGTCGCGTCCGTCGAGGAAGGCATGGACGCATGTCTCCTTGACGCCGCGCTCTACCGCCTTACGGAAGAGGTAGATGATATGATCGATATGGGAATGCACGCCGCCGTCGGAGAGCAATCCCATGATATGAAGTTTCGTGTTCTTGGCAATTGCCTGGTTGATGGCGTTGTCGATTGCCGGGACCTTGTCCAGTTCCCCGTTTCTGACGGAGATCGACACCCGGGTCAGCGACTGGTAGACGATCCGTCCGGCGCCCAGATTGAGATGCCCGACCTCGCTGTTCCCCATCTGGCCTTCAGGGAGGCCGACAGCCTCGCCGCTCGCGTTCAGGGTCGTACGCGGATATGTGCTCAACAGGTAGTCCAGATTGGGCGTCCGGGCCGCGGCGACCGCGTTGCCGGAAGCATTCTCCCGCAATCCGAATCCGTCCATCACCACCAGCATTACCGGTCTTTTGGATATCATGTTCTTCATATATGCTCCTTTTCTTTCTTTCCTGATTATACTACTGCGTGCTGGTCATTGCAAGTTTAACGAACCTGAAAATGTATTCACAGGCTGAGGAATTCCTTCAGTTCCTTGTTCTCCAGCCGGCCCATGATCTCGTTGGTCGCGATGATGATGAGCGGGATCCGGTACAGCTGGTTAAAGATCCTCAGCGGCAGACCGGGAATGGCCGTCGGCATTTTCCAGATGATCATCTGGATCGTGTTGATCGACGTTTCCGTAAGCGCGATCACCGCCGCGACGATCATGATCGCGAACAACTGGTGCTTGAAGCCGATTTTTTTGATGAAGAAACCGCCCGCGCCCCACAGGATCGTCGAGACGGTGAAGAGATTCCAGAAATTCGTCGCGATGACGACGGCGATTTCCAGAAAACCTTCCGCCTGCGACAGGGCGGTCTGATTGGCCGGCAAGAACAAGGCATAAACGGTATCGGTAAGGAAGGCGATCAATATCCCCTGTTTAAGGCCGAGGAAGTACCCCGCCATAAGCAGCGTGATTGGTGAAAAATTCAGGATACGAAAACTTTCGAATTGCAAGGACAAAACCTTCAGTACGATCGAAAGCGCGGCGAGTACCGCTGCCAAGGTGATGTTGCGTGTCCTGTTGCTCATTTTCCTGCCCCCTTTGACATCTTATGCTATTATATCACGTTCGGCGCGATTTGTTAAGAGAAATGTTAAAATCCGGGCAACCGGCCCGGATCATTCTTTATAGTCAAAAATTGTTTTTAAGGCGTTCTTCTCCAGGCGCGAGACCTGGGCCTGCGATATCCCGATCTCGTTCGCGATCTCCATTTGCGTCTTCCCCAGGTAATAGCGCTCGTTGATGATGTTCTTTTCCCGCTTCGACAGCCGCTTCATCCCGTTTTTGATCGTCAGTTCCAGGATCTTGCGTTCCTCGGAGTTTTCCTCGTCCCGGATCTGATCGATCAGGTAGATCTCGTCGCCGCCGTTGTTGTAAATCGGCGTGTAGATCGAAATCGGATCCTGGATCGCTTCCAAGCTGATGACGACGTCGATTTCCTCCGCATCCAGCGCCTGCGCGATTTCCGCGGCGGTAGGTTCGCGATGGTTTTCCTTTAAGAACTGCTCCTTGTAATGCAGGGATTTATAGGCCAGGTCCTTGAGTGACCGTGAAACGCGGATCGAGGAATTGTCCCGCAGGTAACGCCTGATCTCGCCGATGATCATCGGGACGGCATAGGTGGAAAAGCGGACGCCGTGACTCATATCGAAATTGTCGATCGCCTTGAGAAGGCCGAGGCAGCCGACCTGGAACAAATCGTCCAGGTTTTCGCCGCGGTGGGAAAACTTCTTGATCACGCTCAGGATCAGTTTCAGGTTTCCATAGACCAGTTCGTCCCGCGCTTCCGCGTCCCCGTTCTGGCTGGCGACGATTAATTCCATCATCCTTTCGTTGGTGAGGGTTTTTAATTCCGAAGTATTGACACCCGTGATTTCAACGCGATTGCGCATTTAAAAATCCACCTCCTATTATATGGTGGTGGATTTTCCTTGCTTTTATGCATGCAATCGCAAACTTCCGACCTAGACGATCGCCCGGCTTTCGATTTCATGTCGCATTTTATCAATTATTCTTTTTTCCAATCTGGATATGTAGGATTGTGAGATTCCAAGCATGTCGGCGACTTCTTTTTGTGTCAACGGTTCGTGACCGAACAACCCGAACCGCATGACGATGATTTCCCGCTCCCGCTTCGGGAGGTTCGCCAACGCCCGGTAGATTTCCTTCTTGTCTTCGGCCTTCGTCATCTCCTCCAATGCCTCGTCCTCGACCGCCGCCAATATGTCCGCAAGCACCATCTCGTTGCCTTCACTGTCGACGTTCAACACCTCGTCCAGAGAGATCTCCTGACGCATCCGGTGCGTCTTCCGCAAATACATCAGGATCTCGTTTTCGATGCAGCGCGAGGCGTAAGTCGCAAGCTTGATGTTTTTCTCGATCTTGAAGGTCTGCACGCCTTTTATCAGCCCCATTGAGCCGATGCTGATCAGATCCTCGATGTTCACTTTCGTCGATTCGAACTTTTTCGCGATATAAACGACCAGGCGCAGATTATGCACGATCAGGGTGTCGCGCGCCTCCATGTTTCCATCCCGCACTTTCAAAAGCAGTTCCATTTCCGTTTCCTCGTCCAGGGGCGCCGGCAGGATGTTGTTCGAATTGATGTAATAAAACTGTTGCCGGGAAAACAGGCGGCGTAAGAAATTAAACAGCCGTTTTAACATTCTTTCCTCCCTCCTCGATGAACAATTCCGCGTTCAACAGGCAATCGAATCCCCGCAGATCGGTAAACGCGACCAAAACGTCGCAGACGACGTCCTCCTTCCCCTTGCGTAAGATGAACGACGACGGCCTGTATGTTTTGGTCAGGGCCGGTCCGTTCACGGTCGAAACCACGACGGTCTTGTGAAAGGAGCCGCGGGGACGGTATTTTTCCGCCATATAAACGATCGGCAGGCCGTCGCAGGCGGAAAAGTTGCCGGTGTCGAGATAGCCTTCGGTCGCGATGACCTTTTCGTTGAAGGTAACACTAA
>DGDS01000015.1:13181-13631 GCA_002385575.1 Caryophanales bacterium UBA3946 | reverse complement strand
AGATGAGGATCGTCAAAACGATCGCCGCCGCAAGCAGGAAGTACCATTTGTTGATCCGGAAACTCGAAGCAAGACCCACCGAGGCGAGATTGACGATATAAAACGAAGACGACCTGATTGCAAAGCGTGCCAGACCGCGCCCCTTAAAGCCGATCCCGGCGACGAGCAGCCCGCCCGCAAGTTTACATATTAAATAAACGACGTAATCGAATAAAAACGCAAAGACGAGCGTCCCGCCCAAAAGGCCCCCGGCCGTGATCCGCCCCCAGGATACGCGCTCGCGGTAGATAAGCGCCAGGACGTAAAGGAAAAAGACGTTTACGCCGAAATTGAACAAAAACAATAGATCAAGATAGACCGTCATACTTCACCCTCGCCACCGATTATACTTGAGGCGGGGACGGGAAAATGTCATATTATGCCCGGAAATAAAAAAACCAGCGCGCGCTG
>DGDS01000015.1:0-12937 GCA_002385575.1 Caryophanales bacterium UBA3946 | reverse complement strand
TTTTTTATTTGAACCGGTTCTTCAGCCAGGTTGGAATATTGGGGTCGCCCTTCGGCTTTTCTTTCTTTTCCGGGGCCGTCGTGGCCTGACCGGTCTTGATCTCGTCTTCGGGTTCGGGCACGAGCGTTGGTTTCAACTGTTTTTCCTCCGGCCGGTATACCGGGAACCCGAGGGTGTTTTCCACTTCGCTCGCCATGGAGGTATCGAAGCCGGTGGCGATGACGGTGACGATCAGTTCGCCCTGCAGGTCGATGTTGAAGCCGGTGCCGCACACGATGTCGATTTCCGAAGTCGAAGCGTTTTGGATCTCGGTCATGACCTCGACCACCTCATGCATCGAAATGTCGACGTCGCTGGTGATGAAGACGATCGCGTCGGTGGCGCCGTTGATGTCGATTTCCAGAAGCGGGCTGCGGATGGCTTTGCGGGCGGCTTCGATCGCCCGGTTGGGTCCGGAGGCAATGCCGATGCCCATCAGGGCGGTGCCCTTGTTCTTCATGACATTGCGTACATCGGCGAAGTCGACGTTGATCAGACCGGGAATCGCGATGATTTCCGCGATGCCCTGGACGCCGCGGCGGAGGACGTTATCGACTTCCCGGAAAGCCTCAAGCATCGGAGTGTTTTTGTCAGTCAAGTATAAGAGTTTGTCGTTTGGCACGACGATCAGGGTGTCGACATGAGGCTTCAGGTTCTCAAGTCCCTTGACGGCCTGAGCCATCCGTTTCCGGCCTTCAAAGGAAAACGGCTTGGTGACGATGGCGACCGTGAGGGCTCCAAGTTCCTTCGCAATCTGGGCCACGATCGGGGCCGCTCCGGTCCCGGTCCCGCCGCCCATGCCGGCGGTTATGAATACCATATCGCTGCCGCGCAGGATTTCGCGGATTTCGTCAATTGATTCTTCAGCGGCCATCCGCCCGACTTCCGGGTCCGCCCCGGCGCCGAGACCTTTGGTAAGCTGCTTCCCGATCTGCAGGCGGGTTTCCGCTTTCGCAAGACGCAAAACCTGGGCATCGGTGTTGATGACGACAAATTCGACGCCCTTGACGTCGTTTTCGATCATCCGGTTGACGGCGTTACCGCCGCCGCCACCGATCCCGACTACTTTCAATACCGGTTTTTCGTTGAATGCATCTTGACTGAACATAAAAATCCTCCCAAATAATGCTGTTTCTGCTGTTTAGTCCGCTTATATGTCTAAATTATAACACAACCGATATTAAAAATAAACAATTATTAAAAATTATTTAGAATTTATTAGAAATTAACCAGTACCCACTCGCATTCCAGGTCGACGTTGAAGCGTTCTTTGACCTTCTCCTTGATGAGTCCGATTAGTTTCATCATGTCGTCGCTCGTCGCGCCGCCGTTGTTGATGAGAAAATTGGCGTGTTTCGGCGACACCTGGGCCTTGTTCACCTGATAGCCGCGGAACCCGATCCGGTCGATCAGCTGCCAGGCGTACATCCCCGGCGGATTGTGAAAGGTGCACCCGGCGCACAGTTTCTCGATCGGCTGCGTCTTCCGCCGGTTTTTCTTCAGTTCCGCGATCCTTTTGAGCGCCGAACCCGGTTCCGCTTCCGGTTCAAATTCAAAATCGGCCTCAAGACATATCAGTCCCTCGCTTTGGAGACGGGACTTGCGATAGGAAAAGTCGAGCTCGGCGTTTTCGTACGTTTTCACCCCCGCGCTTCCCAAAAGCCGTGCCCGGACGAGGATGTCCTTGATCTCGCCGCCGTTCGCGCCGGCGTTCATATAAACGGCGCCGCCGACGGTCGCCGGGATGCCCGCCAGAAATTCGCCGACGCCGTAACCCGCCCGAGCAAGATCATAGGCAAGGCGGACGACCGGACAGCCGGGGTAGGCTTTAACGCGGTTGCCGATCCGGAAATACAAAACATCGAGGTCGCGGAAGGATACCACGACCCCGGGGAAATCGCGGTCGCTGGCGAGGACGTTGCTTCCAAACCCGATGATGAAGAGCGGAAACTCGCGGGTCCGGAAATACTCATAAAAGCGGAGGAAATTATCGATCGAATTCGGCATGTAAACCAGCCTGATCCGGCCCCCGACCTTGATCGTTGTGTAATCGCGGAACGTTTTGTCTTCGAAAACCTTTCCCAGGCGATTATCCAAAATGAATTTTTTTACTTCCGTCATGTAACAATCATCTCGTTTAATTGATTTACGAACTGCGCGCAGGCATCGCCTTTCGCAAGAAACGCAAGATTATTCAGGATGCGCTTACGGACGGGCTCGTTTTCCAGCAGTTCCGTCACCGCCATGAAAAACCCCTCCCCATTCAGTTCCGTCTCCCGGATCATGACCGCCGCCCCCCGGGACGCAAGCGCCAGGGCGTTTTTCTCCTGGTGGTTGCCGGTCACATACGGCGAAGGGATCAACAAGCACACCTTTTCCAGCGCCGTAATCTCGGCGATCGTGGTGGCGCCGGCGCGCGAAACGACGAGGCGCGCCTTAAGCATCAGCTCGGGCAGATCGGTAACGAAGGGAATGATTTCAAAACCTTCGTCGCTCATCCCGGCAAGCCGTTCCGCGTTTTCCCGGTAATAATCCCTCCCCGTGACAAGCCACGTCCTGATTCTCCTCTCTCGGAACTTTTCCCTTAGCCCGAGCGCAAGATCATTGATCCGGGCGGCGCCGCGGCTCCCGCCGACGATCAAGACCGTCTTTTCCGCAACCGCTCCGATCCTGTCGCGATAGCGGGCGCGGATCTCGCTTTCGCGGGGGTTGCCCACAAGCACGCATTTTTCACTCTTTTCGATGTCGTAGGAAAGCAAAACCTTGTCTACGCGGCGGCGCAACACCCGGTTGGTCAGGCCGTAGACGCTGTTCTGCTCATGGATCGCCGTCCTGATCTTCAGGGCAAGCGCCGCCCGCACGACCGCCCCGGACACATAACCCCCCATCCCGACGACGATGTCGGGCTTGATCTCCCTTAATATCCGCTTGCTTTGCTTATAATTCCGAAAATGTTTATACAACGTCACCGCATTTGCAAGCGTCATCCTCCTCTGGAATCCTTGGGAATCAAGGTAAAAGGCGCGGGTAAACAAGCCGGACTTCTCCACGTACTCCCGTTCCATTCCCCGGGTCGTGCCGATGAAATAGATCCCGACGCCCGGGTTTTCCGCCCGCAGCGCCCGCGTGACCGGGTCGATCGGCAGGATGTGCCCGAGCGTCCCGCCGCCGGTAAACACGACGCGTTCGATTTTTTTCCCGATAGTTGCCCTCCTATCCGAAGTCGTAGTTCCGGTATTTGCTTGCGCTCAGGACCACGCCAAGACTGACCAGCGTCAGCACGAGCGAGGAGCCGCCATAGCTGAATAGCGGTAAGGTGATCCCCGTGACCGGAAGCAGACCGACGACGACGGCGATATTGATGATGACCTGGACCGCGAGCGCGGACGCGATCCCCGCGCATAAAAACATCAGGAAGTTGTCGTTAACGGAAAGGGCGATCCGCACGGAACGGAAGATCACGAAAAAATAAAGCGCCATGACGATCGCGCCGCCGATCAACCCGAACTCCTCAAGCAAAATCGCGAAGATGAAGTCGTTCTGAGGCTCGGGAAGAAAGAAATGCTTTTGCATGCTCTTGTTAAACCCATGCCCGAACAACCCGCCCGGCGTGATCGCGAACAGCGACTGGATCCCCTGGAACCCGCTTCCCAAAGGGTCCTGCCAGGGATTGATGAACGCCAGGATGCGTTCGACCCGGTACGGAGCGCTTATGATCAGGAAGGCGACGCCGCCGATCCCGACGCCGAGAATGACGAGGAAGTATTTGATCGGCGCGCCGCTGATATAGATCATGACCGCCGCCGCCGCGATGATGATCAATCCCGTCCCGAAATCCGGCTGGAGCATCACGATCAGGAAGATCACCACGGCGAGGGAAAAAAGCATCAGGAAGTTTTTAAATTTCTTCAGATCGTGATGGTTCTCGCCCAAATACTTGGCATAGATGCCGATCAGGCCGAGTTTGATGAACTCCGAGGGCTGGATGGAAAAACCCTTAAACCCGATCCAGCTGCGCGCCCCGCCGCGGACGATGCCGATGCCCGGGATCAGGACGATCAATAAGAGCGCCAGGCAGAACAAAAACACTCCCACCGCGTATTTCTGATACTTTATTATATTCATCCGCGCGATAAAGTACATCAATAGATACCCAAGAATTAAAAAAATCAGTTGACGCTTGAAATAATACAGCCGGTCATTATGCTCCGCCAGGGCGATGACGTTGCTCGCGCTGTATACCATCAGCAGTCCGATCAGTGACAGCGCAATAACCGCGGCCAGTAACCAGACATCTATTCTCCGTCGACGCAAGACCATCACCATTTAATTTTATTTGCGCGGACGGCGTTTTATGATAAGAACAGCCCCGGACATAAAAAAAACCGGGTGAAAACCCGGTCATGATACGTAATCGATGATGAAATAGTCGGTGTGGAAGGTAATGGCGAAGACTTTCCCCAGATATGTGAAAAGGAAAGCGTCGCCCTCATATCGACCCTGATGATTGTCGATGTAAAACTCCTTAACCTGCCTGATATTGTCCTCAAGATCGAACTCCCCGTCTTCCCGCGGATCCATGGTATGGTCGGGATAAGGGTAGGTGCGGTAAAAGGCGTCGAGGAAATCCTTCTTCTTGAGGATGTTCGCAAGCGGCACCTTCTCGCCGACGCCAAGCCGATAGATCACCTTGTCGGGCAGCGGCACGATCAACAGTTCCCGTTCCCCGCCTTCCTTCTCCCGAAGCAAAAGCGGATAATGAAGGACGGCGTTGAGCGGCCGGGTGGTCGGCCAGGCGTAATAGGTCTTATCCGTCCCGGAATAATCAGAATTGAAACGCCGGTACTCGAGCGAGAGCACCAGGCCGTTATCAAGCCGCAGGTACGTGATCTCGTCGTAGACCTTGCCGTCGGTGACGGGCAGGACGACGGTCTCGTGCTTCAGTTCGCCGTTCTTACCGGGAACGAGGTTGTTCATCTTCGTTTTCGTCACCTCGGCCGTCGAAAGTACCCGGGTATAGGACTTCCCGGCATATTCGGCAAGCAGGGAGGCGACGATCTCGCTCAGGTAAAAGTCATCGTTTTTGGAAAAGACTATCCGGTTGGCGGTGCTGGCGTCGATATTGGTATAAATCGTGCCCGTAAATTCCAGCTCAAATTCCGGAATCTCCTCATAGGGAAGATGGGCGCGGAAGTCCGCGGGAAAGGTGAAGACGATCGAACCTTCATTTGCCGTGACGCGATTTTCAAGCCGGCAACCGGCAAGCGCGAACGCCAAGACCGCCGTCATCATCATAAAGATCGTTTTTTTCATATCAAAAATCCTTTTCGTTGTCATACAGACCATATTCCCGGTAGATTTCCTCTTTCAACCGGTAAAACTCGTCATTGGCGATCGCTTCCCGGATCCGCTCCGCGAGCCAAAGCAAGAATCTAACGTTATGGATCGACAGCAAGCGGTAACCGAGCATTTCCTGCGCCTTGAAAAGGTGGCGCAGATACGCCTTCGTGTAGTTTTTACAGGTGTAGCAGTCACAGCCGGGATCGAGGGGCCTGTGGTCGTGCTCGAACTCCTTGTTCCGGATGATCAGCCGGCCGCGCCGCGTCATCGCCGTCCCGTGCCGGGCGATCCGGGTCGGGAGCACGCAATCAAAGATGTCGACGCCTCGTTCGACGGCGTCCAGGATCATACCCGGGGAGCCGACACCCATCAGGTAACGCGGCTTGTTTTCCGGCAATAACGGCGTCGTTTCCGCGAGGACGCGGTTCTGAATCTCCTTCGGTTCGCCGACGCTGAGCCCGCCAATGGCGTAGCCGTCAAAGTCGAGGGCGACCAGTTCCCGCGCGCACAGTTCGCGCAGGTCGCGGTATTCGCCGCCCTGGACGATGCCGAACAGGCCCTGACGGTCGGGATTGCGATGGGCGTTTTTGCATCGTTCGGCCCAACGGATCGTCCGCGCGACCGATTTCTGCATGTATTCGTAACTTGCCGGGTAGGGCGGACACTCGTCCAGGACCATCATGATGTCGGAACCGAGCGCGTTCTGGATCTCGATCGAAAGCTCGGGTGACAGGTAAAGCGGCGCGCCGCTTTTATGATGGCGGAAGGTCACGCCTTCCTCGCCGATGTCGCGCAGTTTCGCGAGGCTGAATACCTGGAACCCGCCGGAATCGGTCAGGATCGGATGGGGCCAGTTCATGAACTTGTGGAGTCCGCCCGCTTCCCTGATCAATTCATGACCGGGCTGCGTCCATAAATGATAGGTGTTGCCGAGGATGATCCGGGCGCCGGCCGCCTCCAGTTCTTCCCGCGTCAGCGTCTTGACCGTCGCCTGGGTGCCGACCGCCATGAACATCGGCGTCGGAAACGACCCGTGCGGTGTCCTGATCTCGCCCAAACGGGCCATGCATTCGCTGCTTTCCTTGATCAATTTGTATTCGATAACCATGGTTCACCTTTCATACGATAAACATCGCGTCGCCGAACGAGAAAAACCGGTAACGCTCGGCGATCGCGTGACGGTACGCCGCCAACATCTTTTCGCGGTCATAGAAGGCGCTCACCATCATCAACAGCGTCGAACGCGGCAGATGGAAATTGGTGATGAGCGCGTCGACGGCCCGGAAACGGTAACTAGGAAAGATGAAGATGTCGGTTTCCGCGCTTTCCGTCCGGAATTCGCCGTATTTGCCATAGACCGCTTCCAAGGTCCGGGCCGACGTCGTCCCCACGGCGATGATCCGCCTGCCGGCAGCGCGGGCGTTGTTGAGGATTTCGGCCGTATCTTCCGGCAGATGGTAAAACTCGCTGTGCATCTTATGCTCGGAGATTTCATCCTCGGTGACCGGACGGAAGGTCCCGAGGCCGATATGGAGCGTCACATAGCATATCCCGATGCCGGCGGCTTTGATTCTTTCCATCAGGGCGTCGTCGAAATGTAACCCCGCCGTGGGCGCCGCGGCGCTGCCGGCATGGACGGCGTACACCGTCTGGTACCGGTCCGGATCCTTAAGTTCTCGATGGATGTACGGGGGCAGCGGAATTTTTCCCAATCTTTCAAGGATCTCAAGGAAGATCCCCTCGTGCTCGAACCGGACGAGACAGCGCCCTTCCTCTCGCTTTTCGACGACGATTCCGGTCATCAGTCCGCCGAAATCAAGTTCCGTTCCCGGCCGCACCCGCCGCGCCGGACGGGTCAGGACCTCCCAGCCCCCGAGCTCTTCCTTTAAAAGCAGGATCTCGATATGGGCGCCGGTATCCTTTTTCACGCCGAAGAGCCGGGCCGGAATGACCTTGGTGTTATTGAATACCAATACATCGCTTTCGTTAAGGTAGTTTGGTAAATTGTAAAAACGATCGTCGGTGAGCTTACCGCTTTTCCGGTCGACGACCAGCAGCCGTGAATCCGTCCGCTTCGCCAGCGGCGTTTGCGCGATCAATTCTTCCGGAAGTTCATAATCAAAAGAGTCTGTGCGCATATTCTATTCCCAGGTGTTCGTAGGCTTTTTTTGTGGCAAGGCGGCCGCGCGGCGTCCGGACGATGAAACCTTCCTGGATCAGATACGGCTCATAGACGTCCTCAAGTGTCGTCAGGTCCTCAGAGATCGCCGAACCGAGGGCGTTGAGTCCGACCGGACCACCGCCGAATTTCTCGATGATCGTCATCAGGTAACGGTAATCGGTCTCGTTAAGCCCCGCCTCGTCGATATTGAGCTTGGTCAGGGCCGCGGCCGTGACCGGCCAGGTGATTTTCTGGCAATCCGGGTCGTCGAACTGGGCGAAATCGCGGACGCGCCGGAACAGGCGGTTGGCGATGCGCGGCGTGCCGCGCGATCTTTTGGCGATCTCCCAGGCGGCGTCCTCGTCGATATCGAAGGCAAAGACGCGCGAGGTCCGCTTGATGATTTCGGCGATTTCCTCCGGCGGGTAATAGTTGATCTGATGAACGATCCCGAACCGGTCGCGCAAGGGCGCGGTGAGGTCGCCGCAGCGGGTCGTCGCCCCAACCAGGGTGAAGGGCGGTAACACAATCTTGATCGTGTTCGCGGTCGCGTCCTTTCCGACGACGACGTTGACGACGTAGTCCTCCATCGCCGAATACAGCACTTCCTCGATGATCCGCGGCAGGCGGTGGATCTCATCGATGAAGAGAAAATCGCCGGCGTTGAGTTTGGTGAGAATCGCGACGAGATCGCCGACCCGGTCAAGCGACGGGGCCGCGACGCTGTAGATTTGCGCGTTCATCTCGTTAGCGATGATGTGGGCGAGGGTCGTCTTACCGAGGCCGGGAGGGCCGTAGAGCAGGACATGGTCGAGCGTTTCCGCGCGGGCCAGGGCGGAGGTGATGAATACGTTGAGCATCTCCTTGACCGCCGCCTGTCCGATGTACTCGTTCAGCCGCTTCGGACGCAGGCTTAAATCATATTCTTGTAAGGCGATATCGTTATTTTCCATACTATCCTCATTTCTATTCCCGCAATTTACAAACCGCCCTCCCTGTGATATAATGTTAACGACAAGGCGGTGAAGAAATTGATCAATTATCTGAATGGAACCGTGAAGGTCGTAAAGGGGGAATACATCGTGCTTGAGTGCCAGGGAATCGGTTACGCGATCAAGACCGGCAATCCCTTCGCCTTTACCGTCGGCAGTGAAACGACCGTCCACACCCACCTCTATGTTCGCGACGACGTGATCGACCTCTATGGTTTTAAAACCCCCGAGGAACGCGACTTGTTCGTGCGGCTGATTTCGGTGCGGGGAATCGGGCCCAAAGGCGCGACGGCGATCATCGCAAGCGACACGGTCGCAAAAGTCATCGCCGCGATCAACGACGGCGACACCACTTATCTGCGCCGTTTTCCCGGCATTGGCCTGAAGACAAGCCAGCAGATCATTATCGACCTGCGCGGAAAACTCGACTTCGAAGGCAGCGCCGATATCGACGGGCCGAAAATAAAGGATGTCAAGGCGGCCCTCAAGGCACTTGGTTACAGCCAGGGCGAGATCAAGGCGGTCATTCCCGCGTTGAAGCAAAACGCGGACCTGTCGGTCGAAGAACTACTGAAATTAGCGCTGAAAAACATGATATGATTCCGCTTGCGGGATCTTTTTTTATAAAGTCTTGATCTTGCGTTGTCGTTCCAGCTCGTTTTCTTCGAGTTTTTCCCGGTATTGCTTATACAGGGTCTTCTCCTGCTGGGCAATGATATGATGGTAATTGGTTTTATGGGCGGTCTCGCGGTTCCGGCTCTGCTTTTTGAACACGGCGTATTCCTGCTGGATCCGCGCGATCTCGGCTTTGGTGTCGGAACGCAGTTTTTTGATCTCCGCATCGAGCGCCAGGACGCGGGCGCGATAATCCGCGACGGTTTTCCGGACGGTCTCCGCGTAGCGCCGGTCGCTTTCCGCCACTTCGGCTTCGGCGTTCTGGACGAGGCGCGCCTGGGCGGCGCGTTCGGCAACGGCGCGCTTTTCGTTCGCGGCGGCGGCATCCCGTTCATCCAGCGCCAGGGTCTCGGCGTAACCAGCCATAAATTCGGAAAGCAGTTTTTCCTCCGCGTTGATCCCTTCCGCGATCGTCTTCAAGAAGTCCTTGATTCCGGTAGTGACGACGGTAAACTGCTGGTCAAGGGCCTGAAAGAACTTACCCCGTAATTCCTCCTCGCGCGCGATGAAATCCGTAAGAAGGCGGCTAATTTTCGCATTAAGGGCCTTGTAATCGTGGCCGGATCGGGGGAACCGGTCGCTCGTTCCGGTGAGGAGGTATTCACCAACGGCGTTTACCATCCGAAAGCGCCGTTTATATTTTTCCGAAACCAGGCTTTTGATCAAACGGTAAAACAATTCGGACAGCGTGAACCATTGCGTGACCAGAAGGTCGCACGTCGCGCGCAGTTGTTCCGTCTGGAATTTTTCACCTACGCCGTATGCGGATAACTGCGAACCGTCGAAGGCATGGACTTCTTTTTCGGCCGCGGTGAGACTTTCCTTAAGGTATTCTGTCTTCTTTCCGGCGCTCGCGGCGATTTCTTTTTTCATCGCGACGACCTGTCTGGCGATATCATTCAAGGACTTCAGGCGCGCCAGTTCGTTTTCTTTTTCCCATTCGAGCAACCGCTTTTGCATTTCGAGTTTCGCGATCGCTTCGTCGCGCGCTTCCTGCGCCTCGATTTCCCCCCGCTCTGCTTCCAGGGCCTTGATCTTCAGATCAAATTCCTCGTTGATGAGCGCGTGGTTAAGCATCATCCGCTCGTAGACGCGCCTATACTCAATGGTATTTTGATAAAGGAGCTGGGCGTAGCGGTTCTTGATGTTCATCTGCTCCTTCAACCCGACGATCCTTATCCGCTTTATCGTCTTCTTCGCCTCGATGATTTCCCTGGCGTCGTTGATGTCGAGGAGTTTCTTTTCCAGCCCACTGTATTCCTTGATGTTGTTCGCGAGGGCGCGCTGGAGGTCGATGTTCTGTCTGCGGAGCAGTTCCGCCTCGCGGTTTTTGAATCCGCGATTCTCTTCGTTGATCGCGTCGTTGTTTTCCTTGATCTTCTGCATCAAGATGCGCTTGAGGTTGTTGATTTTATAGTTGATGTTGTGTTTTCTTCGTTTGTAAGCGGAAGCGGCGTTGACGGCTTCCTCGTCGGTCTCCGGCATGGGGGTCTTGGGATAATCGGGAAGACCGTCGGAAAGCGCGCTTATCAACCCGGACAGCGTCAATTCGAGCTTCTCCCGTTCCTCGTCATGCCTGAGGGCGCCGGCGGAAATCTCCGCTTCCAGAACGCTGATCCTTTCCTGCTTTTCGAGCAGGGCGGCTTTTAACGCGGAAAAAAGCGCGGCGATCTTCTCGTTTTCCTCCTTCTCCGCGCGTTCAAAATATTCCGCCAAATGCTCCTTTATCGTTGCAAGCTTAGCCGCTAATTCTTCAATCATCGTCTCTTTCCCTTTTAATTGCGCTTTTTGAACTTGTCTTCGTCATCTCCCGGCAAATTGCCCAATCCGCCCATACCCATCTGCATGAGCGAGCGCATGCGGTTACGCATCTCGTTAAAGCGTTTGATAATGTCGGTCACCTCGTTATAGGACCGGCCGCTTCCGGCCGCGATCCGCCGCCGGCGCGCCGAACTGCGCTCCAGCAATTCCGGGGTCTTCCGCTCCTCCGGCGTCATCGACTGGACTATCGCCTCGAGATGGACGAGTTGTTTGTCATCGATGTCGATGTTTTTGATCATCCGGCCGACGCCCGGAAGCAAACCAAGGATGCCCTTGAGCGATCCGAGCCGTTTCATCCACCGCAGTTGCTTGATGAAATCGTTATAATCGAATATCCCCCGCTGCATCCGTTCCGCCATCTTCAATGCTTCTTCTTCCTCGATGTTCTGGGCTGCCTTCTCGACAAGCGTGACGACGTCTCCCATACCGAGGATCCGTCCCGCCATCCGGTCGGGATGGAAGATCTCGATCTGGTCGGGTTTTTCGCCCATGCCGACGAACTTGATCGGGATATTGGTCAGATAACGGATCGACAGGGCGGCGCCGCCGCGGGTGTCGCCGTCGAGTTTTGTGAGGATGCAACCGGTGATTTTCAGTCTTTCGTTAAATGTCGTGATGACATTGATGGCGTCCTGTCCCATCATCGCATCCAAAACGAGTAACGTCTCGTCTGGACGCGCAAGTTTTTCCAGCGCCGCCAGCTCGTCCATCATTTCCTCGTTGATGTGCAGCCGGCCGGCGGTGTCGATGATGACGAGGTCGTGCCCTTCGCTTTCGGCGCGTTTCAGCGCCCCTTTCACGATTTCCGTGACCTTGGTCCCGGTGCCAAGCGAAAACACTTCGACGCCGAGTTGCTGCCCGACGGTGATGAGCTGGTCGATCGCAGCCGGACGGTAAATATCGGCCGCGACGAGCAACGGTTTCTTTCCGTCGCGCTCGCGCAGCAGTTTCGCAAGTTTCCCGCACTGCGTCGTCTTACCCGATCCCTGCAGACCGACGAGCATGAACACCGAAGGGCCATCGCTCTTATAGGAAAGGCCGGCGGCCTCCCCGCCCATCAGTTTTTTCAACTCGTCGTGCACGATCTTGACGACCATGTCTCCCGGAGTGAGCGACTTCAGGATCTTCTCGCCGAGCGCTTTCGCCTTGACCTCAGCGGTGAAGTTTTTCACGACCCGGTAATTGACGTCCGCCTCCAGAAGCGATAAGCGGACCTCCTTCATCATCTCTTCGATATCGTTCTCGTTCAGACGCGCGCGGCCGGTGACGCGGCGCAGCGCCATCTGGATTCTTTCCGATAAGCTTTCAAAAGGCATAAGGTTACTCCAGTTCTCGTAATTTGGCGATCAGTTCCCGGATCCCGGGGTCGCTGTCGTTTTCGTAGCGTTCGTAGAGTTTGTTTCGTTCCTGGTATTTGTCATATAGCTTCAGTTTGTTTTCCAATTCATCCAGGTGCTTATAGGTCTTGTTCAGCTGGTCGTAAACGGCGTTCCGGCTGACGCCGTGACAGCTCGCGATCTCGGCCAGGGACAAGTCGCGGAAATAATAGTCGGAAAAATACTGGCGCTGCTTTTCCGTGAGCAGGTTTTCGTAGAAATCGAACAATCGCGAATAATATTCCCGTTTTTCCAAATTGTCCATATTATGCCTCATCAATCATTTCCGCAAATAACCCGTATATATACTGCTCGAGATCGAAATACTCGATGTCATCGATTCCCTCGCCCAGGCAGACGAACTTGATCGGAATCGAGTAAATGTCACGGATCGCCAGGACAATCCCGCCCTTGGCGGTGCCGTCGAGTTTCGTCAGGATGACGCCGGTGACTTCCGTCGCCTCGATGAAGGCCTTGGCCTGGCTTAAGCCGTTCTGTCCGGTGGTGGCGTCGATGACGAGCAGGGTGTCCTG
>DGDS01000014.1:518-26208 GCA_002385575.1 Caryophanales bacterium UBA3946 | reverse complement strand
TATTAGCACTTACAACAGAATATGGAGGAATATCTAGATGAAATATCATGAAGGCAATATCGTTCTTTTGAAAAATGGAAAACCGTCTATATCGTATCAGTTGATGAAGACGAGCAAAAGTACCTTGTTGTAGATGCGGAATCTGCAGAACCCAATGCAAAAACTCAGTATATTAAGGAAGCTAACATTCAAATGCTTGTGACATAGGGCAGAGAGGAAAAACGGAAAAATGCTGCGCCGAAATGTTACCCGAACACAGTTTGCGGAGCGTTTCCGTAACATCATCGACGAATATAGCTGGTGGTTCCCAGAATGATGATTTCTGTGAAAAACTTCTTGTGTCGGAACATCTATTTGAGGAAGAACAACGGTACATAAAAGGAGTGCTCTCTAAAGAATAAGAGCAGTAACGCGTTTAACCATATAATTGACCAAACCATGACCAGACATAACATGGTGGCATAAATAAAAGTAGACCACACTTAAGACAGTTTTACCTTAAGTGTGGTCTTTTTTACCCCGCTTGAAGCTGTCACACAAGTTTTTCATAAATCCCTGTGTGAACACCCCAAAAGGCGCCTCGTTTTGTTTTCAATCAGCGACCGGGGAAGAACTGCGGGACGCAGATGATCTGCCCGATCCGCAGGTTGTTCGGATTGATGCCGGGATTGACGAGCATGATCGCCCGGACCGTGGTGTTAAACCTGCGGGCGATCGTCCATAAAGTATCCCCGGGTCGGACGGCGTGACCGATTGTTCCGATAGGGCACATAAGCATTTCTCCTTTCTTCACCCTATTTTATGATGATTTAGCCGCTTCGGTATTGGCGGTTGTCGCGGGTGGACGAGCGAGAAAGCGCGCTACTTTAAGGTAGCGGGAGGGGTGGGATTGCGGTTGTTAAAAAAAATAACAAATTTTGCATAAAAAAATAAAAAAATTATAAAAAACCGGAACGATTTCGCAAAAAAATTTGTCTAGTATTATGGGAGGAGAAAATGCGCCAACATGAAAAAACTGTTGATCACGCTCTTTGCTTTATGCTGGGTTCTATGCGCCTGCTCGGGAGGAATTGCTTTCAAGCAGAAGAAACTCGAGAACGTATACTACGACGTCGACGGCGACGCGTACCTGTTCAAGGACTATCAGGAATACCAGGAATTCATCGCGGAACTAAGCGCCGACCGGCCGTTGAAGACGGCGTTTGCTGACCAGTTGAACGCCTACAAGGAGTCCTATTTCGAGAACTACTACCTGATCTTGTTCTTCTATCGCAGCGCCTCGACGACCAAGGTCAAAATAAGCAACATCCGCCTTATCGAGACCACGGCGATCATCGATGTCAAGGTCCGGGAAGGAAGGGTCGTTTCAGGGAATATTAACGGAAGAGTGTTCTTCCTGGAGGTGGACAAAATATACGACATCGACGATGTCGAATGCAAGTACAGGTGAGAAAAAACAATGCCCGAGCAAGGCCGATTTATGATGAAAAAAATTATAAACGGTCTTGTTTTTGCTTTTTTGTGATAAAATATAGCCGAGGTGATATAAAACGTGGACAAAATTAAACTAACGTTTTCCGACAAGTTCGAGGGCGAATTCACATCGCCGACCGGTACGGTGGCGATCGGTTCCAAACCGGGGGCGATGAAACCCTACCACCTGTTGTTCGGAGCGCTCGGATCCTGCTTTTACGCGACATTCCTTTCGATCGTCGAAAAGAAGAAGCTGACCTTTTCCGGCGCCGAAATCACGATCGACGGCGAGAAGCGCGAGGAAGTTCCCACCACGCTCAAACGGGTGTCAATCGCCGTCGTGATCTACGATCCCAGCGATGAGGCGCAGTTTTTGCGCAGCGTCGAACTGGGCGCCAAGTATTGCTCGATTCACGAGACCGTGAGCCAGGTCGCCAAGATCGACTTCAACGTCCGTTTCGAATACACGAACAAATAAGGGAGCCCGGTACGACTGTGACATAATTTTCTTTTCATACCGGGTAAATTACTGGGAATATTATGAAATAAGGGTTCGCCAATACCCGCAAATTCATGAAAACATTATCATAATCTTGTCAAAAAAAAGCGGTTATGATAAAATTGTGAATGTGGTTTTGTCTGTAAAATTAATAGCAAGCGCCAATATAATCCGGATAATCTGGTTCTGGAGTCTCTACCAGACGACCTAATCGTCTGACTATTGGCATTGAATTTACCTGCTTTTTTTAGCATGTGAATTTGATGGTATTGGCGAGTATTATTGATACTTGCTTTTTATTTTTACTGTCAAGACTATCTAAAAAAAAGAAAGGATATTAGAAGATGGACAAAATCAAAGCTTTTTTCAAAATCGATGAGCGGAAGTCATCGATTTGGGCGGAATTGATCGGCGGATTGGTAACATTCCTGGCGATGGTCTACATCCTGCCCGTCAATGCCGGAATTCTTTCCGACAACACAGGCATGAATTTCGCGGCGGTTTTCGCGGCGACGGCGATCGCCACGGCTTTTGCAACGCTCTTGATGGGGCTTTACGCTAATTATCCAGTTGCGCTTGCACCGGGCATGGGCGTTAATGCCTTCTTCACCTACACCGTCATATGGCAACTTAATTACTCGTGGGAACAAGCCCTGGCGGCTGTCTTCATCAGCGGCGTCTTATTCGTCATCATCAGTCTGACCGGCGTGCGCCGCTATATCATCAACGCCATTCCAAAGAACCTGAAACTGGCGATCGGTGCCGGTATCGGTTTCTTCATCGCCTTCATCGGCCTGAAGAACGCCGGCGTGATCGTTGCGAACGGCTCGACGTTCGTCGCTCTGGGCGATTTGAGCCATCCGACGGTGCTTCTGGGATTGTTCGGAATCATCCTGGTCTTCATCCTTTACGCGATGAATAAGAAGATCAGCCGTTTCGCGGTCATCATCTCGATCGTTACCATCGCCGTCGCAGGATTGCTTCTGGGCGCGATTTTCCCGTCGCTCAAGGATGCGATGCCTGCTTACAATAGCGGCAGTCTCGGATCGGTAAAGGATATCAAGTATACCATCGGAAAGTGCTTCGCGGCCATTCCCGACTTGCTTGCGAACCCGATGTCGTATGCTGTCATCTTCACGTTCCTGTTTGTCGACTTCTTCGACACCGCCGGAACGCTGGTCGCTGTCGGCAAGGATTCGGGTCTGATGGATGAAAACGGCCAGATGCAAGGCGATAACAACGCCTTCCTCGCTGACGCTGTTGGTACGGTTGCCGGCTCCGTTCTTGGCACCTCGACCGTCACATCCTACATCGAATCGACCACCGGCATTCAGTCGGGTGCCCGGACCGGGTTGTCCTCGGTCGTCGTTGCCCTGCTCTTCATTGTATCCCTGCTATTCTATCCGCTCTTTTCCGTTGCCGGAAGCATCGAAGCGACCCCGGGCGTATTCTATTCGCCGGTTACGGCGATGGCGCTTGTGTTCGTCGGCGCGATGATGATTGGCGCGCTCAAGGACATTGACTGGAAAGATCCGGTCATCGTGTGCTGCGCGTTCATCACGATCATCATGATGCTTCTTGCATATTCGATCGCGGAAGGAATCGCGTTCGGCTTCATTTTCTACGTCTTGATGATGCTTGCTTCCAAGCGCTTCAAGGAGATCAGCTGGCCGATGTACGCGCTCGCCTTGCTCTTCGTGATCAACTTCGTAGTGAAATTCACAATCTTACAATGAATTCGTGGCCTTCTTCGGAAGGCCTTTTTTATGCGTCGCCTGATCGTCGACCAGATGAATAAATCCAACGCCCCCCTTCATACAATGGTATACCGAGGGGTGTTTTTTTATGATCAAACCGACTGACGATTACTTGCTTTTACTGCCTGATAAAGCCGAAGGTCCCGGCACCTTACTAATCGGAACGAACGAGAACGTGGGAATCGTGGCGGAGGTGTCGGCGACGGAGGTCTTTTTCAAGCCCGGACATAAGGTCGTATATCGGCCGGAGAAGGCGATGGACGTCTATCACGGGCTGCAGAAGTACCGGCTGGTGAAGAAGGAAGACGTGCTCGCGGTGATCATCGATGAGTAGCGGTCTGAAACTGGGCAAGGCGGCGCGGGCGGCGCTGCGACGCGGGATGAATGCGCTCGCCGCCGCGGTACGGGTGACGCTTGGTCCCAAGGGCAGAAACGTCATCGTGGATAAAGGCCATCCGGCGCCGTTTCTGACCAACGACGGAGTAACGATCGCCCGGGAGGTCGATCTTGAGGATCTTTTTGAAAAAGCTGGGGCGCAGCTCATCTACGAAGTCGCAAGCAAAACCAACGACGCGGCCGGGGACGGGACGACGACGGCGACGGTGCTCGCTCAGGCGATGATCGAACTTGGGATGAAGGCCGTGGCGCGCGGGGCAAATCCCGTGCTTCTGAAGGAAGGAATCGATCGCGCGGCGCGGGCGGTAGCCACCCGGCTCGGGGAGATGTCGCGGCCGGTGGAAACGGACGATGAGATCGAAAACATTGCCGCGATCTCCTCCGGCGACCGGGAGATCGGGCAGATCATTGCCCGCGCGATTGCGAAAATCGGCCGCGGCGGCGTCATCAAGGTCGACGAATCGACGGCGTTCGAGACCGGGCTGGAGATCGTCGAAGGGATGCAGTACGACAAGGGATTCGTCTCCCCCTACATGGTGAGCGACCGCGAACGGATGAAGATCGAACTTGAGGATGTCTATCTTTTCATCACCGATCAGAAAATCACGACCGTCCAGGAGATCCTCCCCTTCCTTGAGGAGATGACGAAGATCAACAAACCGCTCCTCATCATCGCCGAAGACTTCGAAAGCGAGGTCATCAGCATGCTCGTCGTGAACAAGCTGCGCGGCGCCTTGAATGCCGTCGCCACCCGGGCGCCCGGCTTCGGCGTCCAGCAGCGGGAGATCCTCCAGGACATCGCCGTCCTGTTCGGGGGCGTTTATTGTTCGAAGGAACTGGGGATGGCCCTGTCCGATATGACCGTTGCCAGACTCGGACGCGCTGCCCAGGCCGTCATTACCAAGGACTCGACTACCTTGATCTCTGAAAACCGGAAAACGCCAGCCGTCGCGGCACGGATCGCAGAGATCGAAGCCCAGATCAACCGCGCCAAAAACGACTACGAGATCTCCCGCTGTCGGGAACGGCTGAGCAAACTGACGGGTGGAATCGCCCTGATCAAGGTCGGGGCCGCGACTGACGCCGAACTGAAACATAAAAAGTTAAAGATCGAAGACGCCGTGAACGCCACACGGGCGGCCGTCGAGGAAGGAATCATCATCGGCGGCGGCGCCGCCTTTGTCAGGATCCATCACGACCTGAAGAAGGTCTTGCGGGCGGAAGAAGCGGACGTCCGACGCGGGATCAACATCGTCCTCAAGGCCCTCCTGATGCCGGCGTACTGGATTTGCGCGAACGCCGGGTTTGACGGAAAAAAAGCGCTTAAGCGCTATAAAAACGTAGACAAGGATAAGGGTTTTGATGCTCGGGCGGGCAAATGGGTCGACATGTTTACCGCCGGGATCATCGACCCGACCAAGGTCGCCCGCCACGCCGTGCTCAACGCCGCGTCGATCGCGGCGCTGTTCATCACGACCGAGGCTGCGATCGTCAGGAACCGGGATGGGAAGAAACTGCCCGATCTTCTGGGATAATGCCAGTTTCTGAAAATCGCGTCACCCCATTGACAAAACAAAAGAACCTTGATAAGATATAGCCGGATTGATGGCAGTTAATCATGATTGCATAAATCAGGGAGTATTATGCTTCAGGAATCACTAAGTACGTGGCAGATCGTCCTCATCCTGGTCCTCGTCGTCATCGTTGTGGCCGTTACCGTCGGCGCGATCGTGTTCTTCAATTTATATAAGAGGAGCCGGGGATATACCCGGAAGATGGTGATCAGGCGCCTTTCCCAAAAGGACACGCGCCGCTACAGTCATTTTGACACGGTTCTGAAGGAGTTCGTCATCGGCGATGTCGAAGACTGGCTGCGCAAACATGGTTTCACCCAGATCAAGTTCGTTCCGCGACTCAGGAAAAACGAAAGCCGCCTGAAGATTTTTTGCCGGTATCACAACCTCGCGCTGACGATCGTATTTGATGAGACGGGTTTTGAATATCGCGTCCACGTTTCAGGTTATGCGACCAAGAGGCATGCGGACGGGGGAGCTCGTCAGGATTACCGGAACGATTTCCAATGTGAGAAGATGATCGGCGAGTTAGCCGGAATGCTGGAAAAAGACGATCGTCTGAAGAAAAACCAGGGATTGCATCGTTAGAACAAGGCCTTTGCAAAGGCCTTTTTAAATTTACGATATTTTTCTTGCATTTCCTGTTGATTATGATACAATATTCTCAAATATGGAACAGGATGGCGAATATGATGGAAGGAAAACCAACGTTTCGGGATAAATGTAAAAAAGCGTTGAAACAATTCCTTGACTATCTGGTCAAAACGATGAACGGTATGGCCCTGGGCCTGTTTTCGACGCTGATCATCGGCGTGATCATCGAGACGATCGGCGATAAGCTGGGAATTGCGGAAATCGTCGTACTGGCGAAAGTTTTGAAAATGCTCACCGGCATCGGAATCGGCATCGGCGTCGGCCGCAGCCTGCGCCTCGACGGTCTGCGTTTGATCGCAGCCGGCGTGGCCGGCGGAATCGGTGGCCTGCCCTATTTCGCCGCGGCCTGGGAACTGGCGGCGGACGTCAAATACGGTGCGCCCGGGGACCCGGTCGTGATATATCTTACCGTCGTTTTGTCGATCGAGTTTCTAAACCTCATCCTGAGAAAGAAGACCCCGGTCGACATCATCCTCATCCCACTTGCTTCCGCCCTCGTCGCTTTCGGATTTTTCTACGTCATCAGCCAGCCGGTATCGGCGATGATGCGGGCGATCGGGGACTTCATCCAATGGGCGACCAATGTGCAGCCGTTTTTGATGGGGATAATCATCGCCGTCGTGATGGGGATGGCCCTGACCGCGCCAATATCCTCGGCCGCAATCGCCATCTCGATCAGCCTCGGCGGCATCGCCGGCGGCGCCGCCGTCGTCGGCTGCTGCGTGCAGATGCTCGGGTTCGCGGTGATGTCGCGCAAGGACAACAACATCGGCACGGTGATTTCCGTCGGCATCGGCACCTCGATGCTCCAGTTCAAGAACATCCTGAAAAAACCGATCATCTGGCTGCCGACGATCATCGTCAGCGCGATCCTTGGCCCGCTCGCCACGACCGTCTTCAAGACGATGTGCGACCCGTCCGGAAGCGGAATGGGCACTTCCGGCCTCGTCGGCCAGTTCGCCACCTTCGCGGCCATGGGCGGGGGAAGGGATTTCTGGCTGAGCCTGATGTTGCTTGAAGTAGCCTTGCCGGTCGTGTTTGTTTACCTGCTCGACCTGCTTTTCCGTAAACTTGGCTGGATCAAGCCGGGCGACCTCAAAATCGGTGACGCTTAAAAATTGACTTTCCACCATCGCTGTGATAAAATAATCAGGAAGAATCTATGCGCTTTAGGAGGTAAAGATATGCCTACCAAAACATTTCTAAACCTTCCGCGCGAAAAACGCCTGCGGATCTTACGGGCGGCGAAGAAGGAATTTTCCCGGGTTCCTCTGGACAAGGCCGTCATCGCCAACATCGTGAAGGAAGCGGATATTCCGCGCGGCAGTTTCTATCAGTATTTTGAAAATATCGAAGACTTGTTCGTATATCTGATCCATTATATGTACGGCATCGACAAAAAGCAATTCGCGAAATACTTGCGGGAAGCCGACAACGATGTCTATGAAGCTTTGAAAATGAAGTTTGCCAATACGATTGATAAACTCACGATCGAAGAAAACCGGCAATTCCGTCTCAACATCATGACGGCGATCTTCAGCGATAAATCTGCGTACGAGCAGGTCGTTCCCAAACTCATGGAGCCGGGAACGGAAGTCGACCTGGCGTACTTCCCACCGGAAGTGCAGAAGTCGAAGAACCTGCAGAACCTGCTCAACATCATCAAGATGATCGGAAAGACGCTTTTGGAACGCTATCTGATCAAGGCGGCGGACAAAGAGGAAGTCAAGAACAACTATAACAACTACATCGATTTCCTAAAATTCAGCTTGAATAAACGTTAATAAGAAAATTTAATACTAACTCCCATCGGTTCCTCACACGAGGATTAAAAGGGAATACGGTGAAAATCCGTAACAGCCCCCGCTACTGTAACGAACTAATGGATTTAGAGACACCACTGGGCAACCGGGAAGGTTAAATCCGTGTTTGAAGTTCCAAGTCAGGAGACCTGCCGACGGCGAGAAAAAAAACACATTTCGGTGGGAAATGATCGTTTGCTTGTTTTTGCGTATCAATGCCACGATTTGTGTGGCATTTTTTCTTTATCCGAGGAGGGTTTGTCATGACCGGTTTTTCCCGGAAACACCCGTTGGCTTTGTTTTGTTATTTCGCGGCGGCGGTGGCGGTGACGCTGCTTTCGTCGCATCCCGTCATCCTGGCGCTGTCCGGCTCGTTTTCGCTCGCCTGCGCCTTGTACGGGGAAAAGGCAAAAAGCGTGTTGTCCACGCTGCTTTTCGCTTGCCTCATCGCCCTCTTCGTCACGATAACCAACGCCCTTTTCGCCAAGGAAGGCGAAACGGTAATCCTCGCGATCGGGAAGGTTGCGATCACCATTGAGGAGGTCTGGTACGGCATCACCCTGTCCGTATCGCTCATCGCCGTATTCAACTGGTTCCGCCTTTTGAATAAAACCCTGACCGATGACAAGTTCATCTACCTTTTCGGCGGGATCCTTCCGCGCACCGCCGCGACCCTGGCGTTAAGTCTGAAATCGATCACGCTCTTCAGGAAGAAGGCGGATAGCATCAGGGAGGCGCTGATTGGCCTTGAAGGAAGAGCCGGGAAGGGCCTTAAGGCCAGGTTTTCCCGCGCCGTCCGGGTTTTTACCGGCCTGTTTGCCTGGTCGTTTGAGAACGTCATCGCCACCGCGGACGCGATGCGCGCCCGCGGGTACGGCTTAAAACCGCGGACGCGTTACGCCCGGTACCGCTTCCGAGTGACGGACGGGGTTTTGCTTGGATTCAGTATTGTGATCGTTGCCATCGTGGCCGGAGGGGTTTTGAGCGGAATGTTAACTTTTTCGTATTATCCCCGCCCCGGCGGCCTATCCCGCGACTGGATGACGGTGACCGCCAATGGCGCGTGCGGACTGTTTTTCGCCTGGCCGTTATTAATGGAGATCAAGGAGGCATGGAAATGGCGCAGCTTGAAATTCGCAATCTAAACTTCCGCTATCCGGACGCCGCCGCCTTCGTCCTGAAGGACTTGTCTTTCAAACTTGAGACCGGCGAATTCGCCGTCCTGACCGGGCGGACCGGATCCGGAAAGACGACCCTCCTGAAACTCATTAAAAAGGAAATCGCTCCGTACGGGGAAGTTGCGGGGGGGATTATCTACGACGGGACACCGCTTGATCAAATCGACACCCGGCGGGCAACCGAAGAGATCGGCTATGTCTTTCAAAACCCGGAAAACCAGATCGTCACCGACAATGTCGCCAGCGAACTGGCGTTCGGTCTGGAAAACCTCGGCCTGCCGGCGGAATTGATCCGCCGCCGCGTCGCGGAAACGGCGCGGTTCTTCGGCATCGACCGCTGGTTCTTCCGGAAGACCGGCGAACTTTCCGGCGGCGAGAAGCAGGTCCTCTGCCTTGCTTCCGTGATCGCGATGCGTCCGCGGCTGTTGCTTCTGGATGAGCCGATGACGCGGCTCGATCCGGCGGCCCGCGAGCAGTTCCTTACCCTTTTGAAGAAGGTAAATGCGGAACTGGGGATCACGGTGCTGCTTGTCGAGCACCAGCTTGAAGACGTTTTAGGAATGGCCGACCGGATGCTGATCCTTTCAGGAGGGAGGATCATCGTCGACGGGACGCCGCGGGAAGCGGCGGAAGCTTTTCCGGCCGAATGGGAAACGTCCCTTCCTGCCGCAGCGCGCTTTTTCCGCGCGACGGACGGTGACGGGGCTTGTCCGCTGACGGTAAAGGAAGGCCGGGAATATCTGCACCGGTTCCGAACCGTCGTCGATTCCTTGCCGGAGGAGGCCGTTGCCGGGAAGGAAGATGTGGTCACGATTAAAGATCTGTGGTTTCGATATCGTCGTCATGATGCGGACGTGCTGCGGGGACTCTCTTTTTCCATCGGGAAAGGGGAAATCGTCACCGTCCTGGGCGGAAACGGAAGCGGGAAAACGACGCTTCTGAAGATCATCGCCGGCATCTACCGTCCCTACCAAGGTAAGGTGAACGCAAATGCGCGGACGGCGCTTCTGCCGCAGAACCCTGAGAATTTGTTCCTTGGTCCGACCGTGGGAGTGGTCCTTGACGACGCCGGGCGTGCCTGGGCCCGGGAACTGGGCGCCGAAGCGTTGCTTGCTCGCAATTTCTACGACCTTTCCGGCGGTGAGAAGCAGAAGGCCGGATTGCTCCGTGTCCTGGCGACCGGCGCCGGCGTGCTGCTCCTTGACGAGCCGACGAAGGGTCTGGACGAACGGGAAAAGGAAGAACTGGCACCGATACTGAAGAGGTTGCGGGATAGTGGCGCCGCCATAGTCATCGTGAGCCATGACGTGGAGTTCGCGGCGACCGTATCCGACCGCTGCGCCTTGTTGTTTGCGGGGGAGATCGTGACCGCGGGAACGCCGCGCGCCTTTTTCTCCGGCAACAGTTTCTACACCACCGCGAGCGCGCGGATCGCCAACGGTCATTACCGGGGCGTGGTCACGGTCGCCGATCTGATAAACCTTGCCAGGGAGAACGGACGGATATGAAAGGAAGGATCCTGAAACAGATCATAGCGATCTTCGCCGCGGTTTCCGTGCTCGTCCTCGGGTTTATCGCCTTCCAGTCGGAGACATATTACCTGTTGTTCTTCATCGGGGCGCTGCTTTTGTGTTTTCCATTCGTGTATAGGTATGAGAAAAGAACGATTGATGTTGCGGAAGTGGTGGCGATGGCGTTTTTCACGGCCCTGACCGTGGTCGGACGGCTCGTTTTCGCCACCCTGCCCGGCACCCCGGTCACGGCGATGCTGGTTTTCGCCGCCTGTTTTTTCGGACGCGAGAACGGCTTCATGCTCGGGGTGCTGACGGCCTTGATATCGAACCTGTTCCTGAGCCATGGTCCCTGGACTGCCTACCAGATGGCGGCCTGGGGGATCATCGGCTACCTGTCGGGGTTTTTTCGATCGCTTTTGTTTCCGAAAAACCCGTTGGGAATCAATACCTGCTCCCAATCCTGGCGTAACATCGCCATCTTTTCCGTATGGGGCGCGTTTTGCGGGGTGATGTATTCTTTGATCTTGGATCTGTCCACCGTGTTTTTCGTGTATCGAAAATTCACCGTCGGTTATTACCTGACGGTGATCGCAAGCTCCCTGCCGGTGACGATCGAGTACATCGTCACCAACGTGATTTTCATCATCATTTTCTATCATCCGTTCCTTTATGTCTTTCGTCGCTTGATGCAAAAACGCGGATTATGAGCGCGCTGACGGTGCGAAAAACAGAAAAAGGATTATATTTATGACTAAACGTGGTATAATAAAGAAAAAGGTGTTCCCTTGCTAACCACCTTTGACCAAAACAAGGAGTATGATTATGACGATTAAGAGAATTACCAAATTGGCGGCCGTCGCCGCCTTATATATCGTGTTCACGCTCATCAACCCGTTTTCTTTCGAAATGGTCCAGTTCCGGATTTCCGAGATACTGATCCTGTTGTGCTTTTACCGCCGCGATTACAGTTACGCCTTGATCGTCGGTTGTTTCATCGCCAACCTGTTCGGACCGATGGGATATGTGGATGCGCTTTTCGGGACGCTCGCGACGACGATTTCGGTCTTCCTCATTTCCCGAAGCAAGAACCTGATTTTGGCCGGACTGTATCCGGTGCTTCTGAACGGCGTCATCGTCGGACTGGAACTCCATTATATTCTGGAGTTTCCGCTGCTGACGGCGATGGGCTTCGTGGCCTTGGGCGAGTTCGTCGTCGTCACGACGGTCGGCGTGATCCTTTTCATGATCCTTACCAAGAACGATGGCTTTCTCGATTTGATCGAGGCCAATCAGAACCTTCCTCAGCATTAAGATAAATAATAAATGCTACTGCTCCCTCATATTTATTTATTATGAGGGAGATTTTGTTTCTAAGCGTCATCTGCATCGCTTTTGGGGCCGGGTCCGGCGCGCTGTTGGGAATATTCTTCGGGTTGAAATCGCCCGGAAAAACGCTGGCCTTTACGGGCGGGCTGATGCTTGGAATCGTCATTTTTGACCTGCTGCCGGAAGCTTTTGCGGGAGGGGAGGAGGCGGCCGCCATCGCCGGCCTTGGCGCGGGAGCTTTTTTTGTTTGGCTCGCATCGCGGCTGATAAACAAATCTTCCCGGCCGGCAACGCTTACGCGGACAGGGATCATCCTCGCGCTCGCAATGGCGCTCCATAACATTCCCGAGGGGATGGCGATCGGCAGCGCGGCGCTGACGGATTTTCGGTCGGGGGTGGTAGTGGCGTTCGTGATCGCGATCCACGATATTCCCGAAGGGATGGCCGTCGCGGCCCCCTTCGTGCGTAACGGAAAAATGAAGGCGCTGGGCGTGGCGCTGTTGTCGGGGCTGTCGACGGTTACCGGGGCCGCGCTCGGGACGTGGTTCGGTAGCCTGTCGGCGGCGGGCCTTTCGTTCTCGCTGTCGGCGGCGGCCGGGGCGATGGGCTATGTGGTCGGGTTCGAAATGCTTCCGCAGGCGCGGGAAGAGACCGAATTCAAAATAATTGCGCTATTTACATTACTTGGCATGATATTGGGTGGTATTTTGTTAAAAATAATAAAATAAGGTTGTATTAATTTTTTCGATATGATAAAATAGAATTCACTGAAAGTAGGGTAAAGCTGGAGAGGAATGCAATGCAAAAAATTTTCCACCAATATCCTTTTGGAAATAGTATCAAAAGCATCGATTCCTTCGGTCACGGACACATCAATAAAACTTATCTTGCAATTACCGATAACGACGAAAAATATATATTGCAAAGAATAAATCACGAGGTCTTTAAAAAACCGAAAGAAGTTATGAAGAACATCGAGCTGGTCACGAAGTACATTCGCAACCAGGTCGTCAAGGAGGGCGGGGACCCCGCGCGCGCGGCCCTGGAGATAATCCCGACCATCAATAACAAGACCTTCGCCGTCGTGGACAATTACTACTGGCGATGTTATCGCTATGTCTACGGGGCCAAAACTTACGAGATCATCGATGAACCAGAGATGTTTTACGAGGTCGGGAAAGCGGTCGGCGTTTTCCAAAGACAACTGAACGGGTTTCCGATTGACAAGCTCCACATCACCATCCCCGATTTCCATAACACCCCCGTCCGTTTCGAGCGGTTTTTAAAGACCACATACAACGATATCAACGGCGTGGGTCTGGAAGCATTCAACGAGGTCAAGTTCATCATCGACCGCCGTGATATCATGGGCATCATCACCGGCATGCTCGAGCGCGGGGAGATTCCTTTGCGTGTGACGCATAACGATACGAAGCTGAACAATATCATGATCGATGAACACACGAAAAAAGCGATCTGCGTCATCGATCTGGACACGGTCATGCCTGGATCGGTCCTGTATGATTTCGGCGACGCGATCCGCGTCGGGGCTTCGACCGCCGTCGAGGACGAACCGGACCTGACGAAAGTGAAACTCGACGCCAAGTTGTTTGCTCTTTTCAGTCGCGGTTTCCTTGAAGAAACGTACGACCTCTTGCATGAGAAGGAGATCGAAAACCTCGTCGAAGGGGCCCGGATCATCACGCTCGAGTGCGGGATGCGGTTTCTGACCGATTACTTTGACGGAAACAAGTACTTCAGCATCGCATATCCGAAGCATAATCTTGTACGCGCCCGCGCCCAGCTCAAACTCGTGAAGGAGATCGAAGAAAACTACCGCGAACTGCAGGATATTATTAAAAACATCATCGCTGACCTAAGAAATTAGGTCTTTTTTTCTGCCTTTGAATAATGTTTTTTCTTCTTTATTACCGTTTTACCTTGTGTTATAATTTCTCCGGCGCGCCTTGATTAGCAAATGATCAAGGAGGAAACTGCATGAGGCATTGTCTTAAGGCTTTGTTTTTGTTTTTTGGTCTGGTTTTCGCCGTCCGGATGGCGGAGGCTTCCGCTGTTCCCGGCGAGAACCGTCATTATTACCCGGCGGGAAGCAATTATCTCGATCCCGGGAATTTCGAGTGCGTCAAGTATTCCGACACTTACAGTGTCACGACGCGGGAGATGTTTCGTATCAAGCCCGCTACCGCTTTTGCTTTCTGTTCGCTCCAGGAAGATCTGTTCCAGATCAGTGCTTATAACTTCCGATATTTTGACGCGGCGGGGGCGTTCATCTCCGCCGTCCCGGTTTATGAGCATGCCTATGCCTTCGGAAACGTCGTCAGGATCTTCTTCGAGACGCCGCCCGGCGCCCATTTCATGAAAATCGAATTCCAAGCCCGGTGTATGAATGACAAGGAAGTCGGCGAGTTCCGCGTCGACAAGTTTTTTGTGTTGGCGGAAGGGGAGGGAAGACCCACCGGCGATGTCACTTATAAAGGTCCGGCGCCATTCTTCCCGCTCGTCGGCGTCGCCGCGGCTCATTACCATGTGTCCTATAAGGAGCCGATCATGGTCAATGATCTGCTTGCGGGGCTGCGCGCCGTTGACGACGTAAGCGGCGATGTGACATCGCGCATCGCCATGAGCGCGGACGAATACACTGCAAATTCCAGAACGATCGGCGCTTATCCGGTGGTTTTCACGGTAAGTGACGATTGTGCCAACACCGCGACGTTTACCGTGAACGTGGTGGTCTGTGACTGGGAGGCGCCGGTGATCACCGGACCCGAGGTGATCGAGACCGAGCCGGATGCGTTATTGACCGAGTCTGACCTGCTTGCTTGTCTTTCCGCTTATGATGATTATGATGCCGAACTGACCGACCGGATCGCCGTCCTTCGCAACGATTATCAGGACAATCATGATAAAAAGGGAATCTACCAGGTCGAATTCGGCGTCAGCGACAGTTCCGGCAATACCGCCCGGCACATCATCCACATCGACGTCAAGGACCGGACGCCTCCGGTGATTACCGGACCGGATACGATCGAGAAAACGAACAACGAGATGTTGTATCTCAATGAGATCATCAGTTGGTACACGGCCTGGGACAATATCACCGGTGATATCACCGATTGGATCGTCATCGAAGAGGACGGCTACTCGCGCAATCCAAACCGCGTCGGGACGCATCAGATCAAACTGTCCGTAAGCGATCACGAGGGGAATACTGCGACGCTTTCGATCAACATCGTCGTCCGTGATGCCACCGCACCGATATTCTTAATCGACGTTGCGAAAATCGCGATCGAAGTTACCGAAGCGGGCGTTTCGCTGCGCGATCTGATCGACTTGTCCGGGTTGGAAAAACCGGGCGTCGTGGAGATCATCAGTGACGGCTATTCCGGCAATGAAAAAACGCCGGGAACGTACGGCGTCCTGCTTAAGACCAGCCAAGGTCATTACCAATTGGAAATCACCGTGATAGCGGAAGAAGAGCCAACGCAACCCGAGAAACGAAGTATATGGAAAAGGATCGGCGATTTCTTCAAAAAACTATGGCAAGGGTTACGGAAACTGTTTCAAAGCATCTTCTAAGTAAAAACGGGCGGATGGGCGCCCGTTTTGTTTATTTATATATATGTTCGAACCGCTTTTCCAGGTAATTGCGGGGGACGGGGTCATATCCCCCTTTCGAAAAAGGATTGCACCGGAGGATCCGCCAGACGGAAAGCGCAAGCGCGGTGAAAAACCCGAATTTCTGAAAGGCCTCGAGACAGTACTGCGAACAGGTCGGGTGATACTTACAGCGTTTCGGGCGGTTTCCGGACGATCTCTGATATAATTTAATGATTTTAATGACAAGTTTATTCATGCGCGTTCCTCGTCTTGCTAATATTATACCACTTTTTCCTCCGACTATGGAAATAAATTCTGCGGTTTAAAAATGCCAAAAAGATTAAAATACTAACATGATATATATAGTAATAATCATTGCGGTCATCCTAATCATGCCGATCAGGATCGTCGCAGTCCGCGACGATGTGCGCGGCGACGTCGACATTTACTTCACGAAAATCTTCAACCTTCGCCTTGATTTCGACCAGCTCGTGCGCCGGTTGTTCGCGGAACGGGGCGATCCGGAGCGGATCACGGTCAAAAGCGCGCTGGCGAGCCTTAGTTATTACCGCCAGGCCAGAAACATCATCCGGACGGCGACGCGGATGATCAAGATCAAAAAACTGACCCTGATCGTCAAGACGAAGTCGGGAAGCCTCGATACCGACACCTGGGGATTCGTCTTCAGTTACATCGGGCTTTCCTACCTTCGCGCCTACATCCACCGCAACTTCCGCGCCGTCGAGAACGAATACTTTGGTCATCAGGTGGCGGCCGTCAACTGCGTCAATTTCGAATGTCATTTCAACGTCCGCCTGGCCTACTTCCTCTTCGCCCTGATCAGGAACATCAAGGACATCCCGCGCGTCATCAAATCCATGAAGAAAGGAAAAAGCGTCTATGGAGCATCCAATATCTGAACTGTTTAAGATCTCGCTCGATTGCATCAAGGACATGATCGACGTCAACACGATCGTCGGCGAAGCGATCAAGGTCGATGAGCGAACGTCGATCATCCCGGTATCGAAGGTGAAATGCGCGTTCGCGACCGGAGGTTGCGATCAAAAGAAAGCGAAGGCGACGGAGGAACGCGAGTACCCGTTCGGCGGGGCGACCGGTGGAACGCTGACGCTAACGCCGATGGCCTTCCTTGTCTGTAGCGACGACGGCGTCAAACTCCTCCACATGGCCGAGCACATCCACCTCTACGAGAAGATCATCGACCAGCTGCCCGTCACCGTCGCGCAAATCAAGGATATATTTTCCGCGAACCCGAAGATTACCAACCTCGAGGTCGTCGAGCGTGTGAAATGACCTGGCTCGACCAGGTTTTTTAATTATCCGGTCTTATAAAAATAAAAGACCGGGCTTTTTCTTTTTGCTAGGCGATTTCATCTTGAAAAAAGCCCTTTGATGTGTTAATATTGGGGGAGGAGATTTTTATGCTGGCGGTAATAACGAGTGACTTGCACGGTCGCCTCGACATCCTGCGCGCGATCTTATCCGCGCATACCGACGCCGACCTCTATCTGGATGCCGGCGACAGCAGCCGGCGACCGGCCGAACTGGAACCCTTCATCACCGTGAAAGGCAACTGCGACCTCCATGGTTCCGAACGCTTCCGCGTGATCGAATTTGGTTCCGCGCGCATATTGCTTTTCCACGGCGACCGCGCCGATCTGAGCGACGAGGGATTGTATATGCTTGCGCTCCGCCATCGCTGTGAGATCGTCATCCACGGTCACACCCACGTACCGAAATACCATTGCTTCCGGGGCGTGCAGATCATCTGTCCGGGCTCGCCCGCCTTTCCCCGCGGCGGATCCAAGCCGACCTATGCGCTTTTGCGCGGCGACCCGGTCGAAAAAGTCGAATTCATCACGGTGTCACATGAAAAAAGTTGATTTGTATTACGATCTTATCGATCGCGCGGCGATGATCTATTACCGCAACCTGAAAACCGATTATCTCGATTCTCTGCTGCTCGCGGCCTACGGCGTCATCCACGAGGATTTTGATGACCGCCTTGCTGCGGAGGACATCAAGGAACTGGAAGAGATTTGTCAACAGATCTACTCGACTGAGTTTTTAAACGAAGAGGTCCGGCTGGCTTCGCAGCTTCTGATCGTGAAGGCGTTCAAGCACGCCGGTTATCCCCTCGATCTGATGACTCCGGACGCGGTGAATTATTTGATTGCGGCCGCCGTTTCCCATCGCTTCCGGCATAAAAAGATCGCGATCCTCGATACCGCGCTTGGGACCGGGAACATGCTCCAGGCGGTGTGCAATCAAATGGACATCGACCCCGATCTTTACGGGATCGAGTCCGACTGGCGACTGGTGCAGCTTGCGCGCGCGCTTTCCAACCTGCAGGGGAACGCGATCATCATCTATTATCAGGACGCCCTGAAGGACCTGATCGAGAAAGTCGACCTGGCGATCGGCGACCTCGACGGCTACGAAGTCGGCGAAGGGCTTCCGGCCGGAAGCGAATTGTACGCGCAAGGCGTCCGCTATCTTCCTTACTTAGTCATCGACGCCCGCCTGAAAAACCTCAGGAAGAAGGGCATGTTCATATATCTCGTCGATAATGATTTCTTTTCCCAACCCGGCGCCCGCCTGTTCCAGGAGGAAATGCGGAAGAAGGCGACGCTTCTGGGCGTGGTGACGCTGCCGAAGGCGATGTTTAAAAGCGGCCACCCGGGAAAGAGCATCTTCATCGGCGTCAACGAACCGGTGAAAAATCACCAGACGGTAATCATGACGATCAACGATACCGACAAGGACACGCTAGCGACGGCCGTGGAGAATATCACCCGCCTCGTCGATACTTTTTAAATACACGCGACAGAAAGGACAATGCTATGATTAAAGTGATGGCGATCAACGCCGGAAGTTCATCGTTAAAATTCAAACTCTACGACATGCCGGAGGAAAAGGTAATAACGGAAGGGCTTGTCGAACGCATCGGCCTGGACGATGCCTACTACACGATCAAGATCAACGGCGAGAAGGTCAAGACCGTCTTGCCGGTGAAAAACCATAAAGAGGCGACCAATCTCCTCCTTGGCGACCTGGTGAAAAGGGAGATCGTCAAGTCCCTTGACGAGATCAAGGGCGTCGGCCACCGGATCGTCCAGGGCGGCGACTATTTTTCCGACTCGGTGATTGTCGATGACGACGTCATCGCGAAGATCGACGAACTGTGCAAACTGGCGCCGCTCCACAACCCGGCGCACCTGACGGGAATCAGGGCCTTCATGGAAGTGCTGCCGGACGTTCCCAATGTCGTCGTTTTCGATACCGCCTTCCATCAGACGATGGCGGAAGAAGCATATATGTACGCGTTGCCGTACGAGTGGTACACCAAGCACCGGATCCGGAAATACGGGGCACATGGCACCAGCCACCAATACGTCGCCAACATCGCCGCCCGTACCGTCGGTATTCCGATCGAGCAACTGAAGATCGTCACCTGCCACCTCGGCAATGGCGCCTCGATCGCTGCGGTCAAGGGCGGGAAGTGCGTCGACACCTCGATGGGGCTTACCCCGCTCGAGGGCATCCCGATGGGAACGCGGAGCGGAAACATCGACCCGGCGGTGGTCGAGTTCATCTGCCTGAAGGAAAACCTGACCGTCTCCGACGTCCTCTACATCCTCAACCACAAATCCGGCTATCTCGGCGTTTCCGGGATATCGCACGACTCGCGCGACCTTGAGAACGCGATGAATCGGGGCGACAGGCGAAGCAAGCTCGCCCTCGACATCCAGTATAAGCGGATCGCCGACTACATCGGCAGTTACTATGTTTATATGGAAGGTATCGACATCATCGTCTTCACGGCCGGAATCGGCGAGAACAGCACCCGGTGCCGGGAAGAGGTCTTGCGCCGGCTGAAGGTTTTAGGCGTCGAGATCGATGTGGAGGCGAACAACAGCGCCCGCGGCGAGATCAAGGAGATCACGACGAAGGAGTCGAAAATCCGCGCCTTCATGATCCCGACGAACGAGGAACTCGTCATTGCCCGCGACACCGTTCGGCTGGCGCGGTTGATTCCGTAGGACCATATTAATAAAAAGGACAATAGATGAGAAAAAAACTGTTGATTTTACTCGTATCGCTGTTTTTACTTATTATCGCATCCGGCTGTGCGGGCGGTTCCGCGCAACGGTCAAAGTTCGACAGGTTGATGGAGGATTATTTCCTCATGTACATGAGCGATCCGATGACCGTCAACTACACACTCGACCAACCGGAAAACTTCGATCTGGACGACCTTGAGGTCACGCCGTATTCCTACAGCGAGAAGGAAATCGCGGATGGCATCAAGGAACTGGGCAACTTAAAGAAACGATTACGGAACATCAGGTACAGAAGCCTGACCTATGAGCAAAGAATCACGTATGACATCGTCGCCATCGACATTGACAACTCGATCGGGTACTTTAATTATCCCTATCACTTGTCCAATTTCGGGATCCTTCTGGGATACCAGGTCATGTTACCGGTAGTTTTGGCCGAGTATCGTTTCAACAGCGAGAAAGACATCAACGATTATTTCGCCTACCTTTCCACTACCCAGGAAACTTTTGAAGGAATGATGGATCTGGAAAAGGCCCGCGTCAGCCGCGGCTTTGGTTTTCCGCCGGACATGTATAGCCAGATGGCGGAACAATGCAAGGAGATCGCCACGGCGGACGAGTTGTTCCTTGTTCCGATCTTTAACGAAAAGATCAACGCCGCATCTTTCCTTTCCGCCGCCCGGAAAAGCGAATTGAAAGCGCAACACGCGAACCATATCGCGGATTTCATCGATGCCTACGAATACCTTCAGGAAGAATTCGAGAACATCCAGGTCACCAATTACACCAACAAGGGCCTCAGCAGCTTCGAAAACGGCACAAAACTGTACGAACTGATCGTTCTCGATAAGACCGGCTGCGATTGGGAGATCGACGATATTTACGATTACCTGGAAGAAGAACTGGATAAGGAACTCGACATCCTCTACGATTACATTTACGCGAATCCTTCCAAAATTAACGATGTGATCCAACCGAGTTTCCTTCCCGCCCGTACGGAGCGGGCGCTTTACAACCAGCTGCTTTCGGCGGCGGCAGCCGATTTCCCCATTCCTGACGAAGGCTTAAGCGTTCGTTTTGAAACGGTCAACCCCATCCTGAACGATTATTTGGCTCCGGCGTTTTATATGCTTTCGCCGATCGATGCCCAGGTGGAGGAAGTGATCTACATGAAGGATGAGATAGCAAGCGATTCGACCGCGGCTTACTTCACGCTTGGCCACGAAGGCATACCCGGGCATATGCTCCAGCATAACGCCATGAAGAACAGTGAATTGCCGTATGTGCGCATGGTGTTGGACCTGATCGGATATTCCGAAGGCTGGGCAATTTATGCCGAAGAATACGTTGGAAAATACCTCGACATCAATAGAGACCTCTATGCGGCCTATCTCGCCAACGAACGAGCGACCGCGCTGGCGTTGTGTCTTGCGGAGATACAGGTTCATTATAACGGGTATGCTTTCCCGCAGTTTAAGTATTTTATCGAACAATACTTTAGCACGATCAGTGAAGCCGACGCCTACGACATTTTCTACCAGATCCTCGAGACGCCGGGATACTTCCTTGAATATTATTTGAGTTATTATCTTTTAAAAGAACTCAAGGAAAGCTTCATCGACGAACTCCAAGCGGCAAACGCCGCCGTTACCAATTACGACTATGAGTTTCATAAGTTTTACCTTGAATTCGGGCCGGCGCCGTTTTATATCATGGAAAAATGGATGATGGAATATATCAAAAGAAATTACGACTAGTCCGATCATTTATGCAAAAAACCCGCAAGGGTTTTTTCTTTTTCAACATCGGCGCTCCTTTCCCCTATGTTTTTATCAAACGGAAAACGCGGCTGTTCAATAAATATATGGGCGGAGGTGGAAGGATGCGAAACCTATTACTGGCTGCCATGATCGTAACGATTATTGCGGGAATTCGCCTGAACGCCCATACGGTCGTGACGGAGACGGGAACGCTGGATGATGAAGGGCTTGCTTTGGGCGGAACGGAAATCATTGAAGGAACCGTCGCATGGAACCAGCCAGGTCGTTACCCCGTGACATTTCGGGACCGGGAAACGGGCACGGTAGATACGGGCGAAGTCGTCATCACGGATTCCGGGGACCTTACGACCGGTTACGACATCGAGAAGACATATGGCCGGATCAGCATCGAGGATGATTTCGAGTCTTTTTCCGTGTTGTTCGTAAGCGCGGACGAATATTACGTATACGGAGCGATTTATCGCGACCATTATCCGTATAGTCCAAAGTACAACGAAGCCTTCATGTACGTCGCCTATTACGACGATCATAGCCTGATGTGGGAGAACATCATGTATCCGGACCGTTATGGTTCGTTTACGGCGGCCTGCCTTCTTCCTGGAGGAATTGCCTTGATCGGCGACTACGACAGCGCTGGATCCGGCAGGAACGCGGTCATCTGCCATTTCAATAACAAAGGCGGCCTCACATACCGCCGGGAAATCCACGGTTCCGGTAATGACTTCGGTCACGCCATTTTTTATGACGATGGCGCGTTACTGTTCGTCCTTTCCGCCAATTCCCGCGATGGCGATTATAAATTCCGCTTCGCTACCGATTATGACATCGTATGTGGATACTGGCAGCCGGATGAGGACGAGATACGCCTTAGGGCCTTCGGCAATTCCGGCGATGATACTTTCGGCGGCGCTGCCATGGCCGCCGGAACGCTTTGCGTGAGCGTCGGTTTCGCTGGCGCAGGCACCTTCGAATATGCCGGCCTGACGAGGTTTTCCGGCCTGATCGCGATCACACCGGAACTGGAACTCAAGGGATTCGCCCCGTATGAAGGGACCGAGCTTCCAGTTTACGGCGCCGTCGGGAATTTTTTCGTGACGCGGACGCATTACACGAAGCCTTATATCGATTATTGCCGGTATGATGACGCTTTGAAAATCGCGATTACCGATAAACTGGAATTACCAGATGGAATGGTTGTCTCGGACCTGATGATTCGCGCCCGCGATCATGACGTTGCGATCTATGCCGTCGGCGCGGTCGGCGGACAGGACCGGTTGTACCTTGCCCTGACCGGAACCACCCTTAACCGGAAGTTTGACAAGACGATTCCTATATCTGACTCGCCCTATATCATCGGCCTCCATATCACGGAAGCCGGAGAGATCATCCATGCCTCCCTTTCCGGTGACAAGAAGGTCTTGCGCATTGCCGGTCTGATACGGATCAAGCGGATGACCCATGTGACCGACCTGGAGAGAATCGTCATCGAAAACGACGACGTCACCTTCAACGGCCGGCCCGCGTCTTCCCGATTGACGGTAACTGATGTGACCAGCGGTATCCTCGCTCCGTTCGGCATTTATGTGAATATCGAGCGCTTTAGCGCGCCCGGGTATGATGTATATTTGCCGGTAAAACTGATTTACCGTCCGTATTTCAACGTGAAAAGCGGCGCTACCTATGATGTCGGATATACGCTCTTTTTTAACGGCGACGGCTACCTGAACGGAAAGCCAATCCGCATCGGCCATGCCGTTACCGAGCCGGGTAATTACATCCTGGAGATCGTGGGCGCGGGTGGCGAACGCAGTTCCGTCTTCTTTTCCGTCGCCTACTTAAGCGAGTGCGATAATGAATGGAGCGGCGTCAATCCGCCGTCGCCCCTTACCTTCAGTTACGTTCCGACTCCAAAAGGAGCTATCGCGGCGCCCACGGTGCATTTCTCTAAGCGTACTGTTGCAGAGAAAAGCCGGAGCGGTGGGGTGTTCCTGCTGCTATCTGCGCTTATCATTGGCGCCTTGGCGGGTGGGTTCGTGCCCGCCGGCAAACGGGGGATCGGTCATGTTTAAGACGTTGTTTCTGTTTATCTCGTGTCTGTTCGCCAACGTCGCCCCTAATGACGATTATCTGACCATCATCGTCGCACATAAAGAGGCGGAAACGGTGCTTGCGGAGGCGGAAGGCTACCGTCTGCTACAAAACGAAAACGGCTACGTTCTATCCACGCGGACAGGGACGTGGCGGCGGGAGGTCGAACTTGATGACGATTACCGTTTGGCTGAGCATAACGGGCGATGTTTGCTTTTTTACCGCCGTGCGGGGATTTTGCATTTGTTGGCCTGCGATAAAGACGGAAATACCCTTTACCACAGCGTTTTGTTTACCAATCCCATCGGTGCGCGCTGGGATGTATATTGCGAAAATGATATTTACGTCGCCGGGGGCGTTACGGACTATCAGGACGAAAGTTTCCTCGCAGCGGCAGATGGGAAGGAACTGGGCGGCGAGGATGGGTTTGTGGCGCGGTTTGACGGTAATTTCAACCTTGTCGATCTCGCCGTTTATGGGGGAGAGCGAAACGAGTGTTTTACTGCCATCACCGGGAACGGGGGACGCCTTTTCCTTGCCGGGCATAAGGTCCCGGGCGGCGGGGGCGACTTCGGAAACGGCGGCCAATATAACGACACGGTATTTGTAGCCATCCTTGATCAGAATATGGAAATCGAGAATTATCGCGTGCTGGCTTCGATCGACGCGATCGTTGCGTTTAACTATTATAAGGACCGGCTCTTCCTGGTCCTGACCAATCGCGTTTATAAGTTTGCTGAAGACCTCACCACCCTGCACCGCGAGGATTTCCGGAAACGGATCATCAGCGCCCATTTTTCGGAGCTCAACCGGCTGGCGCTGTTCACGGCGACGGAAGGCTATATATATAACACCTACACCTTTGTCTGCGAGTACGTCTTTACCTATCCGACCGCCACATCCGTCCGTATCCGCGCCGACGCCGTGACCCTTTTGACCGCGGAAGGCGGGTTGTTGCTGGATGTGGCCTGTTTGCAGGATTTCCGGCCGCCGGAGTATCATTGTCCGGACATCACTTACCGGGACGAGGTGCATACCCTGTTCGGACCCGCCCGCCTGCTCAGGGAGGAAAGCGAACCGTACTTCGATCCGGCCGTTTATGGTCAATATCAGCGAAAATACATTTACGCCACCGCCGCCGGACTGGAATTTGCGATCACGCGGAAAATGGAGGTCCAGCTGGAAGCGAATGTTGACGAGGATGGGATCTACCCGCTGGGCTATCGCCTGCGCTTCACCGGCATCGCTTATCTTGACGGTGGAAAGATCATCAACAACCATCCCGTCGAGGCAGCAGGCGAGCACCTGCTGGAATTGCGCGGCGCCAGCGGCGAGGTCTGCCGCGTCCGGTTCAGCGTCGCCTCCAACCAATTACGTTTTACCGACCACGCCGTGCAATCATGGGATATTGAGACCGGCATCGGTTCGCTTTTTTCCTTATGCTTCGCCTGCGCGGAGATCGGGGATTGCGAGATCATAAGCATCATTGTAAACGGTGAGGAAGTCGATGATTTGCTTGTGGACAGGGGGAAGAAGACGATCGACGCGCGCCTGCGCGCTCCCGCAGATAGCGGAATTTATTATTACCGGCTGGAGAAAATCAATTATAAGCGCGGAAACGATTATTTCAGTCACAACCTCGACCAGACCATCGCCGTCAACGTGCTCAAGCCGGCGCCGGAACTGCGATTGATCGCGACCGGGGGATTTGAATTTACGGGAGAGCTGGACGATGCGGCGGCGACCGCCCGGTACTTTGCGGTTGTCGCTATGTCAAATCGAGACGAGGTAAGGAAAAAATACAGTCTCGCCAATAATAATATTTATCTGAGCGGCCTTGATCCCGACGATGAGTACCGGGTGAGACTGTGCCTGGTCTATCAGGTCGGGAACCGCATTTATAAGGAAATCGAACTCCTCGAGGTTATCACTGTCTCTTATACAC
>DGDS01000014.1:0-361 GCA_002385575.1 Caryophanales bacterium UBA3946 | reverse complement strand
AAATCGAACTCCTCGAGGTTATCATTTGCGGGCAAAGCGAATGTAAGATCGGCGAAATCGAGATCCTGGAAGCGGGAGAATCGCTTAAAAGGTTTCAGATCAATCTGAAGAAAAGCGGCGGGTTGCTTACGGTTAGCCGGGTGGGAGAGATCCTTTACCGCCGGACGAAAAAAACGCCGACGACGGTGGTTACTGCCGTGGCCGGAGCGATGATTGCAGCAGCCGTCGCTTTTGGAATCAAAAAGAGGGTCGCGCGCTGGGAAAGGAAGCAGACTCTTTCAAGTAAATGAACGGGCCAGCGCCCGTTTTTTTTATTACCAGGAAATGAAACGTTTACGGGATTGCATTTTTCGTTTTTTTC
>DGDS01000024.1:14314-73993 GCA_002385575.1 Caryophanales bacterium UBA3946 | reverse complement strand
CAAACCTATGCATTCAATATGGTGCTAGGAATAGGATTCGAACCTACGACCTATTGATTACGAATCAATTGCTCTACCAGCTGAGCTATCCTAGCGTATGGGGCGACTGATGGGAATCGAACCCACGAATGCCGGAGCCACAATCCGGTGCGTTAAGCCACTTCGCCACAATCGCCATCTGGCAGGGGTAGAAGGATTCGAACCCTCATTAACGGTTTTGGAGACCGCTGTTCTACCATTGAACTATACCCCTGTTTGACAAGGCATTATTAATTATACTAAATTTCCGCTCATTTTGCAAGATGATTTTCTCCTATTTTTCCGAAAAGAAAAAAAGCGGCCCAAGGCCGCTTATACGCTAAGTTTCCGATAAAGTTTCGTGCCGTGATAATGAAGCAAAAGGTAACTGACCAGCGCGAACGCGAAGGCAATGACGGTTAACAGGGCGTACATGGCGATTCCGCCATTGAAAGCAAGGTACAATCCGTAACCGCTGGCTCCCAAAATCACCGTCGCTACCGTCCCGAAGGCCATCGTCAGAAAGGCGCTCATGCTTTGCTTCACGGCCTTCGCGTCGTTATCGTAATCAAACCGCGGCGCAAGCAAATTGGCATACAGTCCGATAAGACTTGTATAAAGAAGCATGAACAACGCGGTGAGGAAGATAAAAACGGCATGGAGCGCGGTAATTCTTAGAAACGCGAGGCTGACGATCACGTCGATGACCAGGATGGGAACGCTGATGATCAGGTTAACGAAGATCTTGGCGAAGAAAACCTGTCTTTCCGGGCAAGGCAGCGATTTTAGAATCCAGAACTGTTTGCCTTCGATGGAAATCGAGGCACCCGTCGTCGAGGTCATTGACAGGGTAAAGACGATCCCGACAAGCAAAATCGCCGGAATATAGTCATTGAATGCTTCAAATTCCGGTATGCGTCCGCGCAGGATGATGTATATCACGATGATAAGCAGAGACATTATCGGCGATATGATCGTGTTCGTAACATAAATCGTCGAACTTAAGTACCGGCGTAACTCCTTTCCGATCAGGGCCTTCGTTGGGCTGCTGCCCCGTATCTCCTTCAGGACAAATGTCTTATTGACCTCGCTTTGAAGGCTGCGGTTGTTGGTCTTCAGATAGTTGGCGGCGACGAGATAAATAAACCCGATGAGCGGAAGGACGGAGATTGCGATGAAAATCAGGTAGCTCTCGATATCTCCAGTCATGCCTTTTACCGCGAGTTCTCCTGGGTAATTGATTTTGCCGAGCAATACGCCGATACTATTGAATATCGAATTGGACGAATCTATCGACAGGAACTGCCCGAGGAAAAACGCGACGACCAGCCCGATCAACAGGATCGAGAATAGAATCGACCTGTATTTCTTCTTGATTGGGATAAATCCCAATAGATACGAAATCAGTCCCGATACCGCGATCGGAAGCATGGGCATAAACAGAAACGTCGGCAGGATCATCAAATAGAAGCCAAAGGACGCCTGATTGTGCAACAGGTAATAATAGATCGTCGGGCAATAGAGGATAAAGAAAAACAAGTAATTCATCCCGAGCAAAAACACGATCTTGCTCGCGACGATCGACTGCGTGCGGACCGGCAGGGACATGAGCAGATCAAAGTCCCGGCAACGAAAGATATAGCCGTTCGCAACGCTGATCGTCAACAGGATGATTAAAAGGAAGCCGAGCGTTATACCCTCAATTAGGATCATTTGCGGGGCGCCTAGCTCAACATAGACGGATTTTAATGAATATATGTAAAAAAACCCGAGCGCCAGAAATCCGGCATAAGCAAGGAGGGACACAGGAATTATCTGGCTTTTGCTGATCTTTTTGTTGAGTCTCAGCGTGTTAATGACATTAGCCTTCAGGAGCAGCCATAATTCACTCATGGTCGTACAACTCCAGGAAGATATCCTCAAGCGATTTATCGCCCTTCACGCTTTCCATGGTTCCCACGGTGACAATTTTTCCCTGCTTGATGATGGCGACGCGGTGGCATAGTTTTTCCGCGACCTCCAGGACGTGCGTCGAGAAGAAAATGCTCGCGCCTTCCTGGCATTTCTCGCGCATGATCTCTTTCATCAGGTAAGCCATCTTCGGGTCAAGGCCGACGAACGGTTCGTCCAGGACGTATAGTTTCGGCCGGCGAACCAGGGCGGAAATGAGCGAAAGTTTTTGTTTCATTCCGTGCGAGTAGGATGAAATAGTATCGCCGAGGTTCTTATCGATCAGGAACAACTCGGAGTATTTTTTAATATCCGCGTTTCTTTGTTCGTTGGAGATTTTGTAAATATCGCTGATGAAGTTAAGATACTGGATCCCCGTCAGGTTGTCATAAAGATTCGGATCGTCTGGAAGATAGGCGATCTCGTACTTGCAGGCGATCGGTTCCTTTTTGATGGATTTGCCGTTGATGAGGATGTCCCCCTTCTCAAAGTCGAGTATCCCGACCATACACTTGATCGTCGTCGTTTTCCCGGCGCCGTTATGACCGATAAAGCCGAAGATCTCGCTGGGCACGACCTCGAGCGAGATGTCATCGACCGCCAGTTTTCCGCCAGGATAAGTTTTTGAAAAGTTGATGATTTTTACCATTGCACACCTCTTTCCCATTAATTATACAATAATTAGCATTCCCGGACAACCATTTTTTACACAAAAAAGCGGCCTTACTGGCCGCTATATCGTTTTACTTGCTGCGCGCGCGTGTCAATATGTAATCCATGCGCTCGGCGATTTCCCGTTCGAGCATCACATACACTTCGGCGTTCTCGACGTTGCCGGGATAGTAGCCGGGGTGATGGACGATATCTTGCAGGTCTTCGTTTTCCAGCAATTCCTCATAGACATTGTGGAGGGTCGGGCAGTAGCCGACATATACCGCGTTTTCCAGGGCGTTGTCATGATCGAGAAAGAAATTGATGAAGGCGTGCGCCAGGTCGATCTTCGTGGCCGTGACGGGAATAGCGAAGTTGTCGAACCAGACGTTGTTTCGATTGGTCGGCACGTGCATTCCAAAGGTGATCTCGCTGCCGATTTCCTGTGCATAGAACACCGTGTCGAAATAGTCGCCGGAATAAACCAGCGCGATGTCGAGGTTTCCGGTCAAGATCACGTCCTTGATATTGTCGGTTCCCCAGAAATCATAATTGAAGTTCACGAGCGCGGTTTCCGCCGCGTCCAGTTCGCTGACGCTCGTCGGGTTGGAACTTTGGTTCAGGTAGAAAAGCGCGGCGGCGACGGCGTCGCGGCTTGAGTCGTACATGCCGACGGATACGTTAGCGGGAATGATGCTCCGATCAAAGAAAACCGCCCATTCGTGTTCCTCGACCAATTCCTTGATGCCGGGTTTGGCGTTATTGTACATGATGGCAAGCGTACCCCAGAAATAAGGAACGGAGTACTTCTGTTGCTCCCGGAAGTATTGGTCGCGAAGTTCCTGGAGTTTCGGATCAACGTTGTTAACGTCGTAGTTGGGGATCTTAGAGAAATCAAGTTCATTCAGCATCCCGTCCCGGCACATCCTATCCACCATGTACTCACTTGGGATGACGATGTCGTATTTTCCCGCCCGTGTTTCGATCTTATTATACATCGACTCATTGGAAGTGACAGAGTCCAGAACGACTTTCACCCCGAATTCCTTTTCAAATTCCTTGACAAGGTCTTCGTTGATGTAATCGTACCAGTTAAGGACGTACAGCTTTTCCCTGCGGTCACAGCCGCCCGTCAAAGCCAAAACGAAAGCAAGAGTCAAAACAAACGCCATTTTTTTCAACTTAGATTAACACGCACCTTTCTTTCTCTTTTTTGTTTCTTTATCAATACGATGTTGTATACGATCAGGATCAACAACACCACAAGCGATATGATCGCGTTATAAGCGTAGGCCTTCGGCCAGGCCAGAACCCGGCCGGACGCGCGCTGGCTCGCGTAAATCCACATCGAGAAATTCTTTACTTCCTCGCCCGCCACCATGTAACTGATGACGAAATCGTCAAACGACATGGTGAAGGCCAAAAGCGCTCCGGTAAAGATTCCCGTCCGGATGGAGGGAATGATGACCTTCATCAGGGCACCCAGCGGGGTGCATCCGAGATCGACGGCCGCGTCATAGAGGTTCTTGTCTACCTCGTTTAATTTCGGCAGGATGCTTAGGACCACGTAGGGGATGCAGAAGAACACATGGGCCACGAGCATCGTCTCGTAGCCAAGGATGAATTCGTTACCGACGATGATGCCGAAAAATTTGAAGATGAAGAACAGGGAAACGCCAGTAACGACGTCGGCGTTCAGCACCGGGACGTTGTTAAGGATGATCATCTGACGCCGGCGTTTGTTTTGAAGCGAGTTGATGCCGAGCGCGAAGAACGTCCCGAGGATCGTGGAGATAACCGTGGCCAGAACCGCGACCGAGATCGTGTTTCGGATGGCTATCATCAGGTTTGTGTCCTGGAACATCTGTTTGTACCAGTCCAGCGTGAACCCGGAAAAATAGGTTCCCTGGGCATTTTGATTCACCGATTGGATGATGATGACGATGATCGGGAAATAAAGGAGCATGATCACGACGAACAGGAATACGAGTTTCGCAATCCCGTATGCCCGCTTTCTGATCCGCGTCCATTTCGGAACGGGTACGCGTACGACGTTATTCATAACAGCGTCTCCCCCTCGGCGTCGATCTTACTGATCAGCCATAGCGAGCCCATCACCGCGATCAGGATTACGATCGAAAGCAGGCTCCCGCCCGGGTAATCGGTGCTGATGACGTTGCCGAGACCCATCTTGTCCTCGATGATGTTTCCGATCAGTTTCAGATTCCCCTCCGATACGATATAGGGAATGGTGAAACTGGTGGCGCAGGGCAGGAAGACCATGATGATCCCGCTGCTGATGCCTTTCAAAGACAAGGGAAGGGTCACCTTCAGAAAGGTTTTGAAGTTGTTGGCGCCCAGGTCGCGACTCGCCTCCAACAGGGACGGATCGATTTTTTCCAGGACGGTGAAGATCGGAAAGACCATGAACGGCAGGTACATGAGCACCATGACCAGAATGACCGCGGTCTCCGATCCGCTGATATTCAGACTGATGCCGAAAAGGTTCTTTAAAAGACTTTCCGGACGTAACAGCTTATTGATCGTGTTGACCCTAAGAAGCATGTTCGTGAACATCGGCATAATCAGGATCAACAGGAAAGAAAACTTATTCGCAATGTTAAGATTCGAGACGATGTAGGCGATCGGGTAGCCGATGATGATGCAAAGCACCGTCGCGATCGCCGCCAGCTCGATCGACTTTAAGAACGCGCTGATATAGACGGAATTAAAGTTCTTGGAAAAAGCGGCAAGACTGAATTTCGCCGTGCTGAAATTAAGGGACCGCATATCAAGAAACGATATGATCAGCAACAGGATGATCGGGACGACGGTGAACACGAGCATCCAGAGGAAATACGGCCAGGCGAACCGACTAAACCGCTTCATCCTTGTCCACCTTCATCAAATGGATTTCATAGGGATCGACGGAAAGGCCGATCTTATCGCCGACCTTAACGTTCTCGTATTGGTGGATGACGAATTCCTGCCCCTGGACGATGGCGCAGATCTCGAAGTGGACGCCGAGAAAGGCGGTGGCGTCAACGACGCCGATCAGTTTCGCCTGCTCAAGGGGAACGATATCGAAGTCCTCGGGCCGGATGACGACGTCGCACGGCTCACCGACTTCGAAGTTCTCGTCGACGCAGTCAAAGACCGATCCCATGAACTCCACCTTTTTATTACCAAGGTAGCGACCCCTGATGATATTACTTTCGCCGATGAAACTGGCGACAAACCGGTTCTTCGGCTCGTTGTAGATCATTTCCGGAGTGCCGATCTGCTGAATCCGACCCTTGTCCATGACGACGACGGTATCGGACATCGTCAGGGCTTCTTCCTGGTCATGCGTCACGAAGATGAAGGTGATGCCCAGTTTCCGCTGCATCTCCTTCAGTTCGTACTGCATGTTCTGCCGCAATTTCAAATCCAAAGCCGCAAGCGGCTCGTCAAGCAAGAGGATTTTCGGCTTGTTCACGATGGCGCGGGCGATGGCGACTCTTTGTTGCTGGCCGCCGCTGAGGCTGTTGATCTTCCGGTATTCCAGGCCTTCCAGCTTCACCAGCTTCAGCACCTCGAAAACCGCCTCTTCGATATGATGCTTGCTCAGCATCAGCGATTTGGCCGCCTTCAGCTCGTCCTGGTAACGGCGGTTGACTTCCTTCAACTGCTGGCGCAAATGCTCGAGTTTTTCGCGATTGACGATCTTCCGCAATTCCGCCAGTTCCTTGGCGTACTTGCCGTTGACTTTGCCTTTCGCAATTTTCTTCGCCGCGATTTCCTCCTGGATCTTCGCCTCCAGTTCTTCCAACGCCACCCGGGCGGCTTCGACCTCGTCTTCCTTTTGTTCCTCGAGTTCGATTTTTTCTTCCAGGTCTTTTATCTTCTTGCCGTAAAGGGTCTCGATATCCTCCAATTTCTTTTCCAGGAGTTTTTCCCTTTCTTCGGCTATTTTCTCCGCGATTTCTTTCTTTATTTCCTTCAGCCGGCTCTTGATCTCCGCCCGTTCTTCGCGCGTGATCTTCTGGCCCAGACGCGTCTGCAGCGTCTTCCGCTCGTTTTCGTACTTGCGGCGCACGTTGCTCTTCAGTTCCTCATAAACGCGGTTGTAATTACGCAAGCCAAAAGCGACGTTGTCAAAAACGTTCAAATGCGGGAACAAGGCGTACCTCTGAAAAACGGTATTGACCGGCCGCTGGTACGGTGGGATGTTGTTGATGACCTCGCCGTTCAGAATGATTTCGCCGGAATCCGGGGTTTCAAACCCGCCGATCATACGCAACATCGTTGTTTTCCCGCATCCCGACGGACCAACTAGAGTGACAAACTCGTTCTCGTTGATATAGAGATTGATGTTGTCGACGACGACCTCGCCGTCGAATGACTTAACGATATTCCTTAATTCAATAAGTTTTTTTGCCATGTCGCTCCATTTCCGATAAATATTTTTACCTAAAAAAATAAGTCGGCAAAAAGCCAACTCTGTTGGTCATATGGTGACCCGTACGGGATTCGAACCCGTGTGTGCATGCGTGAAAGGCATGTGAGTTAAACCGCTTCTCCAACGGGCCATATGGCGGAGTAGGAGGGATTTGAACCCTCGCACCGGTTTATTCCGATCTATGCCCTTAGCAGGGGCACCTCTTCAGCCTCTTGAGTACTACTCCGGATAAGCCATATTATATTATCACATATTGTCGTTAATGTCAAGCAAATATTTCCGCCATGGACAACCTCTCGTATCTATATATTAGGGGTTCATCGCATTTTCCAGAACCTCGCGAATCTCCTTTTCCGTCTTATATACGCTCTTCACCCGATTGTTTTCAATCAGCATCAGGATCGGGATGTCCTCTTTCCCTATAACGAGGTCAGCGAATCGCGTCTTGTTAACGACGCTGGTGGTTGCATTCTCTTGTACCGCGCTTTTGTTGCGATAACTGTCGGCATTCATGCCGTAAATCCGCTGTGCGTCGGAGTTTCTTTTCGCGTATGTCATATATGTGACGATGAGTTCTTCCAATTCTTCCGCCTTGTCAAGATCGGCTTTTTCGTCGATCTTGCTGTACACATAGACGTAATAGGAGCCGGTTTTTTGGAAGATTTCATCCTCGTAAAGGTTACGAATGTCGTCGAATGAGCGCGCTGAACGGGAGTTAATGAATAAAATGATGATCGCCGTGATAAAGACCAGCGTCAAAAAGCCGATCATCGACCAGAATATAATTACTTTATGGCTTGTTTGCTTTTTTACGCTTAACTTCCTATTCATATAGTACCGTCTTTACCTGCCGGTAAAAACATGCTCCTTTCGCTATTATTAATCAAGCATTATATATTATACTAAAAAAAGTCTCTTATATCAAGAAACTTTTTGTTTTTTATTATTATTTTGGGAATGAGGTTACTTTTCGTCAGTAGTCATAAAACTTTGAATGATTTTTATGAGTTCGTCGGCCGTCAGATCGTCGGATGCTACCGTATACTCAATCCCGTTAAAGAACAACGAAATCGAATTGGTTTTCAGGATCGCCCAGACCCCCATCACCATGAGGATATCGCCCTTTTCCTCCTGGTAGCGCATCGCTTCCTGGTCGTTGACGAATTCCTGGATAATGGTGAATCCCGGCTCGTTGCCGTAAACCATGATTGACAGCACTTCCGTCCGTTCCGTGTTCTGCGTCGTCTTTTCCGTCAACAGCGAGACACCCTCGGGGCAGTAACGCGGATAGGCGATTTCCCGGCCTTCGTAGGCGATGCCGTCGCCAAGCTCGATCCGGACCGTGGTCATGCTGTTTTCGAGGTCGAACTCGTCGTCGGAAATATTGTAATTGAGGTTGATGTTGGAGAAGACCGTCCTGATGTAGAGATTGTCGTTTTCGTCATAGACCAGCACCTCGGTCGGCAGGTTGGTATCCTTGTTGAAAATGATCTTCTGCTTGACGGGCACGGCGTCGGCGTGCATCTTCGTTTTCGTCTCGACTGTGAAGGTGTTCTCATCCTCGGTCGTCAAAACCTCGGGATCGTTGGCGATGTCCTTCGCGAGCGATTGCAACAAGTACGGATAACTGGCGTTTTCCGGCCAATCGCTCTGGATCTTGAAGTTCTTGTTCACGGCCGGAATGAGGATGTAGACCCCATCGCTGTTTTTCAAAATTATTTGCTTGTCATTGCTTCCCTCGGGTTTGATCACCACCTTGATCAGACCCGGATTTTTATACAAAACCATGAAATCGTTGCGTTTACGACCCGTGTCGTAATACGATTCCATCAAACCTTCGACTTTATACGACGAACTTCTGGTCAATTCCTTCGCAAACACCTTATCCGGTTTTTCTTTGCCGCCACAGCCGCCGAGAATCAGCAGCGTCACGCCCAATAACAACATGCATATGATCGTCAAAAACTTGTTATTAAGTTTTTGTCTAACAGGTTCGCTCATCAAATACCTCCCGTTTTTGCTATATAATAATATGACGAGAAATGGGCTTTTATGTGTATAATGTTTGCGAATATTCTTCGACGTCATTAATTTAGAGTATCTTTATCATAAAAACCGGAAAAGCTTTCCGGTATTCGCGGCGCGACGCGCAGTTTATGACATGAAAAAGTATATAATTTCAAAAAATACTAATAATAACGATAAGGAGGAATCGGAATGAATGTTTTACAAAAAATAGCGCTAATCGTCGTAATCATCGGCGCGCTCAATTGGGGACTAATCGGCTTGTTTAACTTCAACTTGGTAGCCTTCATCTTTGACAATATCAGCGTCGTGATATCAAGGATCATTTATGCCTTGGTCGGCGTGGCCGGAATCATTTGCATTTCCACCTTGTTTACCGCCGATCACGACATCGATTAAAAAAAAGACGAGTCACTCGTCTTTGTCAACTAAAACGGCAACAGCAACCGTGTTTTCCTTGCCATGCGACAGGGACAACAATATCTTCACCGCAGGACAATCTTCCAGCTCGACATAGGGCGAACCGTCCGGAGCGTTCAGGACGCTGATACGCGTATATTTAAAGGAATAGCCGCTATGCGCAAGGGCCTTGATGACCGCTTCCTTGGCGGCGAACCGGCCGGCTAAGAACTCCCGTTTCCTGGACTTGTTTGTGATGCGCGCAAACAAGTCTTTTTCTTTGTCCGAAAGAATCCGGGAATATTTGCGCGGGTTATCAATGAAGGAATCAAACCTTACGTTCTCGACGATGTCAATGCCAATGTTTTTCATATTTTAACGCTCCTGCTACTTATAGTCTGTCGAATTATTCCACCTTTTATTGTATGATAATAAAAAGGTGAACGGCATGAACAAAGAAAACATCAATGTGTTGTTCGGCAAACGCGTCAGGCAATTACGCATGCGGAAAGGTTTGTCGCAGGAAGAACTGGGATACGAAGCCGGATTGCACCGAACCTACATCGGCCAGATCGAAAGGGCAGAAAAAAACATCACCTTGAAGAACATCGCCAAAATCGCAAAGGAATTGGGCGTGAACATCAGCGAACTCTTCGACTTCAACAAACTCGAATAAGCCAGTGCTTATTCTTTTTTTATTTTTTCCACCAGTCTCTCGATGTCGCGGAAACAATGGCTCAGACCGGACTTGGAGATATAGCGGTTGACTGTTTCGACCGATTTCTCGCTCAACTGCGACAGGGAGTCGTCGGGATAATGCGTCCGTAGGATGATCGCGTCGATCAGCCGCGGCGTGAGGTTGACGAATCCGTAATGCTTTTCGAGAAACTCGATGTGCTCAAGCTGCTTAGCGGCGGTGGCGATCGCCTTCTGTTCGTTGGCGACGTCGCAGTTCATGATCCGGTTGACGTAATTGCTCAGATCCTTCTTGATCCGGATATCCTCGAAAGCGAACAGGGCGTTGCTGGCGCCGACGTATTTCAGAAAGTCGGCGATCTGCTCGCCTTTTTTGATATACACGACGATGCCTTTCGGCCGTTTGACCGTTTTCGCCTCAATGCTGATCTCCTTAAGGATCTCCAGAAGCATCCGGGCCTCCCCTTCGTCGGGAGCGGTTATCTCCAGATGGTAGTCCGAAGCTTGGGGATCGTTGATCGAACCCCGGGCCAGGAAGGCGCCGCGAAGGATGCTCGCCTTACAGCAGTCGTTTTCAAACCGGTAACCGGCATCGGACATGTTTCCGTCAGGAGCGACGATGCCCAGATCCCGGAGGATCGCTTCGCCTTCGTCCGTAAAGCTGATGCGGTAGAAGGATTTCTCGTCGACATCTTTCTTGCTTTTTATTTTCAAGTCGGCCCTGACGTCGTAGATCTTCTTAAGCAAGAAGATGATTCGCCGTGCGGCAGTGTTTTGCGTCGTGGAAAACGAGATAACGGCGCCACCGGGAACGCGATTGATGTCGGCGCGCATCCGGACGGCGGAGAAGAGTTCGGCCTTGAGGCAGCAATCATTCAGCGGGATGCTGCTTAATTCTTTCTTTACATCGCCTGAAAACGACATCTCATCCTACCGGTTACAATATTTTATCGCGTTCAGCGCGGCGATCGCCCCGTCGCTGACCGCGGTCGCGATCTGCCGGACGTCTTTGTCGATGACATCGCCGCAGGCAAACAGGCCTTTGATTGCCGTCTCGCAATTCTTGTCCACCTTGATATAACCGTTCTCCGCCAGGATCCCAAGATCCCGGACGAAGTCGGTCGCGGGAAGCGTCCCGATGTATTCGAAACATGCCCTGACCGCAAGCTGCCTCTGCTCTTTCGTTTCAAGGTTTTCGACGGTCACGCCCTGCAGCGTGTCGGCGCCGAAGAATTCCACGACCCGGGCGTTTAGAACCAGTTCCACGTTCTTCAGTTCCCGCACCCTGTCCACAAGACTCCTCTCGGCCCGGAACTGGTCGCGTCGGTGGATGAGGTAGACCTTGCTTGCGAGGTTGGCGAGGTAGATCGTCTCGTCGAGGGCGCTGTTTCCGCCGCCGACCACGGCCACATCCTCGTCTTTGTACAGCGATCCGTCGCAGATCGCGCACCACGAGACACCCCGGCCCGCATACCGGTCCTCACCGGGAACACCCAGGCGTTTTTGCGCGGTGCCGCTGGCGATGATGACCGTTTTTGCACGCAGGGACTCGTTATCGGTCGTGACGGTGAAAAAGCCGTCGTGGACGCTGATCCCGTTCACGGTTGCGCCGATATACTCGGCGCCGAGCGATGTCGCCTGCTCGAACATCGCGTAGGCGAGGGAGGGACCCTCGATTTTCGCAAACCCCGGGTAGTTCTCCACGACCGCCGTGGTCACGACGACGCCGCCGGGAACGTTCTTCTCCACGAGCGCCACGCGCATGTTGTTCCTTAAAGCGTATATCGCCGCCGTCATGCCGGCCGGGCCGGCCCCGACGATCACAACATCGTACATTGCGAAACCTCCAATTAGTTTTGTGCCGCCGCTTGTTTCTGCGCCTTTACCTCGTTTACGATTTCAATGTAGGAACGGGGATAGATTTTGAACACGCGCCGGAGGATGAATAACGTGAGCCCGGCGATCATCATGATGACCGAGACGACCTGCGCCGTCCGGAACGTCATTCCGAACAATTTGAAAGTCAGGGCGTCGGTGCGGATCGATTCGATCATGAACCGGCCGGCGCCGTACCAGACGAGATAAAACAACACCGCATCTCCCATCCAGTATTTCTTCGAAAACCGGCGGACGATGATGATGATCATCAAGCCGACGAAGTTCCACAACGACTCATACAGGAATGTCGGATGCATGTAGGTGGTCACGCCGTTTTCGCGGATGTACATCTGGTCGATGATGAAACGCGGCAGATGGAGTCTCTCCAGAAAGGCGCGGCCTTCCGCCACCGTGCTTGCGATCGGTCCGCCGTGCGCCTCCTGGTTAAAGAAGTTGCCCCAGCGGCCGAACACCTGGCCGATCAAAAACCCGGGCGCGAACATCTCGCCGAGTTTATAAATGTCGAGTTTGCGTTTTTTGGCGAAAAAGTAAGCGAAGATCCCGGCCGCGAAGACGGCGCCGTGGATGGCGAGTCCGCCTTCCTCATCGAGAAAGCCCGTGAAGATCTTGGCAAAGGTGAAATTGCCCTCATCCCAGGCAAACGCCACATACCACAAGCGGGCGCCCAGGATCCCGAGCAACGCCCCGAAGATGATGCCGTCATAAAGGGCGTTTTTGTCGAAGCCGATCTTCCCGGCGATATACAGGCCGAAAAGGAAGGCAAGGGTCAAACCAGTTATGATCATGATCGCATACCAGTAAACGTTGCGCCAGCCGAACAGGGAAAAAGCTTCCCGCTCGATGATCGTGATCTCGTTGCCGGCGGAATCAACCGACTTCCGGACGCCGCAGCCCGTCAGAAACATCATAAGGACGATGACGACGGCCATTGCGATTTTGTTTAATTTCGCGTTTTTAGTCATTTTTCGTACCCCGCAGTTGGTTTATGATGCTCTTTCGCATCATGAATATTCTAAACAATAGTCTGATGATCATGAAGATGATGAAGAACAGGATCAACCGTCCGGTCGATTCGATAACCAGTCCCGGCGTGACCAGGGTCGCGAACACAAACGAAAGAATCGTGATCGGGATCGAAATCATCCCGAATGACATCATGAACAGCTTCGTCACAAACCTGATCACGACCATCCTGAGTAACGCCTCGGTCGTCGTGAAGATCAAACTGAATAACACGATGCTCAACCAGTCGTGCTCCGCAAACCCCAGATAACCGCTTAAGGCGACGGTCAGGAACAAGTCGACCAAATAACTCACAAGCAAGGACAGTAATAATTGTTTCCAGGATGGTCTCTTGATCCGCACCCGCGCGGTCTTTATTTTCCCGCCTTCGCTGCCGCCCGCCTCCCGATAACGTTGGATGAGCTTTTCCAGCTGCTCGTGAGACAAATCCGGCGTTTCCTTTTCATCCGGCGGCACCGGCGTATTTTGTTCCGGCGTTTCGCCGGTGTTTTTCTCTTTATCCATGGCTCATACCGTCGTCACATTCAAGTTCCGACGGTTCTCCTTTCATTATTATGGGCGCGAAGTCGCCCGCTCACCATCGCGATCGCTTTTCCAACCGTCACTCCCGCCGCATTCAGGAAGATGTCGACGACATCAAAGACGCCCCGTCCGGTCACATACTGCAATCCCTCAAACAACAGGATCAATCCCAAAGCGATGAGGTAATCGTAGCGGTTCCTGACGTAGATCAGGACGGGAAGGAAGAGCAGCAGGTTTCCGAAGACGTTGATGAACACGGTGCGGTTGCTACCTATTATTTTAAACCATTTCCATAAATAAAATGCAAAATTCGCATTGTTCTCCGGCCGCCGGCGAAACAAAAGGAACACGGCAACGAAAGCCAGATAGCAGCCGAAGGATATGGCGGTTTTATTTATGTCATAGGCGACGACCGCCGCTGCGAACAAAACGGTCAAGATTATCCCGGTGGCGGGCAGGAAAATATCCAGGACCTTGATGATCTCGCTGATTAAGACATAAAACGAAATGCTGGCAATCATATAGAAAACATACCTTGCCAAAAGACTTATCACCCTTATTTCAGGATTTGTGTCAGGTACTGCCCCGTATAAGACGCGGGGCATCCCATGACCTCCTCCGGCGTGCCGGCGCAAATCACCTGGCCGCCGTAAACTCCCCCTTCCGGTCCCAGATCGATGATGTAATCGGCGTTCTTGATCACGTGCAGGTTATGCTCGATGATGATGACGGTGGCCCCCTGGTCGACGATGTAATTGATTACTTGGAGGAAGTTCTTCACATCCTCGGAATGGAGGCCGGTCGTCGGCTCGTCGAGCAGGTAGATGGTCCGTTCGGTGATGCGCTTGTGCAATTCACTCGCAAGTTTGACGCGCTGCGCCTCGCCGCCCGAAAGCGTCGTGGCGCTCTGGCCGAGTTTGATGTATCCGAGCCCGACGGCGCTTAGCGTCGAAAGCTGGTTCTTGATTGCCGGGATCTTATCGAAAAACTCCAGGGCTTCGTCGACGGTCATGTTCAAAACGTCGGCGATCGTCTTCCCGCGGTATTTGACTTCCAGGGTCTCCGAGTTGTACCGGGACCCGTTGCATTCCTCGCAGGGGATGTACACGTCGGGAAGGAAGAGCATCTCGATCCGGATCACGCCGTCGCCGCCGCACCGTTCGCAGCGACCGCCCTTGACGTTGAAGGAAAAACGGCCTTTCTGGTAACCGCGCATTTTCGCTTCGACCGTCGAAGCATAAAGCTCGCGGATATGGTCGAAAACACCGGTGTAGGTCGCCGGGTTGCTCCGCGGCGTCCGGCCGATCGGCTGCTGGTTGATGTCGATGATCCGTTCGATCTGTTCCCAGCCGACGATGTCGTCACAAGCCGCCGGCTTATCCTGGGTCTTGTATATCCGCCGCCGTAACTCGTGCAGCAGGATGTCGTTGATGAGGGTGGATTTCCCGGAACCAGACACGCCGGTACAGACGGTCAGCGCGCCGAGCGGGATCTCCACATCGATGTTTTTCAGGTTGTTTCCGTGGGCGTTAATGACCTTGATGGTTTTACCATTACCGGGGCGGCGTTTTTCCGGAACCGGGATGGTCTTTACCCCCGCCAAATACTGACCGGTCAGGCTGCCAGGACAGGCCATGACTTCTTCCGGCGTCCCCGCCGCGACGACCCGGCCGCCGGCTTCCCCGGCCAGGGGACCGACGTCGACGATGTAATCGGCCTGACGCATGATCTCCTCGTCATGCTCGACGACGATCAACGTGTTGCCAAGATCGCGCATTTCCTTAAGCGCCCTGATCAGGCGGGCGTTATCGCGCTGGTGGAGGCCGATCGAGGGCTCGTCCAGGACATAGAGGACGCCGGTCAGGCGGGATCCGATTTGTGTCGCCAGCCGGATCCTTTGGCTCTCGCCGCCCGACAGGGTGCCGCTTGCCCGGGACAGGGTCAGATATTCAAGTCCGACGTTGATCAGGAAATCAAGGCGCTCGCGCAGCTGGCGCAGCACCATGTCGGCGATCATCCGTTCCGTGTCCGTGAGTTTGAGTTCATCGAGGAACTTTCGGGCCTCGAGGACCGACATTTCGGTGAAATCGGCGATATTCTTACCGCCGATAAGAACGCTTAAAGCCGCCGGCGATAACCGCTTTCCGCCGCACACCGGACAGACGACGTCGCGCAGGTAACTGCCGTAATACTCCCGCGACATGTTCGACTTCGTTTCCAGGTACCGCCGCTCAATGAGGGCGGCAATGCCCTCGATCCGGTTCGTGCGCCGGAAGGTGTAATTGTTGCGGGAGGTGATCTCGTAGGAGATCGGTTCCTTCGAACCGTACATGATGATGTCCTTTTCCTCGGCGGTGAGTTCCTCGTACGGCTTGTCCAGATCGATATGGTAATGGGCGGCCATCCGTTCGAACAGTTGCCACTCGATGTTATCGGTGTCGACGATGTAGCGCAGATACTTGATCGCGCCCTCGCGGATCGATTTCTTTGGATCGGTGATCAACAAGTTCTCATCGATCTTTTGCAATACCCCGAGCCCCTTGCATTCCGGACAGGCGCCGAACGGCGAGTTGAACGAAAACAGCCGCGGCTCAAGCTTCGGAATGGAAAAATCGCAATAAGGGCAGGCGAACTGTTCGCTGAAGACCAGCTCGCGGCCTTCGAAATCGACGATCACTTTCCCGTCCCCGAACTTCAGCGCCGTCTCCAGCGAATGATAGATCCGGGAGCGGGCGTCATCGCGCAACCTGATCCGGTCGATGACGACGTCGATGCTATGCTTTTTGTTTTTATCGAGTTTGATCTCTTCGTCGATATCGATGATCTCGCCGTTGAGGCGGACCTTTCCGAATCCTTCCCGGCGGATCAGTTCCAGCGTTTTTTCATGCGTTCCCTTCTGGCCGGCGACGATCGGGCTGTAGATATTGATCCGCGTCCCTTCGGGATACTCGTAAATCCGCGTCAGCATCTGCTCGATGGTCTGCGCCGTGATCGGAATATGGTGGTGCGGACAATGAGGGACGCCGATCCGGGCGTAAAGAAGCCGCAGATGATCGTAGATCTCGGTCACCGTGCCGACCGTCGACCGCGGGTTCTTATGGGTCGTCCGCTGGTCGATGGAGATCGCCGGCGATAAGCCCTCGATTAAGTCAACGTCGGGCTTGTCGACGTTGCCGAGGAACTGCCGGGCGTAAGCGGAAAGACTCTCGACGTAACGGCGCTGGCCTTCGGCATATATTGTATCAAAGGCGAGTGATGTTTTCCCGCTTCCGGATAATCCCGTCATCACGATCAGTTTATCCTTCGGTATCTTTAAGTTTATATTCTTTAAATTGTTCTCCCGCGCGCCTTTGATATCAATATATTTCTGCATGTCATTCTCCCACTAAGCCGATGAACTGTTTTTCGTCGATGATCTCAATGCCGAGCTGTTCGGCTTTCGTTTTTTTACTGCCGGCATCTTCCCCGGCGATCACCAGGGACGTGTTTTTACTCACGCTGTCGGTGACCTTCCCCCCCAGGCTCTCGATGATCCGGGCGGCTTCCTCCCTGGTATATCTGGACAGTTTTCCGGTAAGGACGACCGTCTTCCCGGAGAACACGCCTGCTTTTTCCGCTTCCGCCGCCTCCACGGGGCTGATCCCCAGGCTTATCAGTTCGGCGATCAGGGAACGGTTGTCACGGAAATACGCGACGACGTTTCCGGCGATCGCGGCGCCGATGTCGCGGATCGTAAGGAGGTCCTCGTACGTGGCGCCAAGCAGCGCTTCAAACGACGGGAAATGCCGGGCGAGCGTCTTCGCGACCTTGTTTCCGACGAGCCTGATTCCGAGGGCGGATAGTACCTGCGAAAGCGGGTTTTCCTTAGATTTTTCGATCGCAGCCAATAGGTTGCCCACCTTTTTCTCCCCCATGCCTTCCCATGTGAGCAAATCATCGCGATATTTATGCAAGCGATAAAAATCGGTTATCTTCCGGACGTAACCGCGGTTGTAAAGTTCCTCAACAAGCCGTTCGCCCAGGCCTTCGATGTTCATCCCGGCCTTGGAGGCGAAATAGATCAGACTGGCCAGCGCGATTCCCGGACAGGACTCGTTCAGGCAGTAATGTTCGGCCTCACCTGCGGCGCGCCGCAGCGGCTGTCCGCACGCCGGGCATTTATCCGGCATCACGAACGGCTTTACTTCCGGGTCCCGCTTCGTAAAATTAACCCGCACGACCTCGGGAATGATCTCCCCGGCCTTCCGGACGATGACGTAGTCGCCGATCCTGATGTCCCGCTCCTTGATGAAATCCTCGTTGTTCAGGGTGGCGCGCTGGACCAGCGTCCCGGCGATCATCACCGGTTCCAAAACGGCGTTAGGGTTGATGCTTCCGGTCCGGCCGACCGTGAAGGTGATGTCGAGCAGCCGGGTCTCCATTTCGATGGCCGGATATTTATACGCAATCGCCCAGCGCGGACTTTTGACCGTGTTGCCGATCTTCTTCTGGTGCGCGAAACTGTCGACCTTGACAACGACGCCGTCGATGTCGAAATCAAGCTCATGGCGCCGTTCCTGCCATTCGGTGATATATTCGATCACCGCGTCGATGTCCTTGCACAGACGGTAATGAGGATTGACGGTAAACCCGTATTCCCGCAGACGTTCGAGCACCTCGTGCTGGGTATTCAGCCCGTATCTTTCCGGGTTGACGATGACGTAGTTAAAGATGCATAGGCGGCGCTGGCGCGTGATCTCGCTGTCCAGCTGGCGCAGGGAACCGCCGGCGGCGTTGCGGGGGTTGCGAAAGAGTTCCTCCCCCTGGCGCGCCCGTTCCTCGTTGATTACATGAAAGACAGTCTTGGTCATGTAAACTTCGCCGCGGACTTCGATGTCGAGGGGTTGCGCGAGTCGTTTCGGCAGATCCGCGATCGTCTTCATGTTCGCGGTGATGTTCTCGCCGGTATAACCGTCGCCGCGCGTCGCCCCGAGCGTGAAGACGCCGTTTTCATAGCGGGCACTGCTGGCGATCCCGTCGATCTTCAGTTCGCAAACATACGCGGGAATTATCCCCTCGCGTTTGATACGGTTGTCGAAGGCCCTGAGTTCCTCGTGGGAAAAAGCGTTGGCGAGCGAAAGCATCGGCTCCGCGAACGTGACCTTCGGCAGTTTCGTGACACCGAGGGCGCCGACGCGCCGCGTCGGTGAATCCGCCAGGACATATTCCGGGTAAGCCGTCTCCAGTTCCTCTAGTTCCCGCATCAGCCGGTCGTACTCGGTGTCGGAAACGCTGGGATTGTCGTTGACGTAGTATTCATAACTATACCGGTTAAGCAAATCCACCAGTTCGCGAATTCGTTTTTGCGGGTCCATACAACCATTCCTTTGAAAAAATTCTATTACATATTATATCATAAGATATCATAAATTTTAATCGAAATTAAGATTTTATGACAATAATAAAAAGTATATATAACGAAACGCCGTTCTATATACTTTTTTTTATGTCTATGCGACCCTGCGGGCGGAAAAGGCATTGGTCATTCTTTCGCTGCCTTGTTCAGCGCCGGATGGTCGATCATGATTTTCGTGAGCGATTTGGTGTTGTCAAAGAAGATTTGCGCGACGTCCTTTTGTATGGCGATGATGATACCCGGTCCGAAGACGTTATGGTAAACCTTATCGCCGACATGATAATCCGGCGTCGGGCGCTCCGGATCGGCATCCTTTGTTTCTTTTGGAACGGAGAGGGTTTCAGTGTGGTGCCGCTCGTATTCCTCGTAATTGACGCCCTGGAATTCAAGCAGGAACCGGGAAGGTTTGTTCGTAAACCGCTGGCCGTAAAGGAGGCGGTTTTGCGCGTTTAAGAGGTAAAGCCCGCGCTTTGCCCGGGTACACGCCACATAAGCGGCCCGTCTTTCCTCTTCCATCTCCTCCTCGCTTTGGAGGCGGTAGGTGCCCGGAAAGACGTTTTCCTCCAGGCCGATGACGAAGACGTAATCAAACTCCAGTCCCTTGGCTGAATGGATCGTGGACAAAATCACGTATTCGCCGTCTTCGGCCTTGAAGGAATTGTCCTCGGCCAGGAAGGCCTCGTCAAAGGCGCGTTCCAGTTTCTCGCGCCGGGACAGGTTCGGGAAATCCTCGTCGTACTGGTAGAGGATGCTTTTGAATTCCTCGACGTTTTCGATCCGGTCCTCTTCCCCGACTTCGGCTTCGAGGTATTGCCGGTATCCGGTTTTCTCAAGCACCAGCTCGCACATCTCGACCAGGTTCGCCTTCTCCAGCGCTTCCGTCAGTTCCAAAATCGTGTCCTTAAACTCGACGAGCTGCTTATACCGGGGCGCGGGGATCATACCTCGGGCATGGTCGATTGCTTCCAAAAAGTCGACGCCCAGTTGTTCCTTGATGGCGACGATCTTGTTGATTGTGATCTCGCCGAGCGAACGCGCCGGCGTGTTGATGATGCGCCGAAAGCTGAAGGTATCGCCGTGATCCAGGATAAGTTTGAAATAGGCGATGATGTCCTTGATTTCCTTACGACGGAAATACGATATCCCGCCGTAAAGGCGGTAGGGTATGCCAGCCTGGATGAACTGCGCCTCGACGTTCCGCAGCAGGCTGCTGTTGCGGGCGAGGACGGCGATGGCGGAATAGGGCTCGCCCTTCAGTTTCTTCGTAAAGACCTGGTCGACGATGTAGGTGGCTTCCGTCTTCTCGCTATAGGTCGGACAGATCACCACGTCCGCGCTCGAACCGGGGATCTCGGAAAAAAGGCTCTTCTTTTCCCGGTCCCGGTTGTTGGCGATCAGGCGGTTACAACCGTCCAGGATCGCCTGGGTGGAACGGTAATTCTGTGTCAGGTAGAAGATCCTGTGTTCGGGGAAATCCTCTTTGAAGAGTTTGATGTTGCGATAGTTGGCGCCACGGAAACTGTAGATCGACTGGTCGTCGTCGCCGACGACGAAGTAATTCCGGCTTTCGGCGGTAAGCCGCTTCATGATCCGGTACTGTACGACGCTCGTGTCCTGGAATTCGTCGACGAGGACGTAACGGTAGATCCGGGCGTATTTCGCAAGGATATCCGGATGCCCGGCAAACAGCATATCCACCTTCAGAAGCAAATCCTCGAAATCAAGGAGGTTGAACTTCCGGTTATGCTCTTCGTATGCCATCATGATCTTGCCGATCACGGGGTCGTCGGGAATGACGTCAAAACACTTGTAATAATTTATAACTTTCTGCACCCTTTTGCCGGGATAGTCGGTCTTGTCGAGCTTGAGGTCCTTGATAAACGCGTTGATGATCTTCAACTGCTCGTCCTCGTCGAGAATCGAGAAATGCCGGGAATAACCGAGCGCCTCAATCTCGCGCCTGAGGATGCGGGCGCAGAAGGAATGGAAGGTCGTGATCGTGACGGCGAAATAATTCATCCCGATCAGCCGCTGCAAGCGCGCCTTCATTTCGTTTGTGGCCTTGTTGGTGAAGGTGATCGCAAGGATGTTTTCCGGCCTGATGCCGGCCACATCGACCATGTAAGCAACCCGATAAGTCAGCGTCCTGGTTTTTCCGGTACCGGCGCCGGCAAACACCATTACCGGCCCTTCGGTAGCCATCACCGCAGATTTTTGTTGCTCATTCAAGTTGCTTAACATACTGATCTCCGTTCTACCTGAATTTTGATTTCAACGGCACGATTTGATTGAAAACCAGATCCCCGGGTTTGGAATCCTTGTCCACGACGTAATAGCCGTCGCGGATGAATTGGAAGCGCTCCGATGTCGCATAATCAATCCCCGCGTTTTCCACGTATCCGTTTTTCACGATCCACGAGTCGGGGTTGATCCTTTCCAATAGGTCGCGCTTGTCCTCGGGATTGTCGATGACAAGCGGTTCGAAAATATTGAACCGTGCCGGCAGGGCCGTCGTCGCCTCGACGTAATGGATGATTCCGTTCACCTTCCGCGTCGAAAGTTCGCTTCCGCTGCGCGTTTCCGGGTCGTAAGTGCAGTGAACCTCGATGACGTTGCCCTCATCGTCAAAGACCGCCTCTTCCGCCTTGATGACGTAGGCGTGGAAGAGCCGGACCTCAAGCCCCAGGGCAAGCCGCTTGTAATGCTTGTTGGGCTTCGTCAGGCAGAAATCGTCGCGGTCGATGTAAAGGTATTTGGAAAACGGCACATGCCGGAAGCCGAGTTCCTCCGCCTCGACGTTGTTCGGGACGGTGAGGTACTCGATTTTCCCCTCGGGATAATTGGTCAGAACGACTTTGAGGGGATTGGGTACGGCCATGATCCGTTTTGCCTTCAGTTTCAGATCCTCGCGCATGAAATGCTCGAGCATCTCGCTTGAGACGGTCGAGTTGATGCGGGAAAGGCCGGAGGCAAGAATGAAGTTCTTGATTGCTTCCGGCGTGTAGCCGCGCCGTTTCATCCCGACGAGCGTCGGCAGGCGCGGGTCATCAAACCCGTCCACGATCCCCGCCGCCACAAGCCGCTTCAAATAGCGCTTGCTCATCAGCGCCGACATGTTGGTGATGTTGAGCCGGCCGAATTCAATCTGCTGCGGTTTGTGTCCGGGCTCGCAATTATCGACGACCCAGTCGTAGAGGATCCGGTGGTTTTCAAACTCGATGCTGCAGAGGGAATGAGTAATGCCCTCGATCGCGTCCTGCAAGGGATGGGCGAAATCATACATCGGATAGATGACCCACTTGTTTCCCTGGCGGTGGTGCGGCGCCTTGATGATCCGGTAGAGGATCGGGTCGCGCATGTTCATGTTGGGGTGGGCCATGTCGATCTTCGCCCGCAGGACCTTTTCCCCTTCTTCGTATTTCCCGGCCCGCATCTCCGTAAACAACCGTAAGTTCTCCTCGACGCTCCGGTCGCGGTAAGGCGAGGGTTTGCCGGGATCGGACAACGATCCGCGGTAGGCGCTGATCTCCTCGGCGCTCAAGTCGTCGACATAAGCAAGACCCTTCTTGATCAGTTTGACGGCGTACTGGTAGGTCTCCTCGAAATAGTCAGAGCCGAAACAAATCCGATCCGGCTCGTAACCGAGCCATTTGATATCCTCGATGATCGCCTCGACGAACTCGCTGTCTTCCGCGGTCGGGTTGGTGTCGTCAAAGCGGAGGTTGGTCTTACCGCTGAAGACCTTCGCCAATTCAAAATTGGTGATGATCGCTCGGGCGTGGCCGAGATGAAGATAAGCGCTGGGTTCGGGCGGGAAACGGGTCTGGATCGCCTTCACCTTGCCCGATTCCAGATCGCTTTGCATGATCGTTTTTATGAAATTCGAGATGTCGTTCATATTTTTCAGTCCTTAGGTTTTTCAACTTGAATGTCGGTAATATTTTGCGCATTTGCGTATTTTTCAAACAGGGAGATTGCAAACGCCCTGTGTTCCGCAACGAATGCGCCGGAGAAACAGATGATGAAAAGCAGGATGTTGCGAGTTGACTCCGTGATCATCGTCCGGTAGGTGTCGGAAGTCGTGGAGCCGAACGGTCCGAGTTCGTCGACGTAAACGGGAATGTTGCTCACATCTAGCACGCCGCGGCCGATGCCGACATATTCATCGGCTTCCGTTCCCAACCTGATCAGGACGTCGCCGACAATCTTGTCATGATCGAGGACGGCCACCGACCGATTCGTTTCGATCGAGAGGACATTGCCGGCGTCGACGACGTTGTTGATGAGGTACAGGCCCTTGCCTTTTACGATCCTGCGCAACAGCGATTCGCAAGCCAGACGATACCGGCTGGGATCCTTCCCCAGCTTTTTATAACCATCGCGTCCTTCTTTAATAAGAGGAATATTCAAGATGTCACTCAATGAATATTCCTCCCTGATTTGTTTTTCATATTGTGCGATTAGATCCTTGATCGCCGCGCTGTCGGAGACTTTGACCTCCATCTTCATGGCGATAATGGTGAAATCGGGTAAAATCCGGGTAAGCGAAGAATCAATACGGATTCTCATAGCGTTTCAGTTTTTCTTTTAATTGCTCGAGAAGCTGGGATTTTTGCTGGATCGTGAGTTTCACCGATTCCGCGTTCTCCCGGATTTCCCTGCTGGCATCGCGAATCTGGTTGATCTGGTTGACCAGTTTCATGTAAGTGCCAATGATCGGCTTGCATTCCAGTTCGCTGATCGCCTTCTTGAAATAATCGATTTTCACCTCGATATCGTTCTTATGGACTTCCAAATCGCTGATTTCAGCCTTCTGCCGGAGGAACTCGGTCCGCAGCATCGGATCCTCATTGATCCTGGCCATATGGCTCTTCTTTTCATCAAGTTGGTCGTTGATCGTCTGTAATTGCTTGGTCAGTTTATTGAGGGAAAGCTTGTGCGAATAGAAGTTCGCCACGTCTTCTTCCTTGCCGCGGAGTTGCTTCTCGTACTCGACCCGTTTTTCCAGTTCGATCTTCAGATCGGTCAGCTTCTGATGGCTCTGGTTATAGGTGAGGTTCGCGGCGCGGATTTCCTCCTCAAGACTTTCGATCTGCTGGAGGAGCTTGTCCTTCCGTTCCGTCTTCAGTTCGTTGCCGATCGCGGCGTCGTCAAGATCCGCCGGAAACGCGGGTTCTTCGCCCTCGGCCGGGTTGGCCTTGAGTTCCTCAAGCTGGATCTTGAGATCCTCGCGTTCCTGCAAGGCCTCGCGGAAGGAACGGAAGCCCTCGCTTTCAGCAATCTCTTTGCGCAGGCGGTTGAGGTAGTACTCGACGATTTCCGCTTCCTTGACCTTGACCTTGTTCAGTTCGGCCTGCTTCGCCTTTTCGAACTCCTGGTATTTGTTCTCTACACGCTTGTAATCGTCCTCCAGGTCGCTCAGGCTTTCGCGTTGTAACTGGAATTCGATCAGGCTCTTGCCCTTGGTCCGTTCGTAAACATCGCGGGCCATCGAGGACTTGTCGGAACTGTTCTGGTAGTTGCGATCGAGGCGTTCGATGTTGGCGCGGATGTCGTCAATCGCCTTTTTCTTTTCCGCGATCTTCTGCGCGAGTTCTTCGAGGTTCTTCTGATACAGGTTTTCCTCCTCGGACAAGCGGTCGATGATGTCTTTCTCCATGTCGCGGACGACGCGGATCTTGCGCTTGAACTCGGGATCGATGATATCGTCCGCGCTTAACTTGTTCAAACGCTCCTGCATCTCGCTGATCGTCTTCTCGCGTTCGGCGATTTCCTTCTCCAGATATTCGATCTTGCGGAGGTGCTTTTCCTTATCGGAAATCAGTTCTGCCTTTTCTTTCTCGTTTTCCTCTAATTTTTCCTTGTAGTATTCGATGTCCTTATCCTTCTGCTCGGTGAGGAATTTTTGTTCCTCACGGGTGCGGGTGATCTCGTTCTGTACTTCCTTCATGATGGCGATGGATTCGTTGTAACTCTGGGTCTGCTGCTCCTTCATCGCCGCGATTTCTTCCTTGATCTTGTTGATCTCCGCGATCAGGTCCTCGTTAAGTTGGGAATTCTGGTTGGCGGGTTCCGCCTTGCCGGGGCTGTTCGCGACCACGGGTTGGGGCTGCGGCGCCTGATAATACGGGCAGCATTGCTGGGACGCCGACGGGGTGATCCCCATCCGTCTTTCCAGTTCCGCCTTCAGGCTCTCGAGCTCGCGTTCCTTGTCCTTGAAACCGCCGAACCGCGGTCCGTATTCGATGTTCGAAGCAAGACGGCTGATTTCCCTTTGCAGGCTGTCAAGCTCGCGGTAAATCGCGGAGAATTCGGAAGAACGATATCCCGGGTTATAGTCGCGCGGACTGTAAGCCGGTTCCGAGTAGCCGAAAGCGGGACGGCGGCTGCCGACGTTTTCGATCTGCTCGGACAGGTCGGCGATCCGGCGCGCCTGTAATTGATGGGTTTCTTGCAGGCGCAGGAAAGCCTCTTCCGCCTCATCGATCTGGCGGGCGTTTTCAGCACATATCTTTTCAAGCTCCGTGATTTTTTTGTTCATGGCGTCCAGTTGTTGTTTACGCTTTTCGCAGTATTCGATGAAGGATGGCGATAACCCCTCGGCCTCCATGACGTTCATGCCGTCAATTTGTAATGTGAAAAGCTTGTCGAGTTTTTCGTGGAGGCTTGCGACTTTGAACTGCAGTTCCTGCTTTTCCTCCTTCAAGCTTTCAATGATCCTTCTTTGCTCTTCAAATTCCTCGACGGAAATGAGTTGATCGCCTTCCTCGACGTTCAGCATACCCAGGCTGGCGATTCTTTCGCTGATCGTCTTATCCTGGACCTGCGCCTTCTTCGCCTCTTTTTCCATCAGTTCTTTCTCGAGCATTTTCTGCGCCATAATCTGCTCTTTCAACTTCTGGAGGTTATTGATCGGTGCGTCGGTCACCTCAGGTTTTCCGTTCGCTGGTTTGCCGGCAGGCTCTTCCGGCGCGGAAGCTGCGGGCTGGACCATCTCCTGGACGACCGGCGTCGCGGGCGCGGCTGCTTCCGCCGCGGTGACAACTTCGGCTTGTTCCGCGGCCGACTGATCGGTGACGATCTTATACGGCTGCGCCTGGGCCGCGATCTTTATCTTTTCTTCAATAGTGACGGCTTCATCCGCAGGCTCCGCGGCCTTGACGGTTTTTGCTTTGGCAGCAGTCTTCTTCGGCTGGGCCGCAGCCTGCTTCGCGGCTTTTTTCTTCGCTGCGGAGGCGGAAGCGGTTTGCTTGACGGCTTTCTTTGCTGGTTTCGGTGCCGACTTCAGTTCGATGACCGGTTCATCCTCGAACGAGTTGTCATCAAAGGCGCCGCCCGACAATTTCAATTGCGCTTCCAACTGCCGGATCTCGTTCCGAAGTTCCCTTTCGAGCCGTTCGCGTTCCTTTTCAATTGCCAATCTCGTCTTTTCCCGTTCCCTTTCCTTCAGGGCTTCGAGTTTCGCCTGCTCGGTCGCTCTGATCTTCTCGATCTTTTCCTGGGTTGTCATAGCGGCGGCAGGGCGGCGTTTGGCGGCGCTAGCCGAAATTTCGGCTTGCGCTTCCTCGTCAACCGACACGACCTCTTCGTTTTTTTCGGTGATATTATCCAGTTCCACGGGCTCGGTGTTTTCGGTAATATTTTCGCCGTTATTTAATTTTGCATTTTCCATTGTTTCCTCTTTCCCGGGCGCGCAGGCGTCCGTTGTGCAAATTTATGAACTGGCAATTTATCATAGTGCAGCGATAATCACGTAAACGATGCCGTAGCCGTAAACGATGACCAGTCCGGCAATGCTCAGGAATAGCAATGCGGTCTTGGTGATTTTCAAAAAGGGTTCCCACTTCATTATTCGGTATGATTTGTTTACCGTCGCTTTGCTTACGATATCAAACACCCTGATATTGACCTCGCCCTCCTGGACTTCACTGATGTCAAGCGGGGGATAGTACATGGAGGCATTTTTCTTCAGATAGCGTAGGTAATATCGGTATGCCTTTTTCCTTTTCTTTTTATAATCGCGGTTGATCTTGGTTTCCGATCTGTCCAAGTAATCATGGGCTGCGCGGTAATACTTGCGATAGTCCCTGATGATCAGCCGGAAAAACAGCGAATAGAAGATCAACGCGACGAGAAGATAGATGCTGATGTTGGCCACGATCCGCAGCCATGACGCCGAAGCATACATCGCCGTAAGCGTTGTCTTCATGAACAATCCGAACCGTCCTTGGGCGATCCTTTCCCAAAGCGGAGAATCGATGCCGGTGATAAACACCATCGCCACCAGCATCGCCCAGATCGCCAGTTCGACGTAGATGGAGAATTTGACGTTGCCGATGCTTTTGACGACCTCGACGGTGCGGTAGTTTTCCCGGAATACCCGCCGTTTATTCTTCACATAGTCCTTGTGCCAGGCCTTGAAGTTCTTTTTGAAGATCTTCCTCCGGATCCGGAGGGGAAAGGCAGGATTCCTGATGACGTCGCCGAGGACGTATTCCTTTTTCTTGTAGGTAACGAGGAAGTCCTCAAGACTGTAGACGGACACCGCGGATGTTTCCGGATTATACATGAAGGGGTTGCCGCGCAGGATCCGGGCTTTTTCCTCGGACATTTCGGAAGTGACGATGGCGGAGTCCTGAACGGCGATCGCCGGTTCGCTCTCCCGGCTCTTGACATACTTGCCGGAAGCGTCCAGCTCGTAGACGGATATGTTCGGTTTCTCCGGTCTCGCCAAGCGAACTCCCCCTTTTTCGTCTATTGCTCCAAATGTTGCTGTATTTCGGCGCTAATCAGTTCATGGCCGCTGTCCCGCAGGTCCTCGTAAAAGGCGGCCGTGAGCCGGTTGCGAATATCGGGGTCGCGGAGGACGCTGTCGGCGGTGGTAAGCAAATGCTTCAGGTAGGTCGTCGCCTGTTGTTTCGATAACAGCCCGGCGCTAACTTGCGCCGTCAATCCTTCCAGCAAATCATCCGCGGAGATGATTGCGTCGGGGCTGAGATAACGGTAGAAGAAATAACGGTGGTAAAGACCGTATCCGGTCGCGTCCGGGTCGGTAATCGCGTCGATGAGGTAGGAACGGAACAGGTAATGCTTTTCCCACCGATTGCGCACGTACCACCGGCCGGAATCGCCCGCGAAAACGATGTTGAACGCAACGGGAACGTCGCTATAGAGTTTCGCCTTGTCCCGGCACTTGAGCAGCCGGCGCAACGCCCTGGCGATGCTTGCGTTTACCGTATCGGCGGCAGAGAAATTTCTTAGTAACCGCTCGGCGTAGGCGCACAGGTCGTCATAATCGGCATATAACCGGGAAAAGCTTTCGATATATTCGTCAAAACCGGCAGGCGTATCCGTTAGCGCGGCCTGATAGTTTTGGTAATTGTCAAGAAAAAATTCAAGTTCGTCCGCCCGGTTGAAAAAGCCGGTCCGGTCCTTAATGGTGCGGAAGGAGGCAGCCAGGTGTTCGGTGTTGGCGGTAACCGCCGTTGCCACGGCGAAGAAATCCTCGAAGTCGGCGCCTTCTTTGCGCAGCAGGACATACAGATCCCAATGACCGTCCCGTTTCGTCCGCACTTCCTGCAGTTTCGACAAGACCTCGCTTTCGGCCTCCAGGGCGATAATCCGGTCCAGGACCAGTCCCTGGTCCGTAGCGGTAAGCAGCGCCGCGACGTAGTCACCTCCATCAAGGTGGGCGGAAAGCAATTCCCGGGACGCATCATTCAGTCCAGGATAAACGTCATTTGCGAAGCGGGCGTTTTCCGCCGCGACGCCGTCCAACCTTTCCGTCAATTCCTCGAAGGCCGCCGCCGCCTTCGCGCCGGAAAGGCGCTCCAGGGCGGCGCGGTAGTCCGCGTATTCCTGTTCCTTGTTCTTCATATCGTTCAGAAACGAGACCGCGAAAACGGGGTTGCTCGTCTTCATGACCGTCGCCGTGACCGGTTGGCTAGCGTCGATCGCAGCGACCGGGGTTAAGGCGAACATCAACAACATGACCGTCGCATAGGCGTTCAGCAGGCCCATGACGACGTTGATTGCTTTGAGGTAGGATTTGTTTCGGTTGACGATCTGCTCTTCGATGGGTTCCCGTAACAAAAGCATGAACAGGCGGATGATGATGAAGAAAAGCAGGTATGTCAAAACGGCGACCGTCAACGCCGCCGGGTATTTTTTCTCGCCCGCGAAGGGCAGGACTTTGGCGATAAAGGCCTGGACCCCGGTTTTTTCGGATAACCCGGCGATGAAATCGTATAAGAAGTATGTGATGATGAACGGCAGGAGGAAGGAAAGCGTGAAAGCAAGCTGCCTTTTGAAACGGAAATACAAGGCAAAAGCGATAAACCCGGCAACGACGATGGCTATGATGACGTCGAAATTGAATTTTTCCAGGATTGCCAAAACGACCTCCAACCGCTTTTTTACACTATTATATAGTAATTATATCATTTTTCATATGTTTTGACAATTGTATTTAAAAAATATTATGTAAAAAGACAGAAAAAGTCTTACTTAAGAAAGGCGGAAACCGCCGGAAAGGAACGATTTTGACTTTTTTTCGACCGGTTTGGGTCGGATTTTAAAAAAGCATGACCATTTTCCTTGGTCATGCTGATTGTTTAGTAATCGTTTGTCTTTACCCTACTCCGTCTCCATCGGGTAAAAATTGTCCTTCATTGACTTCCAAACCTCACTGTTGCGATAAGCCTCGACACTGCGCGCGGGAACATAGATCTTTACATTGCTGTTCAATTTCAGCGTTCCCTTAAACGCGACGCTGTTGGGATTGATGGCGTTCAGGTAGATTGCCTTCAGGGAGTTCAGACGGTCGAGCGAGTTTTCCGAAAACGTCAGTTTTACGGACGCATCCCTGATGATGAAACTGACGGTGCCGTAAATGTGCGGATCGCTCGTGCTGCGCGCGGTCACGACCACCGCGGCGTCGGTCTTGCTTACGGCGAGGACCTTACCGTCGTATTGCTGGAGGATCTTCAAATTGGCATTGTTCGATTCCCAGATGATGTCGCCGACGGAATAGTTGTCCACCGAGAACACGGCGTAATCGCCCGCGTACATCTGGTTGGTCGCGCCTTCGATGATTATCGGCGTGTACGAATACTCCACCGCAAGCGGCTCGACGGCAGTATTCTTGCTTTGGTCTTCGGCCGGTTTCGGCTGGACCGTGACGGTCGCCCAGGAACGCTTGGTGCCATCCGCCTTGTTGGTCGCGGTAATGGTGACCGTGCCGGCGGAAAGGGCCGTCAATTGGCCGTTTTCGGTAATCGTGGCGATCGCTTCGTCGCTTACCGACCAGTTGACGCTGGCGGTCGTTTGATAAGTGATCACGTCGTCGACATAAATCTTGGCATCGCCGGTAATATACATGCTGTCGACTCCAACTACCGGCGTGAGGCTTCCGTACATGTCGCTTTCGTTGACGTTGATGGTCAATTGTGTCAAGCCGGTGCACCCGGCAAAAGCATAGTTCCCGACCTGGATCAGACTTGCGGGAAGTTCCAAGGTCTTAAGCCGTACCGACTGATAGAAAGCATATTCCTCGATTTTTTCCAGCGTGTCCGGCAGTATTAACTGCTCCATCTTGCTGGTCGGGCGGGTAAAGGACGACAGGATCTTGCGGTAATGGAAGAACGCATAATCGCCGATAGCCTTGACTGGCACGCCTTCGATTTCTGCCGGGATCTCCACGACCTTCTGGTTCTTCAGCGGTTCCACGATCTTGATGTAATCGCTGGGATCTTTGACGCCGGCGGTTCTGCCGTAAATGTATTTATATTTGAAAGTTTCGTCTTGTTTAACGATGTTGCTGTAATAGTTGGCATCGGGTTGATTTCCCAGTTCGGACGGATTGCCGGAAGTGATATTGACTTCCGAGATGAATTTCCATTGGTTCGCCGTGTTTTTTACGAAGTAAACGTAAAACTGCTTGACATCGCCGTCAATTTCGATCATTACGTCAGCGCAATAATATTTATCGTTGGCCAACTCGGTGTTGAATTCCAGGGTCTCCACGTATCCGAAAGAAAAATATGCATACGGGTCCTGTTCCATGAACAGATTATAATCGGTGGATCCTTCTATAAAGTAAATCGCGGCCACGTTTGCCAGATCCATGGAATTCATGGCCTTGATGTACCTGTTCCATAAGGCCCGAGGGGAACTGTCGCCGCCGCAGCCCGATAACAGGATTATAAAAATCGTCAATAATGCTATCCAGAATTTCTTAATCTTCATGTCTCCTCCGGTATCTCTCACGGTAAGATAATAACCATACTAATAAAATTATACTACAATCGGGGTCTAAAATCAATCAGTATTTTCAATTCGTTGTGTCTGATACTGGAAATAGCCGGCCGCTGCGATCATCGCCGCGTTGTCCGTGCAATAACGGAGCGACGGCAGGGTCAATACCACGTCGTCAAGCTTCGCCACCGCTTCCTTCATCGCCTCCCGCAAACCGCGGTTGGCGGCGACGCCGCCGGCCAGGACGACCTGGCGGACGCCGTAGGCGCGGGCGGCGGAAATGGTTTTATCGACAAGGACGCAGACGACGCTGTTTTGGAACGAGGCGGCCAGATCGGCCTGGTTGATCTCCTCGCCGCGCATCTTCCGCGTGTTCACAAGATTTAACACCGCTGTCTTTAACCCGGAAAAAGAAAAGTTGTATTCATGTTTGTCCAGATAGATCAACGGCAGTTCATAAACGGGTTGGCCGGTGTGCGCGAGTTTGTCCAGGGCGGGTCCGGCCGGATACTCCAGCCCGATCAGTCGTCCGACCTTGTCATAGCATTCGCCGACGGCATCATCAAACGTCTGACCCAAAAGTTCGAAGTCAAAATGGCCGCGCATCAGCACGAGTTCAGTATGGCCGCCGGAAACAACGAGCGCGAGCGTCGGAAAACGGAAATCGCCTTCGAGATAATTGGCGTAAATATGCCCGTGGATATGGTCCACTTCGACGAGCGGCTTGTCCTGCGCCAGGGCTAGGGTCCCGGCCGCGTTGATTCCGACGAGGAGCGAGCCGATCAAGCCCGGATGCGTCGTCACCGCCACCAAGTCGATGTCGGCCGGTTTCATCCCGGCGCGCGTGAACGTCTCCTCAAGGACCAGGGTGATCTTCATCAGGTGGTTACGGCTGGCGATTTCCGGGACGACGCCGCCGTATTCCCGGTGCACGGAGATTTGTGAGTACACGACGTCGGCGAGTACTTCCCGTCCGTCCTTGACGAGCGCGGCCGCCGTTTCGTCGCAGCTTGTTTCTATACCAAGTACGATCATGATTACCTCAAATGTTTGATTAGGACCAATGCATCGGTCGAATCAGTATAATAGTTCTTGCGTACGTGCGAGCAGGTAAAACCCAGTTTCTCGTACAAACCGATCGCCTTTTCGTTGTCCTTTCTGACTTCCAGGCTGATCGTTTTGACATTGACCGACTCGCACAAATCGATCACAAAATTCATCATCATCTTCCCGAATCCCAGCCCCTGATACTCTTTCATGATGAGAAAATTGATGATCTCGGCGGTCTCATCATGGATCCACAGGCCGATATAACCGCCGAAGCCGCCGTCGATTTCCAGGACGAAATAATTCGCGAACGGGTTGATCTTCAGTTCGGCACGAAGCATATCGTAGCCGAGCGTAGTGCCGTAAATGATCTCCTCGGCGCGGACGACGTCGTCGATGTCCCGTTCTTCAAGCGGCCTGATGGCGTATTTCATACGACCCTCCGCAGATAATTGGGACTCAGATCGTGCAGATTCTCAACCGGGGTAAAGACAACCATGGTCGGGTCGGCGGCGTAATTATCCTCGGTGATGCGAATGCAATCGTATTTGCTTATGATCTCGGAAAACTCGCGGACATCGACGCAGAAATCGTCGACCAGGGTCGTAACCTTACCATCCCGGACTTCCACGACTTTCCCAAAGTAATAATCCTTTTTCGCAATGATGCTTACGGCGTAGACGCCGTCTTTGTGAAAGTGGCCGCTCGCAAGCAAATCCAAACTGCTCGCGGTATGGACGGGAATGTCCAAAGTCCAACCGAGCGTCTTCGCAACGGTGACGCCGACGCGCAGCCCGGTGTAGGAACCGGGACCGATGCCAAGATAAATACGGTCAAAATCGTTGATTTTCAGTCCATGTTTCCTTAGCCCCGCGCGCAACAGCTGGAGGAAGTTTTCCGAATGTCGGCCTTTGCCGGGAAAGAATTCCTCGTGGATGACCCTGTCTTCCGATAAAAAGGCAAGATAAAGATAAGATGATGCGGTATCGATCACTAATGCTTTCATGATAACACTCTTTCCACGAACTGCTCGTAAAGCGGCGATCGGGCCGTAAACGCCACCTGCCGTGAAGTCGGTCCGGTGATCGTGATCGCGATTTCAAGGTAATCCTCGGGAAGCAGGTATGCGATGTTTTCGGCCCATTCGATTACCGCCACGCCCCCGGCGTAAAAAAACTCCTCGAGATCCTCGTCGCCGCTGGTTTCGTCCAGGCGGTAAACATCAAAATGATAGAGGGAGAGGCGGCCCTGATAGATTTTCAATATGGTGAACGTCGGACTGTTGATGACGTCCCGGATTCCCAGGCCGGCGCCGATGCCCTTGACCAGGGTCGTTTTCCCGGCGCCGAGATCGCCGCTCATGGCGATGAGCATGTCCGGGAAGGCCGCTTGTCCGATTTTTTCGCCCAAGGCAATCATCGTTTGTTCCGACTCAATGTTTATTGTTTTTGTCACGGTTTCACCTTGATTACGCGCGTATCGGCGCGCGGTTTTCAAAATACGTCATGATTCCGGTAAAAATGGCGTACGCCATCCGTTCCTGATAGGCGGCGTCCTTGAGCAGGCCTATTTCCTCCGGGTTTGATAAAAATCCGATCTCGACCAGGCAACCCGTTTTCTTAACGTTATCGATCAAGTATTTCCCGCCGATCGGCTTGGCAAACCGGCGCGTGTTTTTAAGGATCGCGCCGAGCGCTTCCTGGATTGCCTCCGCCAGTTCCTTTGCCTCCGACCGGTTTTTGTTATAGAAAACCTGGGCGCCGCGGACGCTTGGGGCGAAGAATTTGTTCGCATGGATCGAAAGGTAGAAAAGGCAATCGGAAGCGTCGATCAGATCGCACCGTCGGTGGATGTCGTCGCGCTTACGATTATGGGAATTGGCGGGGGCGAGGTCATAATCGCCCGTGCGGGTCATCTTGACCCGGAAGCCGGCGTTCTCCAGATATGCCCGCAAACTCCAACACACGTTCAGGACGATGTCCTTCTCTGCCGTTCCGTCGGCGCCGACGGCCCCGCCGTCCGCCCCGCCATGGCCGGGATCAAGGTAAATCAAAGCCGGAGCCGCTAATCTTTTGCTTGCGATTATCGTCCCGGCCGATGTTAAGCATAAAACAAGCAGGAAAACCAGATTTATAATGGTCGTTGCCGTCCGTTTCATTTTTTCACCTATTTCCAACTTATTACCGGAAAGGAAAAAATATGACGGGGCAGCGGAAATAATCTATAGGCGTCCGAGCAAATCGCGGTAGATTTCCTTGACCGCTTCTTTCTGTTCGGCGTTCAAATCGTAAACAAAACGGTCATCATCGTCCTTGATCGTGGCGATATGGTGACCGAGTATTTCCCCGTCCTTGACGACGTAGACATCAGGGACGACGATTTCCTTACGGCCGTTTCTTTCCAGCAGATCGCCGACCTGCCCGTCCAGATAACCAAGCAATAAGACGTACTCGGCCGTTCGCTCCTTACGCATCGCGTAAACGTCAAAATACAGGATCTTCTCAATCCCGAGCTCGCGCGCGACCTCGTTCAAAAGTGGAACGCAGGCAAGGCAGTACGGGCATTCGTACTGACGGGTGTCGAAGGCGAAAAAGATGACGTGACCGCCCGGGGCGGTCGTCAGGGCTTCGATCACTTCTTCATAACCCGCTTTCACGTACACATGCTCGACGCCGCGCATCATCGGGTAATCGTCCTCGAAACGGGGAGGATGCTTCCGGCAGGCGGAAAATACCGCCAGCGCCATAATCAGCGCGAGAAACGCTATTTTCCTCATAGTTCCTCCAGTTTCTTTCTTAACTCCTCGTAGCCTTTCCGACCAAGCAGCGCGAACATGTTCCGCTTATATGATTCGACGCCTTCCTGATCAAACGGGTTGATGCCCAGAAGGTAGCCGCTTACGCCGCAGGCGAACATGAAGAAATACAGCAGGACGCCGATATGGTAGGGATCCATGCGATCGATGCGCACCAGCATGTTGGGAACTTCCCCCGCCACGTGCGCAAGCGCCGTTCCCCGCATCGCTTTCCGGTTGACCTCATTGAGGGTCTTGCCGGCGAGATAATTAAGTCCATCGGCGTCGTCATCGTCGACCGGAATCGCAACGTCGCTTTCCGGTTCCATGATGTCGACGACGGTTTCGAAAAGGTGGCGTTTTCCATCCTGCACATACTGACCGAGGGAGTGCAGGTCGGTTGTGTACAGGGCGGAAGCAGGAAATATTCCTTTATGATCCTTGCCTTCGGACTCGCCGAAAAGCTGCTTGTACCACTCGCCGAAGATCCGTATTTTCGGTTCGTAAAGGACGAGCAGTTCGATCAGTTTCCCTTTCTGATAGAGCAGGTTCCTGATCGCGGCGTATAGCATGGCCTCGTTATCGGGATAGGGCGCAGACTGATAGCGTTCGGCCGCCGCCCGGGCTCCGGCGATCAACGCCTTGATGTCAATGCCGGCCGCGGCGAGCGGAAGCAATCCCACCGGCGTGAATACGGAATACCGGCCGCCGATGTCCTCGGGAATGGAAAACAGGCGATACCCGTTTTTTCGCGCCATTTCGTACAGGGCACCCTTGCCGAGGGTGGTCGTGCAATAGACGCGCTTATAATAATCGCTGCCGTATTTTTCCCGCAGCAGGCGCCGAAAAAGCCGAAAGGCGATCGCCGGTTCCGTCGTCGTTCCCGATTTCGATATCACGTTAACGCAAAAATCCTTGTCTTCAAGATACTTAAGCAGCTTTTCCGTATAGGCGCCGGACAGGGTGTTGCCCGCAAATATTATTTCCAGACGCCGGCGCGCGGGGAAATATTCGCCCAGCATGTCCATTACCGCCTGGGCCCCGAGATACGAACCGCCGATGCCGATGACGATCAGGACGCTGGCGTCGCGGTTGATTTCTTCCCCGACCTCGATGATCTCGTCGATCTCGTTTTCCTTGAGCGTGCGGGGATAATCAAGCCAGCCTAAAAAGGCGTTCCCGGCCCCCGTCTTTTCGATAAGTTTCCGCGCCGCAACGCTTGCGGGCGCGGCGTGATTCTGGATCTCTTCCGCGCTTACGAACGGAAGGATATGGCGATAGTCAAAAGTTATCATGGGATGCTCCGATTTACTTGTTTTTCGATTCCAATAATTTCAGCTTTTTCAATTGCTCGTCGATGAAAACCGGGATTTGTTTCTCCAGCGATTTAAAACCGATGATGAATTTCGGAACCTTGCTTTTCACACCGCGGCGGCGGTGGATGAGTCTATAGCTGAGTTTGAGTTTTTTGTTTTCCTCGTCAACGTCAAGGACCTTCAGTTTCACATGCTGGCCGATAATGACGTAATCCTTTATCTGGCGCACGTAATTATCGGAAAACTCCGATATGTGGATCAGACCGTCGTACTCGCCCACTTTCACGAACGCCCCGTATCCCAGGATGTTGGTGATACGACCATAAACGATTTCTCCTTTTTTAATCATAATCCACCTCGTTATATCAGTTTCTTAATTAAATTATAACATAAACGACGGCGCTTGTTAAGTCAAATCGCCATTTACGGGGCGGCGGATACCCCCATAAATAGAAAAAACTTGACCCAGAGAATCAAGTTTTTGTTCAGGCGTCAATCGACTTTTTCCACGCCGATGACCCCGGGAACTTCCTCCAGCAGAATCGCTTCGATCCCGTCCTTCAGGGTGAGGTCGGCGCTCGTGCAGCCGACGCAGGCGCCGTGCAGCCGGACGTAAACGATGCCTTCGTCCATCCGGACATACTCGACATCGCCGCCGTCCCGTTGCAGGTACGGACGGATTTTATTGATCAAGGTTTTCACCTTTATTTCCGTTTCGTTCATATTGGGGGTCGTGTTTTCCGTCATATCGTTCACCTTTCTTCTGATTTGTTATTATTATACTACAAAAACCCCTTTTTTAAAAGGAAAATGCTATTCGATAATCGGGTGTGGGATGAATTCGCTATCTTTGTTTGCGTAATAATAACGGGGGACTTCTCCCTGGACGATGTGAACGACGAGCGGGATCCACACATCGACCTCCACCTCGTTTTTCTGGAGGGGAATTATCGCCGTAAACACAACCCGGGCGGTCACGGCGACCGTCAGGAGCGTATTGTTGATCCCGTGGTTTTCGCACGTGCTCACAACGTCCACGACCACGCTTCCCACCGGGAAGATCCGGATGGCGATGGCCGGACCCCGCGACCCGAACAAGGTGTCGGAAAGAATTATCCCCAGCGGTAACTCTAAACTCTTCAATTCACTGCCTTCGAAACTCCGAAGCAACGCAGCCAGCCTTCCCGATACCTGCGCGGCGATCTGATTGACCTGATAGGTGTTGACGAAAATGCTCTTCACCTTGTTTTCGTCATCGGTGACGAACTTGATAAGGTTATCGAGATTGATGTAGGGTAGCACGTCGGTCTTGATCGTTTCCGACATCAGGTCCGACGCCACCAGTTGCGCCTTCTGCGCGACGTACATCTTCACCCGTTCGGAAAAATACCCGCTAACAAAACTCACGATAAAGACGAACAACCCGACAAAAACCGCGGTCTTAAACAGGATCCGGAACTTGCGCAACTTCATCTGCATCTCCTCTTTAATATATAGTTGTAAAAACAGGAATAATGTATATTTTTTTACTTTTTTATTATAATAACCCTCGAGGTGAGACTATGAAAGTAAAAGAAATCATGACGAAAAAAGTAGTCACCGCCAAAAAAAGCGACCGGATCTCCCAAGTCGCCAAGCTCATGACCGATTACGACATCGGCATGGTGGTCATCATCAACGACACTCGCGACATCCTCGGCGTAGTGACGGACCGGGATATCGTCGTCCGAGGGATATGCAAGGGAATAAGTGCGGACGAGCCGGTGGAAAAGGTCATGACCAACCATTGCGTCAGCATCCGCCGCGACGAGAGCGCCGTCAAGGCACTGGAAATGATGGGCGAGTACCAGGTCCGCCGGATCGTCGTCACCAACGAGGAAAACAAGCTGGCGGGCGTAATCAGCCTCGGCGATTTCGCGATGGTGAAGACCACGAACAAACTCGTCAACGAGATCCTCTACGAGATATCGATCCCCAACCCGCAAAGGGAAAAGCCGTTGAAATACCTGGAAGTCGAGGATTATCCCCTATAAAAAAACGCGGCTACGCGCGTTTTTTCACAGATATTTTTTCACCGGCGCCGTTTTTTTTATCAGCGCCACGCACTCGCAGGCGATCGCTTCGCCCCTACCGATGGCGTCCAGGCCTTCGTAGCGAGTGGCTTTGACATTGACCGCGGCAGGCGCGATTCCCAGCAAGCCGGCGATTTGCGCACGCATCCGCTCCTTATATGGTGCAAGATGCGGTTTTTCAAGGAAGACGGTAAGGTCGAGATTGATGATGCCGTAATCCCGCGCTTCAAGCATTTCCCGCGCCTTCGCGACGAAATAATCGGAAGCCATGTCCTTATAACGTGGGTCGGTATCGGGAAAATGCGTTCCCAGATCCCCCAGACCGAGGGCGCCAATCAATGCTTCCGCGACCGCGTGCAAAACGCAGTCGGCGTCGGAATGCCCTTCCAGACCAAGTGGGTAATCGATCGCGATCCCGCCCAGGATGAGTTTTCGGCCGGAAACGAGACGGTGCACGTCCCGGGAATGCCCGATTCTATATTCCATATTGACCTCGCTCGATCATGTAGGCGACGAAACGCAAATCTTCCGCGTACGTCACCTTGATGTTACCGGGGGTTCCTTCGATGAATATCGGCCTGAGGCCGGTTTTTTTCATTACGATACCGACGTCGTCGGTTATACCGGTCCAATCCGCCGCCCCCGCTGCATACGCCGAAAGCAGGTCGGATCTTCTGACTCCCTGCGGCGTCTGCATCAGCCACAACTCATCCCGGTCAAGAAGTTCTACTTCGTTCCCGCGGACGCGGTAGACCGTGTCGGTGGCTTTGACCGCAAGGGCGGACAACCCGCTTTCCCGTGCCGCTTCGTACACCGCGATGATGTGTTCCTCGCGCACAAGCGGCCGCGCCGCATCGTGGATTAGGACGATTTCGCTTTCCGTCAGGAGAAGCCCCCGATAGACGCTTTCACGGCGGGTAGCGCCTCCGGCGATGATCTTTATTTTATCGTCAGGAATGTCATCCAACGCAACCGAAACCTTGGGGATGTCGCGCTCCGCCGCTACGATTATCACCCGCCGGCACTGGGGAAGTGATAAAAATGTTTCCAGCGCGTAGCGGAACAGCGGTTTGTCCTTGATGATGTGGAGGTTCTTGTTATAGGGCAGGCCGGCGCGGCGGCCGGATCCCGCCATCACCAGTATGACTTCGAACATGGTCATTCCTTAAGCAGCTTGTCGAGGAAATCGTCGCTGAGGTCGATGTCGAAATGACTCGGGTCTTCGACAGGCTTTTTCGCCTGGTAGACGCTGTAACGTTTCATATATTTCTCATCAGACGCCAGGTTCAGCGCGTCGAATCCCGCCTTCACGACGCTTTCGGCCGTCTGGACCACCACGGTCTGCGATTTCACGATGCCGACGGCGTTCCGCAGGATGTACCGCGCTTCGTTCAGATTGATCTCGTCCCCGAGATATCCGGAAGTCCCGTTCTCGAGGTCGCGGACGATCAGGTCGAACATATCGCCGTCATCCATGACCAACGCATATTCGATCTGTCCGACCTTGTATATTCTCCGCGTTTCCCCGGTATAGGAGGCAAGGTTCCGGAAGTACTTGGACACGACGATCTCACAGCCGTCCTTTCCCGCTTTTTCCGTGATTTCCGGAATGTCCCTGATGGCGATCATGATGAGGATGAAGTTGAAATCTTCCCGGGCTTTCAAATCGTCGATCAGATTGACATAGTTATAATAATCCAGTTTGACCGTGGAGAAATCGGTACGGTAGAGGACGACATACTGGCGGTTTTCAAACTCGACCGCGCTTTCCTCGAACCAATCATATCCGTTGATCGTTCTCAGACGGTAAACCCGGCGCTCGACGCGGTCGGAATGGACCTGCCGCTCCGCAAGCGCCTTTTTATCTTCCTCATGCATCAGCTGTTCGAAGACGGCGATGGGGAGTTCGTTTTCCTCGATCCCCAGCAGCCGGCACATCAACGAGTTGAGGATGTAACGGTTCCGGACGAAATCGTAATACATGATCGGCTCGCCCAAAAGGTCGAGGTAGATATGCTGTCGTTTCCGGTATTCGTTGTTTACGGTTTCCTTGTATATTTCCGAAAGCGTGAGCACCTGGTTGATCATCACGTAACCGAGGAGTTTTCCGCTGTCGGTCACTTTTTGCTTGTTCAACTGCACCGGAACGATGTACTCGTTGTTAAAGACGAACTCGATCTTGTAATTCTGTTCTTCGGTGGCGGATAAATACTTCAAAAATTGCTTATAATTATATTCGATGTTGTTGATCACTACGTGGCTAAGGTATTTGTGCCAGTTCTTTTTGTCCATGTTAAAATCAGCAAAGAGCGCGTAAAACTGCCTCGTATAAATCAACAACCGCGACCTGGTGTCCAGATACATGTAGATCTGGCTTTCCACGTTCGACGGCAAGGCGATGATCAGGCTTGCGATCTTGTTGTACCGGTAGGAGGCCTTGGCGTATGTGCCGCTGTTATAGAAAAAGGACAGCAGCGCGACTGCGGCCACGAAAAGCGCCAGATCGATCTTCAGGATCTTGATGTCCTTGATGATGATGACGATGAAGCCAGCTAGCGCCAGGGCAAACAAAATCAGCCCGACGATTGAGAGCCGGTTCCTGTTCGAAAAAGTGTCCAGTAAGAGCAGCACCGTCGCGAACAAAATCGGGATGAGCAGGGTGAACTTGTTTTCAATGATGAATTGGACGATCTGGTTCAACATAAACCTTCTCCTTTTGTGCAACTGCCAATTATCAATAAGGCGGCGGTATTTTTGTTTGTTGCCAGGGGTATTTCATAAACATCACACAGACGTAACAAGGCATTAATGTCGGGCTCGTGCGGCTGTGCGGTCAAGGGGTCGCGAAAGAAAATCACCATGTCTATTTCCCCGCCGGCGACCTTCGCGCCGATCTCTTGATCGCCGCCCAGCGGCCCAGATTTAAAAGCATGAATCGGCAGGTCCGTTTGTTCCATGATCATCCGCCCGGTCGTCCCCGTGGCGAAAAGGTCGTGCTGTTCCAGGAAGGCGCGGTATTGGCGCGCAAACTCGATGATGTCCTTCTTCTTTTTGTTATGGGAAATCAAGGCTATTTTCATCCATACACCTCTTAACACGATTATTATAACATATCTTAATAATAAATACAAAACCAAAAAGAAAAAAGCAAAAGTATGCACTCTTGCTTCGTTTTTACATAAAAATGGCGTGCCCAAGAGGACTTGAACCCCCAGCCTTCTGATCCGTAGTCAGACGCTCTATCCAGTTGAGCTATGGGCACGTGGCAACTATATATATTATATCAAAAATCCTCGGATAAATCAATTTAAATCGCACGAATACAAAAAAATGGTGCGGGTAACAGGAATTGAACCTGCACTCCGAAGAACTAGATCCTAAGTCTAGCGCGTCTGCCAGTTCCGCCATACCCGCAAATATTCGCTTTAATATTTTATCACGTTCCGCCGGAAAATGCAAGCGGATTTTTGTTTTTCACGGCCCCAGAAAATTAATCTTGTCCCGGTAAATCAGGCATTTCTTCGTATCAACAGGGGTCCGGCAATAAAGCGGAATCATTCCGATGGCGTTAGTCCAACGCAGACACCTTTTCATTTATTCCTGAAGATTTTTACAATAATTATAATATAATAACAGTGGTTTTTTCCAGGAAACGTGTTGGTTTATATAATGTTATGATAAAAAAACGCAAAATGAAGCAATAACAGATAGGAGAATAAGGGTATGCTTAAGAAAAAGACGTCTTTTCACACATTTTTTATTATCATGTTCTTTTAGCCATTCTTACAAGTTGTGACTGGACATCACAAACAGAAGAATATCGAACTATCAGATTTGAAACATTTCCCGGATCGAACGTCGACACGATTACGGAACGTTTAAATTCAACGGTATCCGAGCCATCCGAACCAGAACTTGACGGATATACGTTCATGGATTGGTACTACGATGAAGATCTTACCCGGAAAGTAGATTGGCCTATAACAATTGATAAAGACTATACACTGTACGCTAAATGGGAAATTAATCGCTATACGATTACATGGAAAAACGATAATGGCGAAATATTGGAAGTTGATACTGAAGTTGAATGGGGATCGACGCCAACATATGATGAACCAACACCAACTAAAGAAGATACCGATGAATATTCATACGTTTTTAGTGCTTGGTCTCCGGAAATCACACCGGTAAGCGGCGATCAAGTATATATTGCCCAATTTATTGCTGAAGCAAAGAAATATACTGTCAATTGGATAGTCGAAGGCACTTACGGATGAAAACGGGGTTTTATATAGCAAAGATATGAAGACGCTAATACTATATCCGCGTGGGAATAAAAACGAAAGCATAATTATTCCCAAGGAAGTAGAAAGCATCGGTACTCAGGCATTTGTTAACGTCCAATACTTGAAATCAATTTCTTTTGAAAGCGGCAGCGCTTTAAAGACGTTAATGGCTTCCGTTCGATGCCGTCTTTAGAAGTTATTGCAATACCACATGATTCAATCATTGATAATTGTCTGAATTTAAAGGCGGTTTTTATTCCGTACACTGTTAAAACAAGTTTGATTAGTTCTCTTTTAATTGGTTATTATGATGCGGTAATCTATACTGATTATTTATCTTGCCCGAAAAATCAAGGCCTGACATATGGCAATGGTATTGCCGTGCCGATTATTTGGAATAGCGCAGATATATTCTTTCGCACTTATTTCAATGTGATAGAAGAATAAACAAACTCAACATTATTACGCATCAAAAGGATTTTCCTGAACCGTTTTAAACTATAAAAAAAACAAGTTATATCCATGTTTTCTGATATAACTTGGTTTTTTATTTCATAACTGTTTACATGATAGTTTATAATTATAAAAGGGCGCGAAAAAACCGCGCCGCTGTTTTATTTGCTATTCAAATGTCGGTCAAGAATTTCCTCAAGCGCTTCGCGCGATAACTTCAAATTGATCAGACCATCGATCGCCACCGAGACGTTGCCCGTTTCTTCAGAAACGACGATCGTCAGGGCGTCGGTCCGCTCGGATATACCGATCGCAGCGCGATGCCGGGTGCCGAGGAACTTGGGGACGTCGTACTTGTCGGTCGACGGGAAATATGCGCCGGCGCACATGATGATGTTTTTCCTGATGATGACCGCGCCGTCATGGCAGGCCGTACCCGGAGCGAAGATCGTCGTAAGCAATTCCTGGGAGACGACCGCCTTGAGGATGATCGCCTTCTCGATATAGATGTTGAGGTTGTCTTCGCGCTCGATCGTGATCAAAGCCCCGATCTTCCGCCTTGACAGGAAATCGACCGTGTTCAGCAGGATGTTGATGATTGCCATCTTCTCTTCCCGGGAAGAGAACGTCGAATTGGTTTTCGGGGGGATGAAGAACAAATCGAGGGCGTGCCGGATTTCCTGGTTGTAAACGATGATGAAGATCCCCAAGCCCCAGAAGAAGACATATTCGAGCAGCTTCAGGAAGATCGAAAGCTCGAAAAGAAAACTTAATAGGTAAATCGCGACGATGATGAAGATCAGAAGGAATACCCGGTAGCCCTGGGCCCGGGTACGCAGGATCCGGTACATCATGTAGAAGAACGCTATTACCAGCAGTAAGTCCAGGATCAGGCGGATGATGCCCCAGGCAGAAAAGTCCTTCGTGTACTCCCGTAAATTTTCGATTAATCGGCTGAAATCAAACAAGTTGCTCACCTGCTTCCTCTAATATTATTTTGATTTTTTCCATTCTTGTGTCGTCGACATCCTGTTTCGTCAGGAAATACTTGATGATCTTAACGTCTTTTTCGTCGATCGCATAATCGATCGGAAGGTTGTTGAGCTCGTCGATCACCATGATTTCCGCCCCGTGATCGACCAGGTATTTGACGATGTCGAGATTGCCGTTGATCACGGCGAGATGGAGCGGCGTCTGTTCCAATTCGCCGCCGAGGTTGAGATCGCAACCGTTGTTCACAAGGCTTTTGATGAACCCCGTCTTGTTCTCGATGACGGCGCGATGCAACGGCGTTTCTCCCGCCTCGTTAGCCAGGTTGATGTTGACCCCGGACTTGATGAAGAGGTTGAACAGTTTCAGGTTGTTTAGCTTCATCGCCACATGCAACAGCGTCGCGCCGCCGGAGACCTGGGTGTTGATATCAACCTCGGACTCCTTGAGTTTTATCAACGTGCTTTTGATGTAAAAATAGCGGTGCGGATCCTGTTTCACGCATTTGACGAATTCCAAAAATCGTTTTTTAGTTCCGCGTTTCGCCATCGTCAATCTCCTCAACGATCTTTTTCACAATATCATCGACCGAGGATTCCATCGCCCACACGATAATCGTCTTGAAATTGTTCTTGTTGTTCAGGACGTAGATATCCCGATAGTCGTTGATTATATCAAAATTGGATTTATCGATATCCCAGAATAACAAAACCCCGTACAGTTTGTTCTTATCCCGCACCAGCAGCGTCAATTCGTTGGAACTGTAGACGATGTATTTCTGTCGTTCGAGTTTAGATGCGATCTGCTGGACGAGCGGCGATGAGAAGTCCTTCTTAAAGGTGATCTTGTTATCAATGACCGACCGTAGTTTGCGCATAAAGAGCGAATCGTGCCCCTGCCCCAACCGGTCGTACTCGTCATAGATGATGACCTGTTTCCGGCACAGAAGCATGTTGTCGATCATGTCGTAGACCAGGTATTCCTGGTCGATGTCGTAATAATCCTCCAGGCAGAGGATGTTATAATCGGCGTCATACACGTACGCCAGCGACAGGCAGGAAATATTGATGTTCCGCGTCAGCAGGGTAATGATCGTTTCCGCATCGTATCCCATCTCCAGCAGACAGGCTGCCAGTTCCTCGTAAAACTTCCTTTGCGCGGCGGGCGACGAGATGAAGACGTTGAGGACGCAACCCGGATTTTCCTTCAGCAGTTGGTACACGAGTTCGGTGAGGCTGTCGTGCTTGACGTCGATTCCGAAGTTTTCGTAAAAGTTGTTGTAAAACTGTCCGCGCAAGCCCGGAAGATGCGCAAGGACGTTCATCGGCGTCGGCGTGAACCGGTAGGAGAACTGGATCATCCGGCTCGGATGGATGCGGGCGAGGAGGTTGTTGGTGACGGCGCTTTGTAATTGTTGCTCGCCGGCGATGACGAGCTGGTAGCCGTCGAGCGCATCCTTGTATTCCTCGGCGTTCAGCAGATGGGCGTCGTCGATGATGACGAGGTCGAAGAGCTTCACGTTCACGAACAGGTTGACCGTAAGCGACGTCGAAAGAAACAGGTGTTTTATCCCTTCCGTCCTTCTGATGAAGCCGTTGTAATCAAGGTTCTTCACGCCGTAAACGTAAAAGCGCGTACCGCTCGCTTTGCGAATGCGCTGCGCCGTGTCGGTCTGGATATGGGCGATCCGGCGTTCCTCTTCCGCGCAAACGGTCGAAAGCCGCTGCGGAAGATCGAGGTACTCCTTCAGATAAGGCGCCTCCCGCAGATGCATTTCCCGCAGCATCGAAAAATACGTGTATTTAAAATCATTCACGAAGCGGTTCTGGTGCGGCTCGTTGATGATGTAGTTGATCAATCTTGAAAGCCGGTATTTGTTCAGGATCGCGAAATTGTCGGTGATCGTCAGGTAAGTGATCAACTCGTCCTTGGCCTCGGACAGTTTTTTCAGGTAATCGAGGTTGCTCCGGAAGGGTTCGTAATAATACCGGGAAACGCCGTCGCGGAAGATCTTGAAGTATAATTTAAAGATCTCGTTCAGCCGCTCCGTCTCCTCCTGGCAGATCGCAAGGTGTTTCCGGATTTCCGCATGGATTTCCGGCGCCAGGCTTCTTACCGTGGCGTCGTTATCGACGAAGCATTCCGTATACAATTTGTAATTCTGCATCAATCGCGCCAGGTTGTTGATGTTCGTCTGGCTTTCGCGGTAGTGTTTCCCGAAGAGCTGGCGGTAAAGCCGGTGGCCGCGCAGCGCCCGACGTTTTTCGGCGACGAACGTCAGGGAATTCTTGATCCGGAAGTACTCCTCCGCCGCCGCGTATTTGTACTTGTTGGTCCGGCACATGGCCAAAAGCCGGTCGTTGGAAGCGAAAAGCCGGAGCAGGTAATCGTTCGCCTTGTTGATCTCCTCGACCCGCGCCGCGAATTCCTCCGTGCCGGTTGCCAGCCCGTATTCGGAAAGCGTCCCGTAGTACTCGTTCAAACTCAGATAGGCCTGCGAGAACAACGCCAGGGTGCGGCGGAAGTTCTTATGGACGCTGCCCTCGGTGACGCGGATCAGAAACTTCGCCAGCTTGCTCTTGATCATCGGGTTTTTGATGCTTGCGAAATATAAGTACAGGTAATTCATCTGATACAACGCTTCGGCGTCGTATTCGTATCCGGTGAGCGCGAGGAAGTGATTTTCCAGCGTCTTGATCCCGGCGCGCAATTCCCGGAACCGACGGGCCAGTTTGGTGATCCGGACGTATTCCTTGTAGTTATTTTCCTTCAACCCGGAAAACAGCCGGTACTCGCCGCGTTTCACCGGTTGGCCGTTGTTGAAATTTTCGAGGGCCTCGACGGTCGCTTCCAATCCGGAAATATCCTTCTTCGCGAACACTCGCACCAGTCCGGCGATTTCCTCCTGCGCCGACTCGATGTTCTTCGCAATGTCGAGCGCCTGGTTGAAGACCGCGGGAAAACGCTCCTTGATAATGATGTTGACGATCGTCCGGTTGAACTCGATTTCCTTAACAACTTCCTCAAGCCGTGTTATCTCGTCGAGGATGTTGTTGTCAATAGTGAACTGCCAGTTAAGCAGGTATTTGATCTTGGTGATCGATTTTTTGTAAATATCGGACTGCAGGGCGGCGCGGCTGAGCTTTCCTTCCAGCTCATCGCGGTCCGCCAGGATCCTGTCAATCGCGTCCGCATCCTCGAAAGTAAAATAACCGCCCAGGAGCGCCCTGATTTCCGCGTCGATGTCGATCGTTTCAAGTTTGTTGTAACGGACGTTAAGCAGGTACTCTTCTTCCTGCAGCTGGTAGATGTCGTTTTTCAAGAGCCGGTACTTGTCCTTGGCATCCTCGAACTTTTCCGGATCCAGCCACGACTGGGGAATCTCGTTTGGATCGAAGTTGATGTATTTCTGGATGGCGTTTTTCAGATAGGCGTAGTTGCTGATTTCCCGAAAACCGTGCTCGTTTTCCAGGATTATTTTCTCGGATTCGAGGATTTTAAAACACTGCTCGACCTGGTAAATCAAGGCGATGATCTGGTTGGGATACTTGATGTTATTGAAAATGGGGATGTCTTTCCAGATGCTTTCCTTGAAACTGCTGATGTTTTCGAGGTTTGCCTGGATGATCTCCAGCGCCTTCACGACTTCGAGAAACTCGTATTTGTAAATGTTTGATAGATCGTCGATCGGAATGATCTTCGCTTCGTGCAGGGACAGCATGAGTAACTCGTTCGCGACCTCGATAAAGCGGTAATCGAGAATGCGGTTATTGATTGCCTTCTGGTAGCGGTCGATGAATTCGTAGTTTTCGTAAAGGAGCGAAAAGTCATCAGATTCCGCCGGCTCGGCCAGGGGCGTGGCGTTTTCCTTCTGGTATAGCCCCGCAAACGACTGGTAAAGCCGCGCCGCGTGCTGATGGAGGTTGTTCTTTTCGAAAAACTGATATACCTGTTCCAGCGTTTCCTCCATGTTGGAGACATAGAGGACGCGCTTCTTCTGCCTGATCGCGTTCATGGCGATGCTGATCAGCGTCGTGGTTTTACCGGTGCCGTGACGGCCGGAGATGACGATGCTCGCGCCGCTGTTGGCGCTGTGGACCGCATGACGCTGCTCGCGGTTCAGCGGGGCGGCGTAATAAACGTCCTCCGCGTCCGGGGCAAATAGTTTGTCATGCAAGTATTCGCCCGTCTCCGTATATCTTTGGAACTTGTTATTCCTGATCTTTACCTTGTCGGGAACAATCGCGGCGTAGGTGAGATAGTTTTCCAGATGCAGGTCGCACTCCGTTGCCTTCTGTAAATACAAACAATAATTATCGAGATCGGAAAGCTTGTCAAGTTTGTCGGGAATCGCGAGAGTTATGTTCTTCGTCTTTTTGACATAACTCAGCATGATCTGGTTTTCGATCGGTTTGGCGATCTGCTGGAAGAAGATCTTATCGCCGTCAAAATACATGTTCACGGGGATCAAGACGACGGGACTGAAAATTTCCCGGTTCTGTTTATTCTTAAGCGTAAGCAACCCGTAGGTGATGAACAGCTGGAGATTGCGGTTTTTACGATTTATATTCGCAAAAAACAAAAACGGCAACTTCTTCCGTAAAAGGTCATCCTTTATCTCGCTGCTGCCGACGCCATGTTTCTGGATCGGGAAATATGTGATATCTTCGTAATCGACGATTTCATAGTTAAGCAACCGGACCAACACGTCGTAATTGATGTTGCCAAGTTCCAGGTAACTGTCGGCTGCGAAGATATCGGTTAAATGCCCGTTTTTTCGACTAATGCTGATCATCGTCTCACCTTATATATTATGGGTAAATTACGCGCAGTTAATATCGTTATCGCCTTTTTTTTATATTATATCAAAATAACCGATAAATTGATATAATAATTAAGAAAAAATAAAAATGATCGCCCTTCCGGCATTATTTTCAAAATAAAAACGAAGCCTCAGCTTCGTTTCGCTGTTTTCACCAGTTCGCGCTTTTTATTGATCCGATATGTGTATTGTTGATGGGGACGGAAATTATCGAAATCGCTCAGTTCCTTGAGCAATTGCCGGTAGAGGCGGTAATCAATCGCCTTGATGTCGACGGAGATGTGATAACCGTATTGCCGGAGCCGGGCAAGGATGTCGTCGAGCTTTTCCCGGTAATAACCGCAGTTTGTGATTTCGGGAAGTTCCTCGTCGATATAAGCGTTGATCTTCGCGCTTTTCCTTTCGGAGGCGATGAAACCGATCGGCTTGGTTTTTTCCTCCTCGATGAAGACGAAGAAGCAGTTTTGGAAGGAAATCGTCCGTCCCTTTGAATCGACGATCTTCCCGTCGCGGAGGATAGTTTCGATCTGCTTGATGATGACCGCATTAGCAAGCCCATAATTCTTAACTATGACGACGGAAAGCGGGAATTTCAGCACATGTTCGGTGAGGATTCCGCCATCCTCGTAGCCGACGTAACCGGCGGGCGAACCGATGAGCGAGGAAGTGAAGTGGCTTTCCGAAAACTTTCCCAGATCGAGGGTCAGGATCATCTCGTCCTTGATCCGGAAAACCTGCCGTAAGTCCTCAAGAAACAAATCCAGATTCGCTTCCGCGGTCTGCACGTTAAGGATCGTCTTCCTTAACCCGAGGTTCATGAAATACTGCTGGTAGTATTTTTCTAGGAAATGATAGTTTTTGATTCTGTTTATTCCGCCGCTGATTTCATCATAATCGATCCCCAGGTTTTCATAAACGATCCTGTCGACGTCGGCATGGTCCACATACATGCGGTTTCCCATCCGGCACAGCAGCCCCGCCTCGTCGAGAATGTCGATCGCCTTATCCGGCAGCTTCCGGTTGGAGAGAAAGCCGGATGAAGTGACGATGTATCTGAGGACCCGGTCGCTGTACTTCACGCGATGGTATTCCTCGTATTTATAGGCGATCCCCTTGATGATGGCGTAAGTTTCCTCGGGCGAAGCCTCCTCGACGAAGACGTTCTGAAAGCGCCGTGCGAGTGCCTTGTCTTTCTCGATATAGCGATAATACTCTTCCAGGGTCGTCGCCCCGATGCATTTGATCTCCGAACGCGCGAGGATCGGCTTCAGGATATTGGCGATGTCAAGCGTGCCCTCGCTTGAACCGGAACCGACGATGTTGTGTATCTCGTCGATGAAGACGATCGAGTGCGGGTTCTTGATCTTCTCCATCACCTCGATCATCCGCTCCTCGAGATCGCCCCGGTATTTCGTGCCGGCAATAATCATCCCGAGGTCGAGGCGGTAGATGTTGACGCCGGGGTTCGTCTCCAGAAACCGCATCGCCACTCCTTCCACAAGGGCGCTTTTTCCGACCCCGGCGCTGCCGATCAGCATCGGGTTGTTTTTCTGCCGTTTCGACAGGATGCGGATGATCTTGTCAATGATGTGGGCGCGGCCGATGAAGGGATTGAGGCGGTCGAGTTTCGCCTCCTTGGTCAGGTTGACGAGGTAATTCTTGTTCAGTTCTCCGCTCGGGGCGAAATTATAAATGTTGTTCACCTCCTCGATCAGGTCCTCGATGTCGGCGCCCGCCTTCTGGAGGATATCGATGGCCAGCGAGGAAGGCGTTGTCAAAAGCGCGTAAAAAAGGTGTTCTTCAAATATCATCCGGCTCTCTTCACTCATGGCGAGGGCGGCCGCGTTTTTGATGATCTCGGCAAGTTTCGCCGTGCCTCCGTCGGGAATGTTACGTTTCCTGAGCACCGTCAGTTGGTCGAGCTCATCTTCGAGATAGCGTTCGTTAATCCCGTATTCGTTCAGGATGTGCCGGCACGCCGAATTTTCGGAGCGCAGGATCGCCAAAAGCAGCGCCTCGCTTCCAGCAATTCCAAATCTTTGTTTTCCGCCCATGACGGACGCAAGCATTCTTTCGCAATGTTGAGAAAAATGACAGTTCACGCTTCACCTCGGCCGTAGATAATCCATTATCATTATATGTTTGGATGAAAATTATTTTCATCGATTTAATTCTTTTTTTTTATGTCGATTTATAGTATAATATTAAAGAATTCATCAGAAAGGTAAATTTTTTATGAGTAAGCCGGTATTTTCCCAGGAATTCATCAACAAACTCAACAACGATATCAAGACTTATTTCCCTCATCTCTTCTTGATCGACGAGACCATGAAGACGACTTTCGAGGGTGTATCGCGTTTGGTGATGCTGGACCGGTATGCGCAGAAGGACATTAACCACGTGTCCCTGTCCGTCGGCGATCTAGTCCTGTGCATCATAAAGGACGATCCCAAGTTTCCCTCGCGGGGAATCGGGTACATCGAAAAAATCGAAGATGACTATGCGTATATCAGGCTGGAACCGGAATATGCCGGCATGTGCTCAGATGCCGCGACCGGAGACGGTCTGATCAAACGCAACATCAGTTCCATTGACAAACCCCTGGAACTCTTTTATGAACAGATCTGCCACCGCGTCGCCAACAACCTGGGGACGGGGGAGACCTTTGAGACAATCCAGCATTTCTATCATGAGTTAAGCAGCCTGAATCTCGTTCCGGCCGGACGCGTCCTGTTCGGAGCGGGCTCGCAGACCGCCGTCACTTATTTCAACTGCTTTGTCATGCCGTTCGTGCATGATTCCCGCGGCGGAATCAGCATGCACCGGCAAAAGGTCATGGAGATCATGTCCAGGGGCGGTGGCGTCGGCACCAACGGCTCGACGCTGCGGCCGAAGAATTCCCTGGCCAAGGGCGTCGGTGGTAAATCGAGCGGGGCCGTCAGTTGGCTGCACGACCTTTCGCAACTGACCCATCTTGTGGAGCAGGGCGGATCGCGCCGCGGCGCGCAGATGATCATGCTTGCGGACTGGCACCCGGACATCATCGAATTCATCATAAGCAAGATGCAGAACCCGCGCATCCTCCAGTTCCTGATCGACAACCTCTCCGACGAGGACATCATCAGGGAAGCCCGGAACAAACTGAAGTTCATCCCGCTCTCCGACGAGGAGGTCGAGATGTACGAGATAATCGTCGAATTGGGACGTCGCGATCCTTTGGCCGTAAGCAAGGCGACGCTCAACCGGGCGGAGGAAATCCTCAAGGCACAGGGAACCTATCAGGTCAACTCCCCCGAGTTCCTCTCCGGGGCCAACATCTCGGTCGCGATCACCAAGGAATTCATGAACGCCGTAGAGAACGACCTGATGTACGAACTGCGTTTCCCCGATATCGATAACTACACCCCCGGCGAGAAAGCCGCCTACGATGAAAAATGGCATCTGATCGGCGACGTCCGGGAGTGGGAAAAACTTGGCTACCGCGTCAAGGTATATAAACGGATCCGCGCTCGCGAGTTGTGGAACCTGATCAACATCTGCGCCACCTACTCGGCGGAACCGGGGATCTTCTTCCTCGACAATGCCAACGAGATGACCAACGCCCGCGCCTACGGGCAAAAGGTCGTATGCACCAACCCCTGCGGGGAACAGCCGCTGGCGCCGTATTCGGTATGCAACCTGGCGGCGATCAATCTCGCCAACATGGCGATTCCGGAAAAACATGCGGTCGATTGGGACAAGTTCGAACGGACTATCAAGACCGCGATCCGGATGCAGGACAACGTCATCGACCGGACGACCTACTTCCTCGAGGAAAACCGCGTCCAGGCGCTCGGGGAAAGGCGGATCGGACTTGGCATCATGGGTCTGCACGACCTGTTGATCTATTGCAATCTACGTTACGGCAGTAAGGAGGCCAACCGTTTCGTCGACGAACTCTTCGAATTCCTGGCGACGAAGGCCTACGAGGCTTCGATCGAACTCGCGGCCGAGAAGGGCAGCTTCCCCTTTCTCGACCAGTACGGTTCCCGCCAGAAGTTCATCGAGTCTGGTTACATGAAACGGATGCCTGCCTATATCAGGGAAAACATCCTCAAACACGGCATTCGCAACTCCCACCTGCTTACGATTGCGCCAACCGGCTCGACCGGGACGATGGTCGGGGTATCGACGGGGCTTGAACCGTATTACGCCTTTAAATATTACCGGAGCGGCCGCCTCGGCAAGTTCATGGAAGTGAACGCGCCGATCGTGGACAAGTATCTGGAACTCTATCCGGAATACCAGAACAAGCCGCTGCCTGACATCTTCGTCTCGGCGATGGACCTGACGCCGGAAGAGCACGCCGACGTGCAGTGCATCATCCAGCGCTGGGTCGACTCCTCGATCTCCAAGACCGTCAACGCGCCGCGCGACTACACCGTCGAGGACGTCGAAAGGCTGTACATGCGCCTCTATAAGGGCAAGGCTAAAGGCGGGACCGTCTATGTGGATGGAAGCCGCGACGCCCAGGTGTTGACGTTGAAGAAAGAACAAACGACGCCGAAGCAGGTCGAACTGACCGACCTCGGCATCATGATCGAGGAAAAAACGGCCGCGAAGAAGGAAAAGCAGGCGAGCGCACCGACCAAGGCCAATCGCAACATCGGTGTGGAAATCGGCGATATCTGCCCGATCTGCCTTGAGGGCACGGTCGAGGACATCGGCGGCTGTAACACTTGCACAAACTGCAACGCCCAGTTGAAATGCGGGCTATAGAAAAAGAGGAGTAACCCTCCTCTCTTTTCATATAATACAGATACCAGGTGATTCAATGAACGCGGAAAAAAGTCTGAAAATGCGCAATATGCCCGTCGGGCGGCTGCTCGCGACGATGAGCATCCCGGCGATTACCTCGATGCTCATCCAGGCGTTATACAACGTCGTCGACACTTTCTATGTTTCCCTGATCGATCCCGAAAGCAACGTCATGATTACCGCCGTTGGCTATGCCATGCCTGTTCAGATCATCATCATGGCCTTCGCCCTCGGCATCGGCGTCGGGACGACCGTCCTCGTCGCCCGCAAGCTTGGCGAGCAAGACAAACCGGCGGCTTCCAACGTCGCGCAGACGGGCCTGGTCATGGCCGTCGTCTCCGGAGTCGTCTTCCTCGCGCTGAGTTTTTTCGCGGCCGGACCGTTCATGGATCTGATGTCGGACATTCCCGAGATCATTTACCACGGCCAACAGTACCTGCAGGTGATCATGATGTTCAGCGTCTTTTTGTTCGTGGAGATCGTAAGCAACCGGATCCTGCAAGGCCAGGGCCGGATGGTCATTCCGATGGTCACGCAGATCATCGGCGCCGTCGTTAACATTATCCTTGACCCGATCCTGATCTTCGGCTGGCTGGGCTTCCCCGCCCTCGGCGTCAAGGGCGCCGCGATCGCGACGATCTTTGCCCAGGGCTGCGCGATGGTCTTCGTCCTCATCTACATGTTTACGCGGAAAATCGATATCGATCTGGGCTTGAAGAACTTCCGGATCAAGGGCCGCTACGTCGGGGAAATCCTCAAGACGGGCGCCCCGACGATTCTGATGAACTCCGTGAGTTCGGTCGTCAACATTCTCCTGAACAACATCCTGAAAAGCATCGATACCCAGGAAAGGGCCAACGCCGTCCTAACCCTGTATTTTAAGATCCAGAACTTCGTGTTCATGCCGGTCTTCGGCCTGAACCAGGGCGGACTGCCGATCCTTTCATATAACTACGGCGCTGCGGACAAGGGCCGCTATCATCGCACCTTCAAACTGATGCTGAGGTCGGCCTTTGTGATTCTGTTGGTCGGATTTATCATCTTCCAGGCGATGCCGGAAACATTGATCAAGATTTTCACCAAGGAGGCGGAAACGATCGCCATCGGCAGAAACGCCTTCCGGATCATCAGCGTCGCGTTCCTTCCGGCCGCTTTCGGCATCATCCTGACGATTTCCTTCCAGTCGATCAGCCACGGCCGATCGGCGTTAATGATGTCGATCCTCCGCCAGGTCGTGTTGCTGATACCCTCCGCGTACCTGTTGGGGAAGTTCCTTGGATTGGGATATATCTGGCTTGCCTTCCCAATCTCCGAACTGATTGTGGCGGCGGTGTTTTACCCGGTGTTCCAGCGCACCATCAAGGCCGCCTTCGCAAGCAAACTCGCCGCCCAACAAATATCCGTTATCCAGGAATAAAAAAGACATGGCTGATAAATGCCATGTCTTATTTTTTATACCGTTATAACGTTCTCGGCTCCCGAAACAAACGCCAGAAGCGCATCGTACCGCGCCGCGGCGTCTCGGTAGCCCTGTTCGTATAAAGTTAGGAGCTTGTCCTTGTCTTTTTCAAAGCGGCCGATCTCCACCCGGTCAGGCCTGATCACAAACGCCCGGTTTTCCGCTTCCAGAGCACCGATCAGATCCAACGTCTGGTTATAGCGGACGTAGCGGTTGCGCAGCGCCGCCGCCAGGCGGGGAAAGCGCGGATAGCGGATCCTGATCATCCGCATGGAACGGATGCGTTTCTTCCGGTAACCGGCGGCGCGGGTCAGGACGACGACCTGCCGGTCATAACCGGACTCGATCGATCTTTTGACGGGGATCGAGTCGGTGATACTGCCGTCCAGCATCTTCTTGCCCTGGTAGGTGACGATCCGGCTCAGGCCGGGAATCGAGCAGGATGCCCTAAGGTATGGCAGGTCCCGCTCCAGGTCCGCGATCGGATAATACTCGGGACAACCGGTGATGATGTTGGTCACGACGGCCTCGATCGCGATCGGGCTTTGGACAAAGGCCTCGTAATCGAAAGGTAAGAGTTCCTTCGCGATGACTTTGAAGATGAAATCAAAGCCGAAGATGTTTCCGTGGCGTAAGAGCGGTCTGATCCCGCAATATCTTTTATCATCGGCGAATTTCGTAATGATCTCGAAATTGCGCTTGTATTGCCACGATTTATAGGAGACGGCGTTATAGGCGCCGGCGCTCACGCCGATGACGTTTAAAAACCTGAGTCCTTTTTCAATGAAAAGATCGAGAACGCCGGCCGTATAAGCCCCGCGCGCACCGCCGCCCTCAAGGATCAACTGCACCTTCATGGCAACACCTATTTTTCGATATCGAATTTTTCCCTGATGATGATACGGAAAATGATCTCCTTGTCCAGTTCCCGCATCGGAAGGGTGGCCGCCTCGTAGGCGTTCACTTCTTCGAAGCCTTCAAGCCCGTCTATCACCGGCCCATCCGCGTAAAAGCAGTGATAGATCTCCTTGGGCTCCCTAAAGGTAAGCTTTCCGACTTTCGTGACGGCGGAAGCGCTAATTCCAACACGCGTTTCCTGCAACAGTTCGTTGATCACGTCCTCGAGAAAACGCGACTTTTTCGCCTTGGAGACAACGCCGCTATAGAAGCCGTTCTTGTCTTTTTTCAGGTAAAAGACGTTACCATGGCGGAAAATGAGATATACGAATTCCTGGTAATAAAACTTGCTTTCCAGATCGCGGGTACGGGCGAAGGCAAAGCCGTAACCGCTGATAAAGTAGTATAGGGCATAGGATAACGCGATCGTAAACACGCTGGCCATGAACGTGATGTTAAAGAGCCGGGCATCGCGGCCGCTTTCGGGAAAATCGACCACAAGCGCCAGGCCGAACAGGCCGGAAAGTGCAACTCCGACGCCGACGTTGATCCAGGCCTTGGTTTTGGTTTTCAGGCGTTTGATGACGTTATTGAGGATGAAAAAGATCAGCCCGGCCCCAAGCGCTCCTTTCAGAACCGTATTCGCGATATCCATAAAAACTCACCCTATCTGTATATTCTCTCCACCGTATCGTTAGTGATGATCTCCATTGTTATCATATGCTGTTCCAGCAGCGAATAATTACTAGCGGGGGCGTAAAACGGCCTGGTCCGCACGCTCACCGATTCCACTCCGTCGCTTAGGGTAATAGTGAAATACACCCGGTTAAACGACAGGTCGGGAATGTAGATCTCCTTCACGAATTCACCCGTGACGTTTGTAAGCGTCTGCTCGGATAAGATCCGTGTGCTGGGCTTGATCGTAACGGTCAATGGGTCGCCGTCCGCGTCGAACACCTCGCCGCTGATCTCAAGCATCGTCTTCCCCGGCACGACCAATAGTGAAATGCCAAGCGAAACGTTTTTCAGTTCCGGGGCGGCGTTATAGGTATAGGGGTCGACCGTGATGTGCAATATGTCGTCGCCGAACGTCCCGTCGGCGTACAGGGTCCTGATGTAATACTGGTAGGTCTTATCCCGTTCCGAAGCGTATTCCATGCGCATCGGCTCGTCGCGGTTATAGACGATGTCAAATATCTTCGCATTGGCGAGATTAAAGGTTCCGGACCCCTTCGCGCGGTATACGGCATAGGCGTAGGCGCCTTCGTTCGGAGCAAAGGTGAGGGTCGTGAACTGATTGTTCCGGTCGATCGTGATCTCCGGCTGGTTATAGGCGGAAACGGTCTTGATCTCCTTCATCGGTAGGAACACCGGCTCGTTCCAGCGCGTCTTCAGGTTGTTCAGGGCGACGCGCATTTTGTCATTGGTCGACCTTCTAAGGTTCGTGATGTTGTACATCGAAAAACCGCTGACCGTATCAAACGAATAGCCCCAATCCATTTGGTCGCTCATGTCGGGAATATCCCAACCGTCGTTATAGGAATTGTACTGATACGGCGCAAGCCCGATATATAATTTCACGCTCGTTGTCTTAACCTCGTTCGCCCACCATGAGGTGATGACCTTATGGTTGGGACGATAGAAGGAACCGTAATTCTGGGGAAGGATGTAGTCAATCCATTCCTCCCTGACCCACTTACGCGTGTCGGCGTAGAGATCGACGTACGAACTGTAGCTGTAGCACGTCTGAAGTCCTTCCATACCGCCCGGTTGGCCGTACGGAGCGGGGCAACTCGGACCGGGCGCCCAGACGCCGGCCGGGCTGATGCCGAACTCGACTTTTTTCCCAAGTTTGTCATTAAGGTTTTCGATCAGGTCGTGAATGCCCTCGATCAGGATGTTTACCTGCTCGCAACGCCAGTCGCGATGGGTAAGCTTCCCGCCGGCCTGTTTGTATTGGTTGTAATCGGCCATGTCCTCGGAAGCATCAACGCCGTTATAAAAATAGTCGTCAAAATGAATGGCGTCAACGTCATATTTATGAATGACTTCGGATATCGTATTCAGGATATGCTGGCGCACTTCCGGCCGCGCTGGGTTGAGAAGCAGGCGCGCCATACCGGTGCTGCTGTCGTGAACGCCCCTGACGAGCATGTCAGGATTTTGTTTCGCGAAGTTCTTATCGTCCAGCGTCGCCAGATATGCTAGTTTTTGAGCCTCGTAATCGCCATGGATTGGAACGGCTTCCAAAGAAGCGCGGTAGGGGTTCATCCAGGCGTGGAACTCCATGTTCCGCTTATGCGTCTCCTCGATCATCCATGCCATCGGATCCCAACCGGGATCAAGCCCCTCGGTGCCGGTCAAAAAACGGCTCCACGGGTTGATTGAGGATTTGTAAAAGGCGTCGTTCAAGGGCCGGACCTGGAAGATCACGACGTTAAGGTTGTATTCCTCGAAAACATCGAGTATCCGCAGAAATTCCTGTTTGTAGGCTTCGATCGCGGCCGCGGAAGTTCCGCTTTGTTTTCCAATATCGATATTGGTTACGGTAGCGACCCAGGCGCCCCGGAATTCAAAGGTCCGCTTCTCTTCCTCAGCGCCTTTGACGGTTTTCGCCGGAATAACAAAAAGCAACACAGAGACCGCCAGGAACGCGATCAACACCTTCCTGCCGATATTTAAAATACGCATCAAATCTCATCTTCTCCTTTCTCTCTTCCATATCCCCTCCGATAGTTTCCATTATGTTTATTATATCACATTACTCCCGCCAACTCCACATTTTCTTGATTTTTCCGCGACGAAAAGATATAATATAACCATGAAAACGACCCTGATCGGAATCGCCGGCGGCACCGCCAGCGGAAAAACAACCCTTTCCCGGGAAATCCTGAAAATATCGGAAGCGTTCGGTTCGGTCGTGGTCATCAGGATGGATGACTACTACCGCGACCTTTCCCATCTCTCCCTGCCGGAACGCCAAGCCGTGAATTACGACCATCCCTCGTCCTACGACGTCGAACTGTTGATCACGCATCTGAACCAACTGAAGGCGCGTCAGGCAATTGAGAAACCGAACTACGATTTCACGCAGCACAACCGAAGCAAGGAGACGACCGTCATCCAACCGGCCGACGTGATCGTCGTCGAGGGGATCATGTTATTTGCGATCCCGGAACTGCGCTCGCTATTTGACATCAAACTCTACGTCCACACCCCGGACGATATCCGTTTCATCCGCCGCCTCAGTCGCGATGTGCGCGAACGGGGAAGGACCGTGGAAACAGTGATCAGCCAGTACCTGAACACCGTCCGGCCGATGCATCTGCGGTTCGTGGAGCCGTCGATGCAGTACGCCGATCTGATCATCCCCGAAGGGGGAGAAAACAAGGTGGCGATCGACATCATCGCCGGAAAAATCGTCAACCTCTTGAACAAGAAATAAAAAAACGCGCCGCGCGGCGCGTTT
>DGDS01000024.1:0-14240 GCA_002385575.1 Caryophanales bacterium UBA3946 | reverse complement strand
AAAACGCGCCGCGCGGCGCGTTTTTCTTTACAGCAGGTTGTTATAGATGACCTTCCCGCCACGAACGGTCAGGTAGACGTTGAGATCCTTGTCAATGACGGCGAAGTCGGCATCCTTGCCGAAATTAATCGAGCCTTTCCGATCGTCGATCTTGAGGACGCGCGCCGGGTTGATTGTGGCCAGATCGACGGCATCGGTCAACGAAACGCCGGTCACGGTCATGAAGTTTTTGACAGCCTTGTTCATCGACAGGTTGCTTCCGGCCAGGACGCCGGATGCCAGCCGCGCTTCGTCGCCTTTCACAAAGACTTCCTGGCCACCCAAATGATAAACTCCGTCGGTAAGGTGCTTGGACTCGATCGCGTCGGTCACAAGCACGACCTTGTCTTTTCCCTTCATTTTGTAAAGGATCCTGATCGCTTCGGGCGAAACGTGGACCAGGTCGGCGATCAGCTCGCAGGAGATCTCATCCGCGAGCATGCTTCCGCCCAAGGTTCCGGCCTCGCGGTGATGGAGTCCACGCATCGCGTTATACGTGTGCGTCGCCGAGGTAACGCCGGCCTTGGCGGCCGCGAACACATCGGCGGCGGTCGCGTCGCTATGGCCGATGCTGGCGACGATGCCTTCCTTAACCAGGTACTTGGTAAATTCCGGCCCGTTTTCCTCATAGGCGAAGGTCACCTGGCGGATGTTGTTTCCGCTGACTTCCTGGAAATACTTCATTGATTCGATATCGCCGGAGAGGATGAATTGCTCGTGTTGCGAGCCTTTGTATTTTTTGCTGATGAAGGGACCTTCGAGATGGACGCCCAGCACGGCCGCCCCTTCTTCGACGTTTTGCTCGATATACTTCCTGATGTTGGCCAGGGCGGCGGCGACGTTCTCCTTTGACTGCGTCATCGTCGTCGGCAGGAACGCGGTCACGCCTTCCTGGGCGATCGATTTAGCGATGTTGAGGATGTCCTCGAAAGTCGGATACATCGCGTCGGAATGATTGGATCCATGAATATGCTTATCGATGAAACCGGGGATGACGAGGTACTTGTCATCCAGTTCGAGCAAGCCTTCTTCTCCGCCCGTAAGCGGCGCGATTTTTTTATCCTTGACCGCAAATCCCGATTTCACGATCCCCTGGTTTTCAAAATAGATGTTCGTGTTCTTAAAGCCTTTAATCTCCATAATTCTTCCTCCTAACAATCATATTATACAACGCGCGGAAATCAAAGTGTTAGATTATGCTTTAAAACTGTCCGATGATGTCGTTAAACGTCACGAAGATCATGAACCCGATCAACAACAGCATCGTGATCGTGATGAGCGCCGTCTCGACTTTCTGGTTGGGCTTTTTTCCGGTGATCGCTTCGTAACCGAGGAAGACGAGCCGGCCGCCGTCCAGCGCCGGTATCGGTAACAGGTTAAAAAGTCCGACGTTGACGCTAAGCAGTCCCATCAGCACGAGGATGCTGACAAACCCCTGCCGGACGACCGAACCGATGATGACGGCGATTCCCACCGGACCGGAAAAGGCCTTGACGGTCACGCTTTTGTCTTTGAACAAAAGATAGAAGGAATCATAGATCGCCGTGACCGATCTGACCGTCTGCTTTCCGCTGTAGGCGAGGCTTTTCACCAGGTTGAACTTGTAACTGGGGTTGATGCCCATGTTCACGTCCACGATCGGTTCCCCGGCTGCGATCCGCTCCATGATCGCCTTGCTCAGGGGACGGACCTGGATCTCCTTGATCTCGCCGCCTCTGATCACTTTCATCGTGATTTTTTCATTCGGGTCGATGCCGGAAAACTCCGTCAACTCACGGTACATCGCGGGCAGACTCAGATAACTGACCCCGTTGATCTCTGTGATGACGTCCCCGACCGCAAGCGCCTCGATGTCGGCCATCCCCTTGGTGTCACGTTCATCCAGATCGACGATCTCGATGCCTTGGGCGGTGAATTTACCGCTGACGTAGATGTTGTACATCATCACGGTCGGATTGATGGTCGCGGTTTCCTCGACCCCGGCGCGTAAATACTTCACTTCGATCGGCCGTGTTTCCCCCATTTGGGTGTATTCGTCCATGAAGGCGGAGATTTCCGACCAGTTCTGCGGCTCAACGAACAGATCGCCGCAGCGCAGTTCGATGATCACATCGCCGCTGCGCAGCCCGGCGACGTAGGCGGGCGTCGGTTTTTCTTCGTCCATGCCGGCGAAGGAGATCTTCGTCGCATCGTAATTGGGAAAGCCTTGGATCAACCCGGCGATGAAGAAGACGATGACGGCAAGCAAAAAGTTCATCAGCGGCCCGCCGACCATCACCATGGCCCGTTGCCCCTTGGTTTTCGCACCAAGCGTCCGTTCATACGGCGCGATCTGCATTTCCATCTTCCGGTAGTAGATTACCGCCTGGGGATCGACGGGATAACGGACGACGTTGCCGTTATCGACGACGTCCATGTACAGATTACCCGTCTTTTCCTTGTCGTAAATATCGTATTCGGTAAACTCGTACTCGGGGTATTTTATCTCGTCGTTTTCGACATCAAGATAAAAGCCCTTGATGATGCCGTTTTCGATGTGTAATTTGACGCGGGAGATCTTGGTAAACGGATCGGCCTCGTACTCCTCCCCGGCAATCGCGCAGAATCCGCCGATTGGAAAGGCGCGGAGGCTATAAACCGTTTCTCCCTTTTTCTTTTTGAGGATCTGCGGTCCCATCCCGAAGGCAAACTCGCGCACGAGGATCTTCGCCCGTTTCGCGAAAAGGAAATGCCCGCCCTCGTGGACGGCGATGATGAGCCCCAAAACAAAAACAAAAGCCAGGATCGTTAAGATAACATCCATCTATTCCACCTCATGTTGGTTAAGTATTTTTCTTTTGATCTCATTGCTTGCATCGATTATCTCTGCAAGCGTCGGATTCGCGATGTTGGCGGTTTCGGCCACGGCATGCGCGACGATCGCCTCGATGTCGAGGAAGGCAATCCGGCCGGACAGGAACAGTTCAACCGCCGCTTCGTTGGTGGCGTTGTATACCGCCGGCATTATTCCGCCCGCTTTCCCGACCTCGTAAGCTAGCTTAAGCAGGGGATAGCGGTCGAAATCGAGCGGATAAAAATGTAACTTCCCGATTTCCTCGAGACGCAGGCGCGGAAAGTCGTTTTCCACTCGCTCGGGATAAAACAGGGCGTACTGGATCGGAATCCGCATATCCGGCAAAGACAACTGCGCAAGCGCGCTTCCGTCCCGAAACTCGACCAGGGAATGGACGATGCTCTCCGGATGCATCAGGGCATCGATTCGCCCGTAATCAAGTCCGAAAAGGTGATGGGCCTCGATGACCTCCAAGCCCTTGTTAGCCATGGTGGCGCTGTCGACGGTGATCTTCGCCCCCATCCGCCAGTTAGGATGACGCAATGCGTCATCGACGGTGACGTTTTTCAGTTCCTCCCTTGACAGCGAACGGAACGCTCCGCCCGAAGCCGTAAGGATCACTCGGGAAACCTCCGTCTTCTTCCCGCTTTTGAGACACTGGAAGACGGCGCTATGCTCGCTGTCGATTGGAAGCAGCGTGGCGCCCACTTCCTTAACGAGCGGGATGATGATGTCCCCAGCCATCACTAGTGTTTCCTTATTGGCAAGTAGGATGGTCCTTTTCTTTTCAATCGCCTTGACTGTCGGTGTAAGCCCGGCGGAGCCGACGACGGCATTGACGAGATACCCGCCGGAAGATCCATAAGTAGCCGCCTCTGTTAGTCCCGCGTCGCCATAGCCGAATTTGATTTCGGGAAACTCCTTTTGGAGCGCCGCCGCATCTTCCGCCCTGCCCACGGCCACATATTCCGGCCGGAACTCAGCAATAATCTTACGACCGAGCCCGACGTTTTTATTGATGGAAAGGGTTTTGATCTTGAAGCCGGGACGCCCTCTGATGATCTCGAGGACCTGGCGTCCAATCGACCCGGTCGCTCCAAGCAAATATATCTCTTTCATCATTTCGCCCATATTATAAACAATTGTAATAAATGCACCAGGATGTAAAAACACGCTCCCGAGAACAACAGGCTGTCAAAACGGTCAAGAACGCCGCCGTGCCCGGGGAAAATCTTCCCGAAGTCCTTGATGTCATATGTCCGCTTCATCTTTGATGCGACCAGATCACCGACCTGGACGGTGAAGGCCAGGATCAGCGAGAACACAAACGCGACGGCGATGCCGATCAAGGTCTCCGTAAGATCTTCGGGAATGAAGATCCGGAACAGGAAGACGCAGATGACGCCGGTGATGCTCCCGGCCACAAGGCCGCCGATCGCTCCCTCGACAGTCTTTTTCGGGCTGATATCCGGGCATAACTTGCGCTTGCCCCATTTACAACCGACAAGATAAGCAAAGGAATCGGTGGCGATCGTGATCGCATACAAGTAGCCGAAACTCCGTCCGCCCTTGATGATCAGGTTCACCCGTGTCGCTTCCAGCGGGCTCAGATACCGGATGCTGATGACATAGCCGAAGATCAGACCAGTGTAACACAGGGCGAGGACGCAGTTGGCCATGTCGATCGCGGAGGATCCCTTCGTGAAGATGACGATCGTGATCGCGATCACGACGAAGGCGACGAACACCATCGCGACAAGGAAATGATAAAGGAAGCCCGCAGCCACGCCGTTCCCACTGTCAAGACCATGGGTCGTCGAGTAATAAATAACGAAAGTCATAATGCCCGAGAAGACGGGAATGACGTATTTCAGCCGGGAAAGCGCCGGCGAAGTCTTCGCGAACATGTTCATCATCTCGTAAGCGCCGGTGACGCTTAAAAAGATCCCGACGATCAGGAAGCCGATTTCGGCAGCGATGTGATCGATGACGATCAGCGGGATGATGACGGCGAGCATGACTGCTCCGGTGATGATGCGCGTTCTAAGTGATGTCATTTAATGCCTCCGTACCTGCGTTCACGTTTGCTATAGTCCTTGAGCGCTTTGATGAAGTGTTTCTCGTTGAAATCCGGCCATAAAGTTTTCGTGAAATATAGTTCGCTGTATGCCAGCTTCCATAATATAAAATTGCTTATCCGCTGCTGGCCGCTCGTCCTGATCAACAGATCGATGTCCGGGATGTCCTTCGTATCCAGATAACAGGAAAACTTCTCGGCGTCGACTTCCGGAACGTCGGATGCGATGATGCGGTTGACGGCCCGGACGATCTCATCCTTTCCGCCGTAATTCAGGGCGACGATGAAACTCATGCCTTTATGTTGCGCGGTTTCCTTTTCGTATTTATCGATCGTCTCCTGTAACTCTACGGGCAGGCGGGTCCGATCGCCGACGCAGAGAAAACGGATGTCGTTTTTCCGGATCTCATCGGCGTTCGCCTTCATGAATTCCGTCGGCAAATTCATCAGGAAATCCACTTCTTCCTGCGGCCGCGACCAGTTCTCGGTGCTGAAGGCGAAAACGGTCAGATATTCGATGCCAATTCTGCTGGCGAAAAGGACGATGTTCTTAAGCGTCCGCGCGCCCTGACGATGCCCGAAATTGCGGGGAAGGCCGCGCCGACGCGCCCAGGTGCCGTTTCCATCCATGATGATGGCGACGTGCCGGGGCAGCGATTTTATGACCGATTGTTCTGGTTTCATGGCAAGTCTCCGTTAATATATTATACACCAATGGCCACCGTTTTTCTATAACAATATTTTATCCGCGATGAACATCGGTATTACATATGTATAAAAAATACGCTGAAATATTGTCAGAATAAAAAAATCCGCATCTATTGATGCGGATGTGCATGTCCTTAATAATTCTTGACGTGCAGTTGGAAGTACGCCTGCGGATGTTCACAGACCGGGCATACTTTCGGCGCGGTCTTGCCGGTATGCAAATGCCCGCAATTCGTGCAGATCCAAACCGTCTCCTCGTCATCCCGTTCAAACACCTTGTTGTTTTCAACATTGGCGAGCAGGGCCCGGTAACGTTCCTCGTGGGCTTTCTCGACTTTCGCCACGCCCTCGAACATTTTCGCAATCTTCGGGAATCCTTCTTCCAGCGCCACCTTGGCAAACTCCGCGTACATTTCCGTCCACTCATAATGTTCGCCGGCAGCCGCGTCAAGCAGGTTTTCGGCCGTTGTCGGAATGCCGTTATAGAGCAGTTTGAACCAAAGTTTCGCATGTTCCTTTTCGTTTTCAGCGGTCTCGTTGAAGAGGTTGGCGATCTGGACGAACCCTTCCTTCTTCGCCTGCGAAGAATAGAAAGTATACTTCGTCCGGGCTTGCGCTTCGCCCGCGAAGGCCGTCATTAAGTTCTTTTCTGTTTGTGTTCCTTTGATGTCCATTGTTTGTCCTCCTGAATTTATTTGCTTTTTATTTTATATTTCCATGATCGCTTTTTCTTTATCACGGATAATGTCGTCGATCTTGTTCACATACTTATCGGTCAGCTTCTGAATGTTCTCGCTTTCCTTTTTCAGGTCGTCCTCGGTAATAAGCGCCTCTTTTTCGATCTTCTTCATTTGTTCCATCATGTCGCGGCGGATGTTGCGAATGATGACCTTGTAATTCTCGCCCATGGATTTGACTTCCTTTACGAGTTCCTTTCTTCTCTGCTCGGTAAGCGGCGGGAAATTGATCCTGATCACGTTACCGTCGTTCATCGGAACCAGGTTCAAATCGGCGAGCTGGATCGCCTTCTCGATGTCCCTCAGGGCGGTGCGGTCATAAGGCTTGATCATCAGGGTTTGCGCTTCCGGAACGGAAATCGTGGCAATCTGGTTGATCGGCGTGTTCACGCCGTAATAGACGATGTTGACGTTATTAAGAATAGCCGGGTTGGCGCGGCTCGTTCTGATTAAGTCCAATTCTTTTTCCAAAACGGCGATGGTCTTGTTCATGCGCTCTTCGCCAGAAGCAATGATATTCTGGGGCATCTTGATTCTCCTTTCCTATTTTTTAAGTTTATTGGTGATTAAGGTGCCGATGGAAAAATCATCGACGGCGCGGGCGATGTTGCCTTTGACGTTCATGTCGAAAACGAAGATGTCGATGTCGTTTTCCTTGCATAACGTGGCGGCGGTGAGGTCCATGACGTCGAGATGTTTTTCCAGCACTTCCTGGTGCGTCAGGGTCGTGAATTTTTTCGCGCCGTTGTTACCGCGGGGATCGCAGTCGTAGACCCCGTCGACCCCGTTCTTCGCCATCAGGATTAGGCTGGCGCCCAGTTCGGCGCTGCGCAAGGCCGCGGTCGTGTCCGTCGTGAAGAAGGGAATGCCGTTACCGCCGCCGAAGATGACGATCCGTCCCTTGGAAAGATGCGATAAGGCTTTTCTGCGGATATACGGCTCGGCCACTTCCGGGATGTGGAGCGAGGTCATCGCCCGGGTATCCAGGCCCAGTTTCTCCAGCGCGTTCTGCAGGGCGAGTGCGTTCAAAATGGTCGCGAGCATGCCCATGTAGTCGGCGCTCGAGCGGTCCATGCCGGAATCATAAACGTCCCGGCCGCGCCAGATGTTGCCGGCGCCGACGACGATCGAGAGTTCGATATCGCCCAGGTCATAGAGCGCCTTGATTTCCGCGGCAATCTCGTTCACCTTGGTGTGGGAAATCCCGACCTTGTTCTCGCCGGCCAACGCCTGGCCGCTTAGTTTTAAAACGATTCTGCGTTTTTTCACTAATTCCTCCCGTTTTACAAAAAGGCACTCATGATCATAGTGCCTCTTTTATTTATACCGGCCGTCTTAGTTTTCGGCCGCGGCTTCGTCATTATTTTTCTCGACGCCTTCGCCGACTTCGAGACGGACAAACTTCAGAATGGTGCCGTCATTGGCCTTCAGGTAGTCGCCAACCGTCTGGTCGGGATTCTTCACGAACTCCTGTTCGACCAGGCAAACGGTCTTAAAGTATTTCTGGATTTTCCCGTCGACTATCCGGTCGACGATTTTTTCCGGTTTCCCCTCGTTCAGGGTTTCTTTCCGAAGGATTTCTCTTTCCTTCTCGAGTTCCGCGGGATCGACCGAATCGCGGTTCAGAAACTGCGGGTTCATCGCGGCGATGTGCATGCACACGTCCTTGGCGACGAGTTCGTCGCAGCCTTCGACGACGTTGACGACGGCGATCTTGCCGTTCATATGGCTGTAGGAGCCAAAGACCTGGTCATCGGTCTTCTCGAGGACGTTAACGCGCCTTAAGGCAATCTTTTCGCCGATCGTCGCGGTGGCGTTGATCAACAGATCGTTGACGGTGCCGTTTTCCGTCGCGACGTTCAAAGCGGCCTCGGTGTCGGAGACATCGCTATTGAGGATCGCGTTCCCGATCGTTTTAACGAGTTCCTGGAATTCCTTCGTCTTCGCGACAAAATCGGTCTCGCAGTTGACCTCGAACAGGACCGCCTTGTTTCCGGCGATGGCGTACTCGCACATCCCTTCCGCAGCGACCCGATGCGCTTTTTTCTGGGCTTTCAGTATCCCGTTCTCGCGCAACCAGACGACTGCCTTCTCTAAGTCACCTTCCGTGGCTACCAGGGCTTTTTTGCAGTCCATCATCCCGGCGCCGGTCTTTTCCCTTAATTCCTTAACTAAACTCGCATTAATCATTAGTGGGTTCCTCCTCGGTGTTTTTGCTTTCTTCCGGTTCCGGAACTTCAGCCTTCACTTCCGCCGGCGGCACCGTTTCCGCGGGCGCTTCTTCGGCGACAGGCTCTTCCTTTACCGCTTTCTCAGCGGCTTTAGCCTCTTTCGCCGGAGCGGGCTTGTCCTTGGGAGCCGCTTTCTTGGCATCCTTCGCTACCTTCGCGTCCTTGCCTTCCTTGGCTTCCTTGGACTTTTTATCCTTCCGGGGCTCCTCGATGGCACTTTGTGATTTCCGACTGACATGCGGTTCCTTCTTTTCTTCGGGTGCATCCTCGCTGATGTCGATGGCGACCGGCGTGCCGCCGAGCGCTTCGACGACGGCGTTGGCCAACGTGCCGATGATCAGTTTGATGGAACGGATGGCATCGTCGTTGCCGGGGATGACGTAATCGACCTCGTCAGGATCGCAGTTCGTATCGACGAGGGCGAAGATTGGAATTCCCGAACTCCGCGCTTCCGCGACGGCGATGTATTCGCTTTTCGGGTCGACGACGACCAGCGCGTTCGGTAATTGACGCATTTCGCGGATTCCGCTGAAGAACTTCAGTTTCTTTTCTTTCTCCTTGCGCAGCAGGATAACTTCCTTCTTCGGCAGGACGTCGAAGGTGCCGTCTTCCTCCATCCTTTCAATCTCGAAGAGGCGGTTGATGCTCTTGCGAATCGTCTTATGATTGGTGAGCGTGCCGCCCAGCCAGCGGTGATCGACGTAATACTGGCCGCACCGGATCGCTTCTTCGCGGATGACTTCCTGCGACTGCTTCCTCGTTCCTACGAATAATACCTTTCCCCCGTTTTGGACGATCGTGAACAATGCTTTGTAAGCTTCCTCAAGCAGGACGACGGTCTTGTCCAAATCGATGATATAGATCCCGTTTCTTTCCCCAAAGATATACTCCTTCATTTTCGGATTCCAACGGCGCGTGTTATGGCCGAAATGGACTCCCGCTTCCAGTAACTGATTTTTTGTGATGATTGACATAAAATTCTCCTTTTTTTATTTTGTTTTAGCCTCCATAGATTTCATCGCCTACCGCCTCGCCGGATCCGGCGCACGCGACGACAGACTCGTCTATGTGTGTATTTTAAGCCGGACATATTATATCACAATTGAATATTATATGCAAACAATTTTTCTTAAAAAAGCGTTTATTTCCGGGCATTTTCGCATGGTAAAGCGGACGATGTTCCGCCACCGGAAATCATCACTCGGTGCTGCCGATTCCGCCCGTCCGCGCCTTGTCCGGAGGGGTCTCGTTGTCCGCGACCAGGTATTTCACGAAGATTCCCTGGGCGACCCGAAAGTCGGCTTGCAAATACCTTGTTCCCGACCCGACGTTTTCAAGGGCGATCATGATGTGTCCCTCGTTATCGGGATTGTCGTAATAATCGGAATCGATCACGGCGACGTGGTTGACCAACCGCAGGTCACCCTTGATCGCGGCGCTGCTCCTGATCGTGATCAACAACACCTCGTCGCTTTGCATATAAGCCTTGATCCCGGTGTAAATAATCACCTTCGCGCCCGGTCCGATCTCGACATCGTAGGGCAGGTAAAAATCATATCCGGCCGCATGCTTCGTCCCGCGGTCGGGAAGGCGGATGTTTTCGTATTCCGCCGCGTTCCTTCTTTTCTCATATTCGTTAAGCGATACTTTTGTGAATCCGCGCATATTCAATCCTTTCTCCGGGGATGGCGTTTTAAGAATTCCCGGCGTAAGTTTTCTTTCGAAACGTGCGTGTATATCTGCGTCGACGACAGGTTGGCGTGTCCCAAGAGTTCCTGGACACTCCGCAGATCCGCCCCGTTGTTAAGTAGGTGCGTCGCGAACGTGTGCCGGAACATATGGGGGTGGGCCTTCTGGTTGATCGCGGCGCGCAGGCAGATATCGTTGATGATCACCCGGACGCCGCGCTGGGTGAGCGGCCCACCATGGAAATTAAGGAAAAGGCGCTTTTCATCGGTATTGCCGGAGCGCGCAAGCAAACTTGGCCGGGCGAATTCCAGGTAATCGAGCAGGGCGTTTTTGATACTGTCGTAGATCGGCAGGTATCTTTCCTTGTTTCCCTTACCGGCGACCAGGATCGTTTCATTGTAGAAATCGATGTCGCTGATGGAAAGCGAACATAATTCGCTCACGCGGATGCCGGTGCCGTAAAGCAGTTCGAGCATGGCGTAATTACGCTTGCCGGAGGGTGTGCCGACATCAATCGCGTTGAATAACTCGTCGATTTCTTCTTCGTAGAAGTAAGCAGGGAGTTTTTTATCAACGCGGGGCGAGGAAATGGAACTGAAGTGATTGACTTCAATGACCTCCGTTTTTGCAAGATACCGGTAAAAACTCCTCAGGCTGGAAAGCTTGCGGGCGATCGAGCGGGGGGCGTACCCTTTCTCATGCAGGTAGGAAAGGTAATACCGCGGATAACTCGCGTTAATGCCGGTAAGCGGCCCCAGATCGTTGGTCTGCAGGTAGGCGCGGAATTCCTCGACGTCGTTGATGTAATTGAGCGCGGTGTGTGGTGAATAGGAGCGCTCGCTTTCCAGGTAATTCTTGAATGCTTGGATCAGTTCCGGATCAATCATCAAGTTCACCGCCGATCGCTTTGATCTTCTCAAGCGCCCTGAGCGCATACGCCTTTTTCCTTTCCACCTTCTTATAGCGTCTGTCAAGCGGCGCAAAAATTCCGAAATTCACGTTCATCGGCTGGAAGTCGCGATTGGGAGCGGAAATATAGGAAGCAAGGGCGCCGATCGCGGTTTCCGCAGTGAAATCGATAAGCGGTAACCCGTTCAAAAACCGCGCGAGATTGATCCCGGCCGTAAGTCCTGACGCCGCGCTTTCCAGATATCCCTCGACGCCGGTGATCTGACCGGCGAAAAACAGATTCGGACGGGCAAGCGTCTGGTAATGGCGATTCAATAGCGCCGGCGAATTGATGAATGTATTGCGATGTATGACGCCGTAACGCGCGATTTCGCAATTCTCCAGACCCGGGATCATCCTGATGATCCGCTTCTGTTCGGAAAACTTGAGACGCGTCTGGAAACCGACGATGTTGTACATCGTTTGCGCGGCGTCATCCTGCCTAAGCTGGACGACGGCGTAAGGGAGTTCCCCCGTTTCCGGGTGGGCCAGTCCGACCGGTTTCATCGGTCCGAACAACAGTGTTTCCCGGCCTCGGGCTGCCATTTCCTCGATTGGCATGCATCCCGGAAACACCTCGAAATCATGGGGAGTCACCCGTTCCGCCTTCACCAGTTCTTCGTAGAACCGGTCGAATTCCTCCCTGGTCATCGGGCAGTTATAATAGGCGGCTTCGCCCTTGTCATAGCGCGATTTCAGATATGCTTTGTTTTTATCGATAGTGTCTCCGAAAATGATCGGCGCGACGGCATCGTAGAAAGACAGGTATTCGGCCCCGAAAAACGCCTTGATGGCCTCGCCCAACGGTTCGCTCGTCAAAGGTCCGGTGGCGATGATCGTCGGCCCTGCGGGGATTTCGCTGACTTCCGCGCGCACGATGTTAACGAGCGGATCGGACGTAAGATAATCGGTCAGAAAACCGGAAAAGGCTTGACGGTCGACCGCGAGCGCTCCGCCCGCAGGGATACGGGCATGATCGGCCGCCTTCATGATGAGCGAATCCAGCAGTCGCATCTCTTCCTTAAGCAAGCCGACGGCGTTTTCGATCGAGGCTGCCCGCAGCGAGTTGGAACAGACCAGTTCCGCGAACAGGCCCGTCTGATGCGCGGGCGTCATCTTCTGCGGACGCATCTCATATAAATTGACTTTTATACCGCGTTTGCTTAATTGGTACGCGGCCTCGCAACCGGCCAATCCGGCGCCGACAACGATCGCTTCTTTCATAGGCATCCCTTTGCTTGCTTATTTATGTATATTATATCATATCATCAGCCTTATAAACATGCCGGGCAATAAAAAAATCTTCTTAACGAAGATTTTCAAAAGACATTGATCGTGACCCCGGGAGCCAGCCAGACGTCCTTGTTCGCCGCAAGCAGATCCATTGCCGTCATATTGGTGTTGATCAGGATCGTCTCAAGCGTATCACCCGGCTGGATCGTATAACGGTTATAGCTGCGGGGGATGTAAAGCGTCTGGTTTTCCGCCAGGATCAGTTTCGTTATGTCGTTGTAACGGATAATCTCGTCGACGGAGATTCCGACGTTTGCTGCGATGGATTCCAGCGTGTCGTTCGCCTGGATGACGTATTCTTCGAAGTACACGGTTCCGAGCTGGCTTTTCTGGGGAATGACGATGATCTGGTTGGGATAGATCAGGCTGGATTGAAGCGCGTTGGCGTTCAATAAATCATCCACGGTAACCCCGAATTGGCCGGCGATCTTATACAGGGTATCGCCGGGTTTGACGACATACTGCGTCAGGGTATGGTTCTGCCTTTCCCCGTAGACGTGAAAAACATCGATTTTTCGCACATAATCACCTCGTATTTATTATACGAACGCACCGGGAAAAATTGTAGGTTATAACCTATTATTGCCCACCCTTGATGCTTTTCAGTAAATCCTCATAAAACGGTGATGACCGGAAATCCATAAGTTCCTCGTCCGCTTCCAGCGTCTCCCGCAATTCCGGTTGTTTGACGAGGGCATAAAGGAAACAATTATGGGCGTTGGGATAATCGCCATCGAGGGCGTACAAGCAACCGAGGTTGTACCATAAGGAGGTATTGTCTTTGAAACGGGATATGCCCTCGAGCAGGTATTGCCGGCTTGTTTTGCGGTCTTTGTATACATCCTTGTAGATCAGGGCGATGTTGAGATAGGCGGCTTGATAACACTCCTTCTTTCCAATCTCCTCCCGGTAATACTTCACCGCCTGCTCATGATCGCCAAGCCGCGCATAGATGACGCCGAGATTAAAGGCAACCATTTTTTCTTCCGGATTGGCTTCATACGCCCTTAGCGTGTGGTTGAGCGCCAGTTCCAGATAATTGTTCTTTTCATAAATGGAACCGACATTCAGGTTGGCCCAGAAATGTCCGGGATCGTAAAGGAGCGTTTTCTTATAATAATCGTAGGCTTTCCGTTCGTCATTCCGCTCGTCCGCCAGAAGAGCTATATTAAAATATGCCTGGGCGAAGGCGGGATGGATCTTAACCGCCTTCAGATAGGACTCCTCGGCCAGATCGGCCTTTCCCAGTTGTTCGTAAACCAGTCCCAACCCGTAATATCCTTGCGCCGAGTCGGGAAAGACTTCGATGAGCGACTGGAACGCCTTGAGCGCCTTGACCGGCATCTTATTATCAAGATACGCAAGGGCAAGATCGATCAGATCCTCGACGACGACCATCTCCCGGAAGGCGTCCTCATATAACCGGATCGCCTCGTCCAGCCGTTTTTCCTGATATGCGATGCGCGCTTGCGCGATCAATTCTTCGTATTTGCTCATTATTACTCCCAAATAGTGAGAATATATTTAGGATTGAATAAATTCATAATTAATAAATTGTCCACTCGTGGAGGTAAAGTTTCTAATAGCATTCTCTAAAATATTGTAATCAAAACCACTGGGTAAATGAATGTATAAATCTTCCCTTGCGCGACTACAGGCAACATAATACATACGGGTAAACTCAT
>DGDS01000006.1 GCA_002385575.1 Caryophanales bacterium UBA3946 | reverse complement strand
ATAAAATCGAGTTTATTATAGATCAGATAATAAAAAAATACTGTAACAATTTTTTCGTTGATGCAGATATAATACGATATACTGTTACACAACTATTAAATATCTACTATCCCAAAGATGTTATAGATTCAATATATCGTAATGAGGGGACATTTATAAATGAACTGAGGAAATTTTGCTTTCAGTTGCAAAAAAAGAATAGTGAATTACTACTGAGGAAGGATCTCCTGAAGCAAAGGTACTTTTTCTATTCTCTTGAGGCCTTGATCCGCTGGAACCATCCGGAAAGAGGCCTGCTCATGCCGGGCGACTTCATCCCGCTGATTGAGGAAACGCAGCTCATCCACCAGTTGACGGAATGGGTGCTGTTCAAGGTCATCGATAAGATCAGGGAATTCCGGAAGGAAGGCTATGACGTCGTCATCTCGATGAACATCTCGGTGAAAAACATCCTTGACAAGGACGTCTACTGGCGCATCGCGGATATCATCAACGCCAACCGCGACGTCGTGAACAATCTCGAGTTTGAGATCATGGAAACGATCCTGATGGAAACCCTGGATGAGACGCTTGAGACGATCAGGATGTATCGCGAACTCGGCATCTCCTTCGCGGTCGACGATTTCGGAAAGGGATATTCCTCCCTTGCATACCTGCATCGCCTACCGATCGAATGCGTGAAGATTGACCGCGGCTTCATCAGCAACCTCATCGAAGATAAGGCCAGCCAGAAGATCCTGCGATCGGTGATCAGTCTTTGCCACGCCCTAAATTATCGGGTCGTCATCGAAGGCGTCGAGGACGAGACGACGGCCGTGATGGCCAGGAACCTTGAGTGCGATTACGCTCAGGGATTCTATTTCGCCCGGCCGATCGACGCCGCGCAGATCATCGCCTGGATGAAAAGCAAGAACGAAGGGACTCCCGCGTGAAGGAAATAATGCGGGAGTTTTTTTGCATTTTGTTTGACATTCCTCCCGTCGTAAAATACAATAATAACATGGGAGGTTTTTTTGATGCTAGAATGGTTGATGTTTGCGGAAACGTATGATACGAAGAGCGTCATCTTGGCATTGGCGTTCACCCTGATTGCCGGTATTTCCACCGGCATCGGCAGCCTGATCGCTTTGTTTGCAAAGAAGACCAACACCCGCATCCTGGCGGTGGCGCTGGGCTTCTCGGCAGGAGTGATGATCTACGTTTCCTTTATCGAAATCTTCTTTCAGGCGAAGGACGCCCTGACTGCCAATCTGGGTGTCAAGGCCGGCTCGTGGGTGACGGTTGCCTCGTTCTTCGGCGGAATGCTCTTCATCGCCCTGATCGACCGGATTCTTCCGGACAAAGGAAACCCGCACGAGGTCTTGACGATGCCCGGGACAGACGAAGCGAAAGCATCCTCTGAGATTAAAAACGGCCGGTTGATGCGGGTGGGCGTGCTGACGGCGCTCGCAATCGCCATCCATAACTTCCCCGAGGGCATCGCTACCTTTCTTTCCGCCCTCACCTACCCGGCGCTTGCGGTCGGGGTCACGGTCGCCATCGCGCTGCACAATATCCCGGAAGGGATATCGGTATATATCCCGATCTATTACGCCACGGGCAACCGGAAGAAGGCATTCATGTATTCCTTCTTATCGGGGTTGTCGGAACCGATCGGGGCGCTTGTCGGTTATCTAATCCTGCGTCCATTCCTTTCCGAGACGCTTTACGGCATTCTATTCGCGGGGGTTGCCGGGATCATGGTGTTCATTTCTCTTGACGAGCTGCTGCCGTCGGCGCGTGAATATGGCGAGACGCACTTGTCGATATACGGACTGGTTTCGGGGATGGTCATCATGGCGATCAGCTTGCTATTGTTCTTATAGGGAGAAGGTTTTAACCGCGCAGCGTATGAAGCGCGCGGAAAGGAGAAACCATGAAAACTGGAAAAACGCTGGGCTTCATCGGGACGGCCGTCTCGGTGTTGGTTTCGGTCTTTATCATCATTTATATGATGACCGACGTGTTCAAGGATGATCTTGCGTCCAATCCGACCGCCGGCATCGAAAACGCGGCCGTCGCGTTAAAGGTGATATGTTTCATCCTGCTCACCTTCGCGGCGTTTTCCTTCCTGTTACTGATCATCTGGAAAGAAGACCGCATAAAGCCGCTCGGTGAATTCCTGGCCTTTTTCGGCCTTATCAATATCGTAGTCGTGAACTTGTTGGCGCTTGGATTTTTGGTATCGGCCGGAATCGTGCTCCGTTCGAAGAAAACCAGGAGGAAGGACGGTGGACGCTAGATGCTCGGCGCTATCGTCGGCGATATCATTGGTTCAAGGTTCGAATGGAACAATATCAAATCCAAGGATTTTCCGCTGTTTACGAAGCAGAGTCGTTTTACCGACGACACGGTGATGACCGTCGCCGTTGCAAAAGCCCTGCTCAAATGGCGGAAGACCGGCGCCGACCTGTCGGAAGCGACGGTTGAAGCGATGCAGGAACTAGGTCGGCTTTATCCAACCGCCTGTTATGGCGGGATGTTTTCCGCCTGGATTGTTTCAAGCAAGCCCGCCCCGTACCACAGTTTCGGTAACGGCGCCGCGATGCGCGTCAGTCCGGTCGCCTATGCGGGGAAGACGCTCGATGAGGTCAAAAGCCTCGCCCGCACGGTTACCGCCGTCACCCATGATCACCCGGAAGGTATCAAGGGCGCGGAAGCGACGGCGGTCGCGGTGTTTCTGGCGCGGACGGGCAAAACGATTACGGAAATCCGGGAATATATCGGGCAAGAGTATTACCGAATCGATTTTACCCTGGACGAGATCCGGCCCCATTACCGGTTTGACGTGACGTGTCAGGGAACCGTGCCCCAAGCACTGCAGGCGTTTTTCGAGTCAAACGGTTTCGAGGACGCCGTGCGCAACGCCATCTCCCTTGGAGGTGACAGCGACACGCTCGCGGCGATTTGCGGGGCGGTCGCGGAAGCATATTACGGCATTCCGGACGATATCAGGGAAAAGGCCAGCGCTTATTTAGATGAACGATTTATGCGAATTATCGCAGAATTTAGTACTTTTTTTAGAAGTTATATCAAATAACTTCTTTTTTTTATGCAAACATGGTAAAATAGAAGTGAACTTGAGATGATGAGAAATAAAGAGGAGATTATGGTCGGGAACTTGTGACGGACAAGCTGGCGCCCCGGCGGTACGATCAAAGCCCGGCGCGATGGCCGCGGCCGCCCGGAAAAGGGAACTGAATTGAAAGGAGAGCGACTTTTTCACCAGCACCCTGATTCCCGGGCTTTCGCTGATAAGAAGCGGTAAAAATAATGTTAAGACAAGGGTAAGAGAGATGGATTTAAAAAACTACCAGAAAAGGTTTCTCCAGTCATATCAGTTAAGGACCGATAACGGCGGAAAGTATATCGCGCGTTGCGACGGCGAATCCGCTTACCTTTATGACATCGAAGATTATTCGGAAGTCACGAAATTCCGCGACCTGGCCTACGCCAGTCAGATCAAGTTTTCAGAGGACGGAAAGCTACTGGCGGTGAAATCTATCGAGCCGGAACTGGCGGTATATGATCTGGAACAAAAGGCGCTATTGTTCATCACGCGTTTCGAAAACACAAGCGCCGCCCAGGATGGGAAACTTTGTTTTTCTCCCGACAACCAATACCTTTACAACATCGTCAGTTTTAACGACGGTTCAAGCGCGATCGCGCGCATCGACATTAAAAAACAGAGCCACCAGATCATCTTCCAGTTTGAAAATTGCCGGTTTGAGGACGCCGAGTACCTGCCGTGGCGCGGCGTGTTTTTGTTTGGCGGCCTGGATCAGACGGCTGGGAAATACTTCGTCCTCGAATACGGCGCCGGTAATGACAAGTTCCGGCGCGTGACGCTCGATCTCGAATACGAGATCTTTGTTTCCGCTCCGGAGCTTGAGGCGTTCATCGCCGTTTCGGCGAATAAGATTTATATTCTTGCAGGGGACTATTTCACGCCGCTCAAGGTGCTTACGCCGGTCGACGACGCGACAAAACATTTGAATTTCTTCAACATCATCACCGAATCGCCAACACTGTATAACATCTTTTCCGCCGACAAGGAGGAATACGACCGGATGAAGTCGGATTCCGAGAAGGACAAGCTGGAAGTCCCCGTCGAGGGTGACATCACCGCTGTCGCCCTGTCGCGAAATCTCGAGTGGATATTCGTGGCCACTAATAACGCGCTGAAGATCTTCGACTTTCAGAAGTCCCGCCTGATAAAGGAACTCAAATTTTATAACATCGCCGACATCAGTTTCGGCCCTGCAGACAAGACCGTCCTGATTGGAACCTGGAATTATGGCTATGTGTATAACACGGTGGATTTGCTTCGGTAAATCCTTCCGCGGACAAAAACGGTCCCGAAAAATCTAGACAAACCGATGGGTTTGTGGTATAATATCTAATACAATAAAGATAGGAAGGAGTACAATGGACGATTCAGATCCTGACCCTGATAGTGACCCGTACGAGTTAATCATCATTTTATCCCTTATTCTCGTGTTAACGCTTATTAACGCCTTTTTTGCTTCGGCCGAAATGGCGGTTGTTTCTTTGAACAAGAAGCAACTGAATAAACTGGTCGAAGCAGGAAACAAAAGGGCAGTCATCCTGGATAAACTGGTGAAAAGACCGACAAAGTTTTTGTCCACCATTCAGGTAGGTATTACGCTTGCCGGCTTCCTTTCGAGCGCGTTTGCCGGAGCGAATTTATCGGCGCATATCGCGACCCTGTTTTCCTCGATAGGGCTAAAAATAAACTTGGCGGTCGCGACCGTCATCATTACTTTCCTGTTGTCTTATTTCACACTGGTTTTCGGTGAACTTTATCCCAAGCGCGTGGCGCTGCGGAATCCGGAAAAAGTGGCCTTGCGCTCGGCTTGCATCATCAATATTATGGCAATCATCAGCACGCCATTCGTGCGTTTGCTGGAAGCGTCGACCAACCTCGTGATGAAACTGACGGGGATGAACAAACCGACGGCGGATGAAAAGGTGACCGAGGACGAAATCAGGTCCTTGATCGTCACCGGCCATATCGAAGGCGTCATCAAGGAAGAAGAAAAGGAATTGCTTGAAAATGTGTTTCGTTTTGACGACCTGACCGCTGCCGCGATCATGACGCCACGAATCAACGTCTTCGCGATCAACATTGACAAACCCCTAAGCGAATATATCGACGAGATCATCGCCCGCGGCTTTTCCCGCGTCCCGGTTTACGAGCGCGATATCGACAACATCATCGGTATCCTTCACGTCAAGGATTTATTGCGGGAAGGGCGGAGCAAGGGCTTTAACAACATCAAGCTGCGCGACATCATGCGCAAGCCGTATTTCGTTCCCGAATACATGAAGATCGACATCCTCTTCCGCAACATGCAGAAAACGAAGAACCAGATTGCGATCCTCATTGACGAATACGGCGGTTCCGTCGGCATCGTCACGATCGAGGACCTCGTTGAGGAGATCGTCGGGAACATCTATGATGAATACGACGCCGTCGATGAAACGATCCAGCCGATCGATGACAAGACGTATCTTGTGGACGCGGGGATACAGATCCAGGAACTCAATCGCAGGTTGAAATTGCATCTGGAGGAGAACAACGAGGAATACGATACCCTGGGCGGTATGGTGATTTACCTGCTTGGTTATATTCCCACCGAGGCCTATCAGGACGAAATCAACTACGACAACCTGGTTTTGAAAGTGCATAAAGTCAATGCGAACCGCATTGAAGAAATACTGTTGACAATCAAAGAACAAAACGGATAAACCTAACCGGTTTATCCTTTAAATGGAGGAGTACCCAAGAGGCTGAAGGGGCTGGCTTGGAAAGCTAGTAGGTCGTTAATCCGGCGCAGGGGTTCAAATCCCCTCTCCTCCGCCATTATGAGTACATTAGGTTTGATACGACGCTATCAAACTTTTTCATATAATTTCCCCTTTACTTTTAGGGCATTTAATTATATAATTATTTAGGTGTAAGGATAAAGGCAGGAAACATATTTTATGATGGAGTCATAGCTCAGTTGGGAGAGCACTTGCTTCACAGGCAAGGGGTCATGGGTTCGAGTCCCCTTGACTCCACCATATTGAA
>DGDS01000009.1 GCA_002385575.1 Caryophanales bacterium UBA3946 | reverse complement strand
TAAGATAGAAAACACAGCTAATGTATTGAAAGATTATAACAGTAGCACGTATGAAGAAGTCCTTGCATTTTTAACAAAGAGAAGACAGTCATCATATTTATTAAAAGGATGGATCAATGCTGGAGTCAATCAATTTTTAAGATTTATGAATTAAATATAATACCTTGGTACAAAGGGTAATACAGGCTTGACCTGTAAATAAAATGGCAAGTGCCAGAAGGAGATACTTATGAAAAGTATTGAAATTAAAGTACCAAGGAACTTGATTCAAAAGTTTTACCCACATCCTGAACCATATGGTGATGGAAACTATGTTGTTGATTTAATCAATGGCATGTACACTGATGTTTTTTATAGAGAAGAAGGAGATTTTTTCACGATTACAAATGACAACAAATTAATCTCTTATCTTAAAAAGAATCAGGTGAAGTCAAGAGATTATTTTTTCAGAAATGGAGTCTATTCATTACGTCTTAAAGAGGATATCGATAATAAAAATATGGAAGATTGGAAGCTAACTACACCAATCCTTATTGAATTAGAGATGCCTCAAGAGCACAAGCTACCCAATGAATTTATGTTTTGTTTCTATTGGATTGAAGTTGGATACGCAACTATAAAAGATAGAACAATGACTCTTAGAGTGTACGAAAAGGATCTGATCCACATGATCGATATTGGTGTTGCTATAGATTTAATCATTGAGTCAATAAAAAACACAACTAATTGATATTAACAGCCTTGTTAAGCCATATTTACAGGGGGTGCTAAAAATCAGTTAATGGTGCGTAAAATTAGTCAAGGGTGCGTAAAATTACCAAAGGGTGCGTAATTGTATCAAAATAGGTAATTAAAGCCATATTAGAACAATAGGTTTGATACTATAGTATCAAGCCTTTTTTTGCTGCAAAAATAGGAGAATTTCGCCTTTCTTCGTTTCGTAATCTGGCTTAGTGAGTGTGCAAACAAGAGCATTCACTATGTTTTTTTTCTTTTTTAATTTTTTGAACAATTCCATAAGTTCATTGCATTTACCTGAATATCTCATTTTAGTTGATAAAATCTCTTAAACCAGTTGCTGTACATTGATGAATTAATAACATATAATATTACTAGAATCGATTCTAAAATTAACCTTACTAATATTTGAGCTAACTATAATACCGTTTTTCACAATCCCCCATATAGAAGCTCAAATATTACACACAATTTATGAAGGAGCGTATGAAAAATGCCTATTTATTTTAGCGAAAAGTTTAAAGACTTACGGAAAGCTCGTAATCTGACTCAGGAACAAATCGCCGATATTTTCCACATTTCCCCTCAAGCTGTCAGCCGCTGGGAGACCGGAGCAACTTACCCGGATATTGAAATCCTTCCTCACCTGGCCATTTTTTTTCAAAGTTACAGTTGACGAACTGCTTGGCGTAGATGCAATACTCGGTGAGGAAAAAGCCAAACATTATCTAAGAGATATCAGGAATTTGCTTAATGCCGGTGATATTTACAAAGCCATTGAATTGGCGCGCACGGCAGTTAAAGAATATTCGATGAACCATCTATTGCAGTACCATCTTCTGCAGGCACTGTGTACTGCCTGTTCTGAAGACACACCAGGCTACGAAGAGAATATTCAAAAATACAAAACTGAAGTGATGACTATTGGTGAAAGGATAATTGACAATTATCTAAATGAATGGGACATAAAAGTATTGCTTCTTAGACAGTATGCCAAATGGGGTATGAGAGACGAAGCAAAAAGGATATTGAATACATTACCCGGTGAAGTATGGAATACCAGAGAAGCATGGGCGGGTTATGTTCTGGAAGGTGAAGAATGGAAAAAGAACCAGCAAACCAGCATCATCAGATTTGCAACGCTCTTATGTCACTTTATTAATCAATATTCATCAGAAGCATCCCTGGATATAGCAAAAAAAATATACTGGGTGAAAGCGGCGATGGAGATTGAAGACCTGATTTATCCGATCTATGATGAAGGTGCCCGTGACTTGATGGCAGGTGGGGATTCATCACGTCATCTTGACAATGCCTTCAAATGCATGTATTTAGCTGAATTATATTGCGAAGCAGGGGATACGCAAAGTGCTTTGGAATATGTTGAAAAATCAACCGCTGAAGCAAAATACCACCTGGAGATGATGGACAAAACTACAAAAGATGGAGCTAATTATTATCCCTGGCCGACGAAGCGAAATCTGAGCTGGATTTTATGGGAAGACTACCTGTTGAAACAACAGTTTGATCTGATTAGAAATGATGCAAGATTTATCCAATGTTTTAATACGCTTAAATCAAATTCTCGCGAATTAAAGCAACCGAGATAACCATGATCATTCATACCGATAATCTGATATTTAAAGATTTAGCGAAATGGTTTTATTTCAACATGGGATAGCTCAGTTGGTAGAGCAATTGATTCGTATAATTAGTAGGTCGTAGGTTCGAATCCTATTTTTATCACCATTTTAGAAAAAGCAGGTATGTATTTACAAATCCATACTTTTTTCGTATAATATACGAAGGGAAACAAGGTGGTGTATGATTGTAAAAGTAAACGTAAAGGAAATTGTCGAAACAGTATACAGAAGCGGGGATTTGATCAGCGAGACGGCGCTTTTGAAACGGGCCGAGATCGGCGCCCTGATCCACCGGGAACACCAGGCTCGCTACCTCGAGGGTGAGCGGAGCGAGGTTTATATCGAATACGCCGACCAGGTCGACGGTCACGAGGTAGTCATCACCGGACGAATCGACGGGCTCATCAGGGTCGGGGGAAGAATCGTCATCGAGGAAATCAAGTCGACGACCTGGGAACTCGACGTTTTGGACGAAAACACTGTACCAGCCCATCTGGCGCAGGCGAAAATGTACGCCTATTGTTACCTCAAGCAAAACCAACTTCCGGACATCGCCGTCCGGCTGACCTACGTGCACGTCGAAAGTAAACAGGTAAAGATTTTAGATTTTACATATTCCGAAGAAGAACTATATGACTTTTATCTTGTGACGCTGCGGCTCTACATTGACTGGCTGGAACAGATCGACCGACATGAGGCCGAGCGCGAAAAGTCGCTTGCGGGCCTGCAGTTTCCCTTTCCGGAATACCGGGCCGGGCAGAAGGATTTGATCGACGCCGTTTACCGGAACATCTTAAACCGCGAGATCCTTTACGCCATCGCCCCGACCGGCGTTGGGAAGACGATCGCGACGCTTTACCCGGCGCTTAAGGCGATCAACAAGAAAGACCAGAAAGTATTTTATCTCACGGCGAAAAACCTCGGCAAAAAAGTCGCCCTCGACACCGTTAATTTAATGATGGAAAAGGGACTGAAATGCAAGGTGATCGAGATTACGGCGAAGGAAACCGCCTGCTTTCAGAAAACGAAGGACTGCGTCGCCGAGAAATGCCCGTACGCCCGCGATTACTACGGCAAGTTGTTCGCCGCCCTCCGCGACATCTACTGTAACGAAGACATGTTTACCAAGGAGGCGCTCGCCGAATACGCCGAGAAGCACCGGCTTTGCCCGTTCGAATTCAGCCTCGACCTCAGTTACTACGCCGACATCATCATCTGCGATTACAACTACGTTTTCTGCCCGCTCACGCATTTACAAAGATATTTCGAAGTGGGGGCGAAATATCGTCCGATCCTCTTGATTGATGAAGCCCATAACATGCCTCCCCGCAACCGGGCGATGTATTCGGGAATCGTGGCGGAAAAACAAGTGAATTTATTGAGAAGGCTGATTGGCGTTGCGGGCGAGGAATACGCCCGCGCCTGCGACGAGCTCCTTGCACGCCTTGATGCTTACAGGAGGACAATCAGTGACGAGGATTACCTCGTCGTTCCCGCTGATTGGGGGTTTGTTGAGGCGGTCAAGCAACTGGTGATGGTCATGAGCGACGCCCTCGACGAACATCGGGATCTGCCTCGCCGGAGTGATATCATCACCCTGGTTTTCGAGTTGATCCGTTTCTATACCGTCGCCGATTATTTCGACGAAAATTTCGTTTTCGCCCTGAGCAATGATAAGGACGAATTCGCGGTAAAGATCGATTGCCTGGACGCGGGCAAGTTCGTTCTGCGGACGATCAGGGAAATGACCTTGAGTTCGGTGTTTTTCAGCGCCACGTTATATCCCCTGACCTATTACATGAAGACCCTGACCGAAGGGGAGGGAAACGACGTCGCCATCCCCTCGCCGTTTGATACGGAGCGCCTGAAAGTGATCGTCCTGCCCACGATCTCCACCAGATACCGGAACCGCGAACAAAGCATCGAGGCAATCATCGACGCGATTCGCGTCCTTGCCGGCAGCCGCCCCGGTAATTACATCACCTTCTTCCCGAGTTATGCTTACATGGAACTAGTGCGCGCGCAACTATCCGCTTATAATCTGGATTTCTCGCTGATCGTCCAGAATCCCGATTTCACGCCGCGCGAACGGGAGGAAGTGATCGAACTCTTCCGAAATAACAAAGAAACCCAGGTCGGCCTGTTCGTCATGGGCGGGATGTTCAGCGAGGGCATCGATTATCTTGGCGACATGCTCAACGGGGTGATCGTGATCGGCGTCGGGCTTCCCCACGTCGGCGGATATAACGACGCCGCCAAGGAATACTACGACCAGAAGCTGGGGCAGGGCTTTGACTTCGCTTATACTTATCCCGGTTTCGCCAAGGTCGTGCAGGCCGTCGGCCGGGTGATCAGGTCGGAGGAAGATTACGGCGTCGCGATCCTGATCGACGACCGTTTCGCCTATCGTAAATACCAGTCGTTATTCCCCGAACAGTGGCGAAACCTCACTTGGGTTAACGATACGTTCGCGTTAAGTGAGGAACTCCGGAGTTTCTGGAGACGCTTTGCGCGCTGATTCGAATGAAAACAACAATCAGGAAAGTAGAAATCAATAATGAAAAGACTTTTCAGTTTTAACGCCAAGGGCGAGTGCCCGACATTGCTCGTGATTATTTCCAAGATCGTGAAAGTCATCCACATCATCATGGCCTGTATCGCCGCCCTGGCGATAATGATTATCGCCATCGACATGGCCGATTTTTCAGCGCTGTACTTATTGCTCGGCGTCATCAACGCCGCGCTTGCCTTCTTCATGATCCTGTTTGTCGGGTTCGTCCTGGAGATCTTGTTTCTGAGTTTATCCATCATCACAAGGAAGAACTACGAGGATCTGCTGGAAAAAGGGAAGACCGAGGACGTGCCCCTGCCTAAGGATAAGAAGAAAGACAACCTGAACGAGAAACTGGACTTATTGGGCGAATTGAAAAGCAAAGGCATTATCACCGAGGAAGAGTTCAACGAAAAGAAAAAAGAACTCTTACAAAACCTTTGATCACAGGAAACAATCCGTCGAGTGAAACCGGCATGTCCTTTTCTTTAAGGATTGGTTAGAGCGCTACCGAGATAAATATAATCATAAAAGAAAACGATTTAGGTGGTTGATGAACATATGGAAGTAATCTTAACAAACATGTGCATGGTTTTTGACGGGGAAGGCCGGATCCTCGTGCAAAACCGAATCAAAAAAGACTGGGCGGGAATAACCTTTCCAGGCGGTCACGTCGAGGACGGCGAGACGGTCGTGCAATCGGTCATCCGCGAGATGAAGGAGGAAACCGGGCTCGACGTTTACAACCTCCGCGTGTGCGGCGTGAAGGATTGGATCATTGATGGTCAGCGGCATCTTGCCGTTCTGTTCAAGACGGATTGCTTTTCCGGGTCGCTGCTTCCTTCCAAAGAAGGGGAAGTCTTCTGGATCAAGGAAGAGGATTTAAAGGACTGCCAGCTTGCTCCGGACACTTATGAAATATATCTGATCATGAAAAACGAGCGCTTGTCGGAATTATACATCGATGCCGATAAGAAGGAATTGTTGTGATGAAAAGATGGCGGCCATCGCCATCTTTTTATTATTTGAACAAAGGAAGATCATTGCCCCGATTTGCCATGGCCATTTCCTTGCAAACGCTGGGGCGGTGTGATATAATATCAGTGTTTAATACCCAAAGAATAGAGAGGTAATGATCTTGAATTACAAAGAAGCAGCGAAGCATTTCATTGAGAACGAGAAACAGTTTCATTTGGGAGTCATCCCGACGGAACAACCGAACCCGCTGACGAAGAACCTGAGCCAGACGATCGCGAAGGACACGGCCGCGGGCTGTAAGATGATCCTTTCAGCCGATGGGAATATCCCGAAAGTAGCGGCGGCCGCTTTCGAAACGGAAGAATACAAGAGTTTGGTGGCCGACATCAAGAAGGCCATCGACAACCGGAAGACGATCCTGTTTTCGAGCGTCGGCGCCTCCGGCCGGATGGCGATCCAACTTGACCAGACATGGCGTTATTTCTGGACTTCGCTTATCAATAAAATCCCCGGAAAGAAAGAGACGTTTATTGAAATAAGCAACCTGTCCAATAGCATCATCACCGGCGGCGACCGCGCCCTGGTCCGCTCGGTCGAGAACTTTGAGGATTATATGACTTTCGGCCGCCAGCAGGTCGTTGAGGCTGGCGTCGGTCCGGGCGATCTGGTAATCGGGCTCGCAGAGTGCGGACTTTCCGCCAGCATCAACGGTTCGGTCCTCGAGGCTGATGACCGCGGCTGCACCACCTATTATATCTATTGCAATCCCAAGGAGATCCTTTGCAAGCACCTTGACCGCGTCCGGGTCGTGTTTGAAAGGAAGAACCTGAAGTTCATATCGTTGTTCGTCGGGAACATGGCGATCGCCGGCTCGACGCGGATGCAGGTGACGACGGTCGAACTATTGGCTGTCGGCGCCGCGATCGAACTTGGATGCTGGGCATGGCTGAAGGAAAACCTGACGGCAGACGAGCTTGCGTCGATTGGCTGCGGCGTCCTCGAACCGCAGGAATATGCCCAGGAATTCCAGCGCCTGATCGACAACCTCGCCAGCGGCGAAGCTTTGGCCGGACTGGCGGCGGCGGTCGATTACGAGACTGCGACCTACAGACAGAACGGTTTGATCACTTACCTTGCCCACGATTACCAGCTTGACATCATGACCGACACGACCGAACGGCAGCCGACGTTTACCTTACCGCCGTTCCGGAAGTTCAAGGACAAGGAAAGCCCCGTCAGCTGGGCATACATCAAGAACCCGCTTTATCCCAACTCCGTCGCCTGGCAGCATATCTTCCGGCGGCCGATAAAGGGTCTTGACTGGACGAAGGAAGACTACGTCCGCCTCGGCGCCGCCCAGCAGATCATCGACAACCCGCCGGCGGTGGCGACTTCCGAAGTCGAGGAATACGTCATCGGTAACGAGGACGATCCGTCCCGCTATTCGCGTAAACCCGCCAACCTCGTCGTCGTCGACATCAACGGTTCGGCGACCCCGCAGGTTATGGCCTGGTTTAACGAGCACAAGGGCAAGTTCTCGGAAGGCATCGCGCTGCGCATGGGCGAGATCGGCGAAGAGAAGCTTGCGGAGAAGGAGATCCGCATCCCGGTCAAACTGCCGCGGACGATCACGGAACTGATGACGCACCTGATGGTAAAACTGAGTTTCAACATCCTGAGCACGGCGACGATGGCGAAAATGGGTCGGGTATGGTCGAACTGGATGATCCAGGTCCTGCCGACCAACAAGAAGTTGATCGACCGCAGCACGCGCATCATTTCCACCCTTGCCGGAATTCCTTATGAGGAAGCGTGCGAAGAGTTCTTCAAAACCTATTACTCGCGCGACCCGAAAGAAGTATACCGCGAATCGTACGTCGTGGAAACGTTGAGACGCTTGGGCTTTGACCCGGAAAAAGAAATAAAATAAGACAATGGCTCCGCAAGGAGCCTTTTTTAATAACGTTTTCCAGCGTTTCGCCATTGCAATATTGGCGCGGATAGTATATAATTAACAATACTAATAATTAATAATGATAATCGAGGTGAAAGTAATGGAATACAAGCCGCAAGCCCGTGAACTATTCGAGGCGTTCATCCGCGCCCGCAAGCACTTCCGCGCCGACCGGTTTCTCGATCGACTCAACCTCAGCGAGATGATCGTTTTCTGGATGCTGTGGAAGCGGAAACTGGACGGGGAGAAGGAACTCCTCCAGGTCAAGGACTTAAGCGATAAAATGGGGATCTCCCGGCCTGCCCTGAACACGGTCCTGAATCGCCTTGAGGACCGGAAACTGATCAAACGGGTCAGGAAACATGCGGACCGGCGCGCGGTGTTCGTGGAAATGAGCGCACCGGCGAACGAGCTTTATCAAAGCGAAAAGGTGAAACTGATAAGTTTTCTGAACCGGATCGTGACCAAACTGGGTCCGGAAGACACGGAAAAAGCAATTGGCATTTTAAATAGATTAGCAAATATAATGAAAAACGAGGTGGATGAATAATGCTTGAACTAAAAAACATCGTCAAAAACTATTATGTCGGCGACCTGGTCGTCGAAGCTTTACGGGGGATCAGCATCAAATTCCGGAAGAACGAGTTCGTCGCGGTATTGGGTCCTTCCGGATGCGGAAAGACGACGCTTTTAAACATTATCGGCGGCCTTGACCGCTATACGAGCGGCGACCTGATCATCAACGGCCGGTCGACGACCAAGTACAAGGATTACGACTGGGATGCGTATCGCAATCATTCAATCGGTTTCGTGTTCCAGAACTATAACCTCATACCCCACCAATCCGTCCTCAAAAACGTCGAACTTGCGTTGACGTTATCAGGCGTTTCGAAGGCGAAACGGCGGAAGATGGCGGTTGAAGCCCTGGAGAAGGTCGGTCTTGGCGACCAGCTGCACAAACGGCCGAACCAGTTGTCGGGCGGCCAGCAACAGCGCGTCGCAATCGCCCGCGCCCTCGTCAATAATCCGGATATATTGCTTGCTGACGAGCCGACCGGGGCCCTCGATACGAAAACGAGCGTCCCGATCATGGAAATTCTCAAGGAAATCTCCAAGGACCGCCTAATTATCATGGTCACCCATAACGCGGCGCTTGCGGAAAAATACGCTTCGCGCCTGATCCGCCTCCTCGACGGGAAAGTCATCAGCGATGACAATCCCTATGACGAGCCGACGCCCGCGCCGGAGGCTTTGGAAGCGCCCCGGGAAAAGAAAAAGACCACAAGAAAAACCTCGATGTCATTCTTTACCGCGCTGGCGCTCAGCCTTAACAACCTGGTCACGAAAAAGACCAGGACGCTGCTGACCGCCTTCGCCGGAAGCATCGGCATCATCGGCATCGCTCTGGTGCTCGCGCTTTCGAACGGTTTCCAAGGTTACATCGACAAGATGCAGGCCGACACCCTCGCTTCCTATCCGATCATGATCGCTGAGACGTCCGTCGACTTCACGGCCTTCCAGAACCAGCCCTTCAAGACCGACATGGAGAAATACCCGAAGGGAGATTTCGTCTATGTGAACAAGATCATGGAGCGGTTGAATAACCTCATGATCTATAACGAGATCACCGAGGAATATATTGAGAACGTCATCAAGACCATCGATCCGTCGCTTTATAACGGCATCAGTTATCTTAACAGCGTCAAGCTGAACATCTACAAGGAATGGACGTTCAATAACTTCACCTTTTACCAGCCGGTGGTCACGCAGTCCGAAAACCAGATGTCAAGCGCGATGTCGGTCAACATCTGGCAGGAACTGATCGACAATCAAGACTTCCTGAACAGCCAGTACGACGTGCTTGCCGGTCGTTTCCCGACCGATCATGACGAACTCGTCATCGTCGTCGACAAGTACAACCAGATCACCGACGTCGTCCTCCTGGCCCTCGGCATGTTGGATCCCATGTCTCCCGTCGACCAGTATGCTTTCGACGATATCATCGGCACCACCTTCCATCTGGTGTACAACGACGCGCTCTATGCCTTTAACGGGACGCGGTTCGTGACCAATACGGTCACCAGCGCGATCGTTGAAGATGAGACGAAGAGCCTTGAACTTGAGATCGTCGGCATTGTCCGCCTTAACGGCGACACCGAGCTCGGTGCGATCACCGGGGCCATCGGTTATCTGAGTTCGCTCACCCAACATGTCCTCGAGAATTCGCTCGATTCGGAAATCGTGACATGGCAGAAGGAAAACCCGACGCTCAACGCCTTTACCGGCAATCCCTTCACCGAAAACCCGGAAGAAGAGTATTATCAGAATCTCAAGCAGCTGGGCGGTGTTGCGACGCCTTCGACGATCAACATCTATCCCGTCGACCTCAAGGCGAAGGAAAAGATCAAGGAATATCTCGACGCCTATAATGATGCCCAGACGGACGAGGCCGACAAGGTGGTCTACACCGACCTCGTCGACGTCGTGATCAAATCGATCAATACGATCGTCAACATCATCAGTTACGTCCTCATCGCCTTCACGGCAATCTCGCTTTTCGTGTCCTCGATCATGATCGGGATCATTACCTATATTTCCGTGCTCGAGCGGACGAAGGAGATTGGGATCCTCCGGAGCATCGGCGCCCGAAAAAAGGACATTTCCCGCGTGTTCAACGCCGAGGCGTTTATCATCGGGCTTGCTGCGGGGATCATGGGCATCGTGATCACCTTGCTTATGACGATTCCCATCAACATCATCCTGTACCGGTTGGTGGAAATAAGCAACATCGCGCAGCTGAACCCGATCCACGGCTTGATGATGATCGTGATCAGCATCGCGCTGACGCTGATCGCCGGCTTCATCCCGGCGCGCATCGCCGCGCGTCGCGATCCGGTAATCGCGCTCAGAACCGAATAAAACAGGGCTTTGCCCTGTTTTTTGTTTAAAAGGGGAAGATGGAGAAACAATAATGACGGTGATCGCATGAAAAGGTTGTTTGTGTTATTGTTAAGCCTGTCGTTATCGGGTTGTATGACTGCTACCGGCTCGAGACAGGATGTTACGAACGGGGAAAAGCGGATCGCGACCCTGATCGCCGTCGGAGACAACCTCATCCATGACGCCGTTTACGAATCGGCCGTAAGCGGCTCCGGTTATGATTTCCGGCCGATCTACGCAGGCGTCGCGGATGTGATCGCCGGGCATGATCTCAAGTTCGTGAACCAGGAGACGATCCTTGGCGGCGCCGATCTCGGCCTTTCCTCGTATCCGCGCTTCAATTCGCCGTTCGCGGTGGGGGACGCCCTGGTCGACCTGGGGTTCAACCTCATATCGATCGCCAACAACCACACCCTGGACAAGGGGGAAATCGGGGTGATCAACGCCGTGAACTACTGGCAGACGCAACCCGTGGTCTATGCCGGGGCGGAGAAGGCGGAAGGCGATGCGCATGTTAAGGTATTCACGAAAAACGGAATCAGATTCGCTTTCGCGGCCTATACGTACGGCACGAACGGCATCCCCCATCCTGACGGGAAAACGCACCTTGCCTGTTTATATTCCAATGAACGCGCGCGAGCTGACATTGAGTCCGTCCGAAGCAAAGTCGACGTCGTAATCGTTTCGATGCATTGGGGCGAAGAGTATCAGGATTATCCCAACGTCGCCCAGAAGCGCCAGGCCGAGTTTCTTTCCGACCTGGGAGCGGACATCATCATCGGCCATCATCCTCACGTCATTCAACCGGTCGACCTGATTGAAAACAAGGCCGGCCGGGAAACCTTCGTTATTTATTCCCTCGGTAATTTCCTTTCCGGCCAGATCGGGACGGACCGCCTGATCGGTATGGCGGTGTGGTTGGAGATCGCACTTGTAGCCAACCGGTTAAGTTTTACCAAGGCGAAGGCGCGCCTGTTGTTTCACTATCGGGATAACGGCGTCTACCGGGTGATCCCGTATGCGGACATCCCGTCCGGGTTTTTGACCGATTACGATTACTATTTCGCGGCGAAAAAACAACTGATCAGGCATTTTTACGATAAGATCGAGGTATCCTGAAGTCACATTTCCCTTACCTCTTGCATAATATATTACCGAAACCATGCGCATTAGATCAGACGGGCGACAGTTCGCCGCAGTCGGGCCCCGTCCGGGGCAACGGGAACAACCCGTGGGACTAAGAAATCCCACGGGTTATTTTTCTAAGAAGGGGATGAAGACAATGGAACGGACGCGCAAGATCAAGCGGGTGCTGCTTGCGATACTGGTCATTAACTACGTCGTCGCGGCGGTAAAGATCGCCCTTGGGTATGTGTTTGCATTCGGAAGCCTGTTAAGCGACGGTTACCACGCCCTGAGTGACGGCACCGCCAATATCGCCGGCCTGATCGGGAACAGGTTTGCTTCGCGGGACCCTGACAAGCGCCACCCCTACGGATATCATAAATACGAGACGCTTTCGGCGCTTTTTATCGGCTTATTACTTTTTGGGATCGCGGGGATCGTCGTCGCCAACGCCGTTTCCGGTTTTTTAACGCCTCATCGGCCTGATTTCGACGGCGCCGGATTTTTGGGCGTCTTCATCACCCTGGCGTTGAACACCGTGATCGCTGCCCTCGAGTACCGGGCGGGGAAACGCCTTGAAAGCGAGGTGCTGATCTCCGACTCGCTGCACACGCGCGGCGACGTTTTGATCTCGCTTGGAGTCCTGACATCGGCCGCCCTGATCAGGGCGGGCTTACCGCCGGTGATTGACTCCTTCCTTTCACTTTTCATCGCCGGGCTGGTGTTCGCCCTGTCCGTCAAGATCCTCCGCATAACCCTTCCCGTGCTCCTGGACAAAAACGTCCTTGACGAACGGGAGGTCATCGCTATGATATGCGAACTGGACGACGCCATCCTCGAGATACACAAATTCCGCAGCCGCGGAAAACAAAACCACATATATATCGATTTCCACCTCGTCACCCACGGCCAGATGACGGTCACGGAAAGCCATCTGCTTTCGCATCGGATCGAGGAGGAGTTGCGTCAAAAGCTAGGAAAGACCGTCGAAGTCATCGCCCATATCGAGCCCCAAGACGAGATGCTGGCAGCACCCCCGGCAATCGAAAGGTAAAGGCAAAAACCGGAGATTTTTCTTGCAAAAAAAGATTATTTTGTTATAATTGTATTGCTTGTGTTTATTTTCCCATAAAACCAACTAAAAAGAAGCGATATGTGATATAATATATAAAGCAAGATAAAGGCGGTGATATCATGTCGGTATTCGAATCAGTGCAAAAAGCGGAAGAAAAAGCCGACGGCCTGAAAAAGAAAGCGATGGAAAAAGTCAACCGGCTGCTCGCGGAAACGAAGGAAAAAAGCGAGCAGGAAGCCAAGGCGGTCATCGATGAAGCGTTCCGGAAGGAAGAGGAGATAACCGCCACGACTAATGATGCCATCGGTAAGAAAATGGAAGAAATCCTCGCCGTATGCGCGCAGGAGATCAAGAAGCAGGAGAAGACGGCGGAGAAGAACTTTGAAGCGACGCTCGACTACATCATCGGGAAGGTGCTTTCCTTATGATCGTTCCCGTGAAAAAGGTCAAACTCGCCGTCCTGAACGATTACGAGGAAACCTTGCTGGAAAACCTGCAACGGTACGGTGTTTTGATGCTGATTCCGCTCGCGGAGCGGGGCGGCGAACTCCCGGAAGGCGAACTGTTGGCGCGGACGGAAAAATCACTGCGCTTGATCAAGGAATATGAAAGCAAGGTCAAGAAGGACGATGACGAATACGTCGTTGCGTACGAGGAGTTCATGCGCGTCGACGAGAGTCGTAAGGAGCTGCTCGTTAAAATCGAGCAGTGCGGCGCGGAAATCGAAGAATTGCGTGCTGCGATTAAGGCCGCGGAAGAAAAATACGAGTTTTACCGTCCCTGGCGGTTACTGCCGGTTAAGCCCGGACGCTTGGGGCGAAACAGATATTCCGTATCCCGAATTGGATTCATCAACCCATACGACGTGAAGAATTTCGGCGCCGCCCTCGAGGCGGTCGACGCCGGCTTGCTTATGCTTGGCCGCGCCCATGAGGGACAAGCCGTAGCCGTCGTCTGTTATTACGAAGACGACGCCGAAGTGCAAAACGTCCTCAAATCCTTCGAATTCCAGGAGGTTTCCCTGCCGGACAGGGATATGACTCCGGCGGAGACGCTCGCGGGACTTGATCAGGATATGGAGCGCTTCAAGGAGGAGTTACGCGCCGCGGAAGCAAGGCTGCGGGAATTCACGGAATCGGGTCGAGAACTTGAACTGTTAAGCGATCAATTGAAGACGCGCATCGAAGTCAGACAGGCCCCGGTAATGACAATGCCACGGGCCGCTTATCTGGAAGGCTGGGTGCGCGAAGATCGAGTTGAGGAACTCAAGAAGGCGGTCGCGGAAGTGACCGACATCTATGATCTGGAGATTACCGAACCCGAAGCGGACGAGCAGCCGCCGACGGTTCTGCAAAACGGGAAGTTCGTCGCACCGTTTGAGACGATTACGGAGATGTATTCCCTGCCCAATCCTGACGAGACCGATCCCAATCCGGCCCTGTCGTTCTGGTATCTGATCATTTTTGGGATGATGATGGGCGACGCCGGATACGGGTTTGTTATGTCTTTGGCAACGTTTCTGTTCCTGAAGATAAAAAAACCGAAAGGCAACAGCGCGCGACTTTTAAAGATTTTCTTCTATGCCGGGTTTGCGACGATGCTCTGGGGCGCCGCTTACGGCAGTTATTTCGGCTTCACCGTGAAACCGAACCTCATCGAACCGATGACCGATCCGCTAAAAATGCTGATCGTTTCGCTTGCCATCGGCGGTCTCCATATCATTACCGGATTGTTGATCAAGGCCTATGACGACATCCGCCATAAAAGGTACTTCGACGCCCTGTTCGACCAGTTCAGTTGGATCATGATTCTGGTCGGAATCGGGATGTTGTTTGTCCCAGCCACAAACACTATCGGCATGGCGCTTGCGATTACTGGCGCGGCGATCATCCTTTTGACCGGCGGCCGGAAGAGCAAGAGCGTGCTCGGGAAGGTGGTCGGCGGACTCGGAGGATTATACAACATCACCGGCTACCTCAGCGACATCCTTTCCTATTCGCGCATTCTCGCCCTAAGCCTTTCTTCGGCGGTCATCGGCTGGGTTATGAACTTGTTGGCCGGGATGTTCGCGGGCTCGGTTTTCGGGTACATCCTCGCGGCGATTATCTTCGTCATCGGCCATGTGTTTAACATCGTCATGGGCATCCTTTCTGCCTACGTCCATGACCTTCGCCTGCATTTTATCGAGTTTTTCAACCGTTTCTATCAGGGCGGGGGATATGCGTTCGAACCGTTATCGTTAAAACTTCAATACATAGACAAAGTCAACATCAGAAATCCACAAGGAGGTATAAATCATGAGTGATGGATTGCTTATTGCCATTATCGGTGCCGCCCTGGCCGCGATTCTGCCGGGCATCGGTTCCGCGATTAGCGTACAAATGGGAGGGAAGGCCGCTTCCGGCGTTCTGTCGGAAAAACCGGAACTTTTCGTCAGGCTGCTGATTCTCCAGGCGCTGCCGGGAACGCAGGGCATTTACGGTTTCCTGACTGCCGTTATTTTGATTAACCGTCTCGGCCTCTTCGGCGGCACAGCGGTAGCCCTGACCAAGGAATCGGGCTGGTTGTTATTCGGGGCGTGCATGCCGATCACAATCGTCGGGTTGCTATCCGCCCTGTACCAGGGACGAACAGCGGTTAGCGCCATTCATTTGACGGCCAAGCAGCCGCGTTCCTCGACAAGCGGAATGATCATGACGGCGGTCGTCGAGACGTACGCGATCCTTGCGTTGCTTGCTAGCCTGCTGATGATCTGGAACATCCCGCTATAGAAATGGGTGAGGTTCGCTTGGCGGAAAACAAATTATATGAAAAAATCGTCGAGAAAGGCAAGGCCGAGGCTGATGCGATAATCGCGCAAGGCAAGGCCAAGGCAGATCAGGTCGCGGCGGAGATTATCGCCGCGGCGCGCGCCGAGGCGGAAAAAATCGTCGCGGAAGCCAGCCGTCGCGCCGAGGACCGGCTTAAGACGAAGACGATCGAATTCGAACAGCAGGCCCGGCACCAATTGCTTAAGGCGAAAAAAGGCATGATTGACCGGGTGCTGGCGGCGGCGGTGGCGCGGCTTAAGGAACTTCCCGACAAGCAGTTCGTCGAACTTACGGTGAAACTGCTGAGGTGGGAGGCGGTCGCCGGCGACGAAATCGTCAGGGTTTCCGCCGCCGAGTTTTTGCGTTACCGGAAGTTATTCTGCTCTAACAGCGATAAGGCCGACTATTACGATCTTGACAAACTCAACGCGCTGCTCGGTCCCGCCTTCCGGTTACGGCTTTCGACCGAACCGGTCGATATTGACGGCGGGTTCGTCCTCGTCGGGCGCGATTACGACATCGACCTTTCCTACGAGGCCGTCCTTGCTTCCGTCAAGGAGCGCCACGAGCCGGAAATCGCGCGCCTGCTTTTCCGCGCGGAGGAATGAGATGAATTACCCATATGCCAACGGAATCATCAGCGCCATCGAAGTCCGGCTTTTCAACCGTAGTCATTACGCGAAACTGGAGAAGGTTGAAAAAGCGGGGTTTCTGAAACAACTCCGCGAGTTCGGCTACGGCGGCGCCGCCGCGTCGATCGAAGAAGCGATTGCGACGGAGCTGACGGGATTGCGGGAATTCCTTAACGGGATTTCCCCCAACCGCAACCTAACCGACCTGTTTTTCATCGAGATCGACGCCGTCAACATCAAGGCCGCGCTGAAAAGAAAGCATTATTCAGCCGTCGAGTCCGTTTATATGCCCGGTGGAAACATCGCGCAGGAAGCGCTCGAAGCGGCCGTTTTTTCTGATGACTACGCGCTGCTGGACAAAAGCCAGACCGGCCTGATCCGGGAGATCGCCGCGGCCGCGACTGCATGCCCGGACGCCAGAACTTTCAGCATTACCGCCGATAAGATGATTTATGCCTATGTCTTCCGTAGGTTGCCGCTTCTGGCCGACCCGGCATTAAGGACGTATTTTCAAACGGCGGTCGACGCGAAGAACGTCGTGATGATGATCCGTTCCCGCGTCCTCGGCTGGGACTGGCCGGAATTTTCCGCGATGTTCATTCCCGGCGGGACGATCCCCATATCTGTGTTTGCGGAAGCGTATCCGGCTGCCGACGAAGCATTGCCGGGATTTTTCAAGGAGCATTACCAGGAGAAAATCGGCTTGGGATTGAAGAAATACTTCCAGAGCGAAAACATCGACTCTCTCGAGCGACTTTTCGAACAACTCCTGATCGAAACGATGAAAAACTACCGATACGATTCTTTCGGCATCGGCCCGATCATTTATTATTATCTGGCGAAACAGGCGGAAGCAAGCAACATCCGCTTGCTTTATGCTGGCGGGGAAGCCGATTTGATCGACTATTAGGAAAGGCGGAAGCGAGCATGAACGAAAAAACAGATATCGCCATCATCGGCGGCGACGATGCCGTCCTGTTGTTCAACGCCGCCGGCATCAAGACCGAGGTCGTGAACGGGACGCATGCGGCGGAAAGGGCGATTGCCCGGCTGGCGCAGGAGAAATGCCGGATCATTTTCCTTACGGAGGAGATTTACGAGGCGATTCCCGAGACGATCGAGAAATACCAGTACTCGCCGTTTCCGATCATCATTCCACTACCGACGAAGACCGAATCCCGGGGAATCGGCTTGAAGAAGATAAAAGAAAACGTTGAAAAAGCCATCGGTATCGACATATTTTAGAAAGGATGGTGGCACAGATGAAACAAGAAAAGAAAGCCGGGATCATCACCAAGGTGTCCGGACCCCTGGTGGTCGCGAAAAACATGGCGGACGTCCAGATGTACGACGTCGTCCGCGTCAGCGATAAGCTCCTCTTCGGGGAAGTTATCGAACTGAGGGGCGACCGGGCCTCGATCCAGGTTTATGAGGAAACGGCCGGCGTCGGTCCCGGCGAGCCCGTCTATTTCACGGGCGAGGCCCTGTCGGTCGAACTCGGACCCGGCTTGATCGAAAGCATATTCGACGGCATTCAAAGGCCGCTTGATTTGATATACAAAAACGCCGGTGACCGGATCCCCCTGGGAATCGACGTTCCCCGCCTTGACCGCGAGAAACAATGGGATTTCCAACCCGTCGCGAAAACAGGGAATCGTGTAGTCCCCGGGGACATCATCGGCACGGTGCAGGAGACGCCCGTCGTGCTGCACAAGATTATGGTCCCGCACGACGTTACGGGAACCCTGGAATGGATCCATTCCGGTCTGGCGAAGATCACCGATGTGATCGCCCGCGTGAAGGACGATGCCGGTCGGGAACGGGAAATCACGATGCTCCAGCGCTGGCCCGTCCGGCGCGGCCGCCCGTACCAACAGAAGATCGCTCCCCGGGAACCGATGGTGACCGGGCAGCGGGTGATCGACACGTTTTTCCCGATCGCCATCGGCGGAATCGCGGCGATCCCCGGACCGTTCGGTAGCGGTAAGACCGTCGTCCAGCACCAGCTGGCGAAATGGGCCGACGCCGACATCATCGTGTACGTCGGCTGCGGCGAGCGCGGGAACGAGATGACCGACGTCTTGAACGAATTTCCGCGCCTGCATGACCCGAAGACGGGTGAATTTCTGATCAAACGCACGGTGCTCATCGCCAACACCTCGAACATGCCGGTGGCGGCGCGCGAAGCCTCGATCTACACCGGGATCACGATTGCCGAATATTATCGTGACATGGGCTACCGGGTCGCGATCATGGCCGACTCGACCTCGCGCTGGGCCGAGGCGCTCCGGGAAATGTCCTCGCGCCTGGAGGAAATGCCGGGCGAGGAAGGTTATCCGGCGTATTTGTCGTCGCGGCTTGCTGAATTCTATGAGCGGGCCGGTTTCGTGAAATGCCTTGGAAGCGACGAGCGCACCGGCGCCATCTCGGCGATCGGCGCCGTCTCGCCTCCGGGCGGGGACACGTCCGAACCGGTGTCGCAGGCGACGCTCCGCATCGTCAAGGTGTTCTGGGGCCTAAGCGCGGCATTGGCCTATCGTCGCCACTTCCCGGCGATTGACTGGCTCAGGAGTTATTCGCTGTACGATGAGAACCTGCGTGAATATTTTGACGAGAAAGTAAGAAAGGACTGGTCGAAGCAGGTACAGACGACGATGGAGATCCTCCATCAGGAATCCCAGCTCGAGGAAATCGTCCGCCTGGTCGGGATCGACTCCCTGGAATTCCAGGACCGTCTGACGATGGAATGCGCCCGCAGCATCCGCGAGGACTTCTTACACCAGATCGCCTTCGATCCGGTCGACACATATACCTCGCTTGAGAAGCAGTACGGGATGTTGAAGGCGATCCTTACCTGGTACCAGCTCGGGCAGAAAGGCCTTAAGGAACACCTTAATTTCTCCGCTATCGCCAACATGAAGGTCCGGGAACAGATCGGCCGGATGAAGTATATCACGGAAGCGGATTTCCCGGAGAAGTTCACGGAGATCATGGCGGCGATCGAAAGCGAATACGCGCAATTAATGGCAGGTGATGAAATCGATGCCTAAAGAATATAAAACGATCAGGGAAGTCGTCGGACCCCTGGTGCTGGTCGAGGAAGTCGCCGGCGTCAAGTACGACGAACTGGTGAAGATCAAGCAGTCCTCCGGCGAGGAACGGATCGGCCGGGTGCTCGAAGTCAACGAGGACAAGGCCCTGGTCCAGCTGTTCTCCTCGACCCACGGATTGAAGATCGCGGACGCGAAGGCGGTGTTCCTCGGCCGCGGGATCGAAATCAAACTTTCACCCGACGTTTTGGGGCGCGTTTTCGACGGTCTTGGTCGACCGATCGACGGCGGCGGGGAGATCATCCCGGAAAGGATCGTTGACATCAACGAGGCGCCGCTCAACCCGGTGGCCCGGGATTATCCCTCGGAATTCATCCAAACCGGTATCAGCGCCATTGACGGGCTGAACACGCTCGTCCGCGGGCAAAAATTGCCGATCTTCTCCGGTTCGGGCCTACCCCACGCCCGTCTGGCGGCGCAGATCGCCCGGCAGGCAAAGGTCCGCGGCACCGACGAGCAATTCGCCGTCGTCTTCGCGGCGGTCGGCATCACCTTCGAGGAAGTCGATTTCTTCATCAAGGACTTCCAGCGTTCCGGGGCGATCGAACGCTCGGTTCTGTTCATGAACCTGGCGAACGACCCGGCGATCGAGCGGATTGCGACGCCGCGGATGGCGATCACCTGCGCGGAATACCTCGCCTATACCCTCGACATGCACGTCCTCGTCATCATCACCGACATCACCAACTACGCGGAAGCGCTGCGCGAAGTCTCGGCGGCCCGGAAGGAAGTACCGGGACGGCGCGGTTATCCTGGATACATGTACACCGACCTGGCTTCGCTATATGAGCGGGCCGGCCGGATCAGGGGGAAGAAGGGTTCGATCACCCAGATCCCGATCCTCACCATGCCCGAAGACGACAAAACCCACCCGATCCCCGATCTCACCGGTTACATCACCGAAGGCCAGATCATCCTTTCCCGCGACCTCTATCTGCGGGGCATCTTCCCGCCGATCGACGTCCTGCCTTCCCTGAGCCGGCTCAAGGACAAGGGCATCGGCGCCGGGAAGACGCGCGAGGACCACGCCGAGACGATGAACCAGTTGTTCTCCGCCTACGCCCGCGGTAAGGAAGCCAAGGAACTGGCGACGATTCTGGGTGAAGCGGCCCTTTCCGACATGGACAAGCTTTACAGCGAGTTCGCGGACGCGTTCGAGAAGGAATACGTGGCGCAGGGTTATCACACCAACCGCAGCATCGAGGAAACGCTCGACATCGGTTGGCGCCTGCTATCCATCCTTCCAAAGTCGGAACTGAAGCGCATCAGCCTGAAAAACATTGAAAAGTACTATTCCAAGGGGGTGTAGGACATGGCGCTGACCCGCGTTAATCCCACCCGCATGGAACTTTTCCGTCTGAAAAAACAGCTGGCGATCGCCAGACGCGGTCATAAATTGCTTAAAGACAAGCAGGACGAGATGGTGCGCCAGTTCATGCTGATCATCAGGGAAACGCGCGCCCTCCGCATCGAAGTCGAAAAGCAATTGGCCGCGATCATCGCCCGTTATGACAAGGCGCGGCTCAAGGCGCGCCGGGAGACGATTCTTGAGGCCCTGATGGTGCCTGCCAAGGCGCTTCACATTCAGGCGGGATCGAAGACGGTCATGAACATCAAATTGCCGACGGTGAGTTTCGCCGACGAGGGAAAGATCGACCTGACATATGGCTTTGCTTTCACGCCAGGCGATTTGGACCGGGCGGTGCTGGCGCTTTCGGAACTGCTGCCGCGGCTGGTGAAGCTTGCGGAACTGGAGAAACAATCCGACATGCTCGCGCAGGAGATCGAGAAGACGCGCCGGCGCGTCAACGCCATCGAGTTCGTGATGATTCCGGAAATGACGGAATCGATCAAGTACATCACGATGAAACTCGACGATTACGAACGAAGCAACATCATTCGGCTGATGAAAAGCAAGGAAATCATCATGGCCAAAACAAACAGCCTTTCCGATTAATCTCGCAAAGGCTTTTTTTCTTGGCGTTCCCGTGATATAATTAAGCCAGCATACTGAAAGGGAGAAAACCGCGTGCGGAAGATCAACATTGCCGGATTTGCGCTTTTGTATTTATTGGCGGTAACCACGATCGTCATGACCATCCATCAGGCTTACAAGACATCGCCATTTCTCGCCGGTGGCTTCTTTCTGCTTGGGGGGTTGTTACTGGCGCCGCCAGGCAAGATCGCCATTCCAAAGGATGCGGCGGGGGATCATCTCGGCGATTTTTTGGCAGTCGTTGTTTCCGCGGCGTTGACGTACGCGCTTTCCCGGTATCTGAAGATCAGCGCCTTCATCGTCTCACCCGCAATCGGCCTTACGGGGGCGCTTGTTTATAAAAAGCGCCAGTTTCCGATTTTCTGCGGGTCGTTCGCCGGGATGACCAATCCCGCGCTTCTGGATGTTTTGCCGTTTGTGTTCGCGGTCATGACCGCGGCCGGGGTGTATGTGCTGGCGAAAGGGGTGTTCAACGGCTACGGCGGTAAGCTGGGAACGATCGCCTTTACCGGCTGCTTCGCCACATCCCTCGTGCTCGGGCACTATTATACCACCGTCCCAACATATGAAACCTGGCAGATGTTTGCGATCATCGGGGCGGGGGCGCTTGCCTCCACGGTCACATACGTCCTGAATAACCATGCCGGACTTGGTCCTGTGATCGCAAGTTCGCTGGTGGGACTTGCGGGCGCGGTATTGCTTTTTACCGGCAGGGATGAGGTCGCGCTCTTCACGCCGGTAATCTACGGGGCTTCGTTCGTCGGGATGACGGGGAAAAAGGTCATTAACAATATTGTGCTAATCGCGCTTGCCGGGGTCGTATTCGGGTTTATTTATTGTTTCAACCCGCTCTGCGGGGTCGGCGGGAAACTTGGCGCCACCGCGTTCACCGCGGTCCTCTGCCTATCCGGCTTACAAAACATCTTCACATTGATCCGGATAAGACGCCCGGTCAGTTAGATTATCATTAAATCTTTAAATATCTGCGAAAAAATGATAAAATAATACATATAAAACGAAAAGGACTTGATTGTAATGAACAAAGAAGTAATGGACAAAATACTCGCTTTCCGCGCCGAACGCAACTGGGAACAATATCACACCGGGGAAAATCTGGCCAAGTCGCTCATCATCGAGGCGGGAGAACTTCTGGAATTGTATCAATGGGGAAACGAGATCGAAAACGTCGAAAGGTTGAAGGAAGAACTGGCCGACGTGCTTATTTACGCCTTGCTTCTGGCCGATCGTTACCAGCTTAACGTCGAGGACATCATCCTGAAGAAGCTCGAGAAGAATGCGGAGAAATATCCGATAAAAAAAGCTTACGGATCAGCGAAAAAGTACGATGAGTTATAATCATTCGTTGTCATTATTTTTCAGCAATAGTATGTTGATGAGTCGCTAATACTATGAGCGGTGATAACGTGAACGACCAACAAAAAAACAAACAAGTTAATCAAAACGAATTAATAGCGGAAGCGGAAAAGGTCAGGGAGTTGACGAAAGCCGGCGGCGAGTTTACCCGGGAAATGGTGGCCGAAGGCAAAAAGATCCTGGACCAGACGCCGGAAAACCAGTTAAGATGATGAACCCCATCACGGACGGTTCATCTTTTTTATGGTTACATTTCCGGACTTATTCCCAAGGATTTTTTGTTGACTAAGACGATTGATTATAGTATAATATTATGGCGTGGAGATTACTCCCCTTGTTTAACAAACCTTTGATCATTTTTGTTAAACAATGAGACGGGAAATAGCTCAGCTTGGCAGAGCGCCTGGTTTGGGACCAGGAAGTCGCAGGTTCAAATCCTGTTTTCCCGACCAGATATAAGCAGGTATAGTTTAATGGTAGAACATCAGCCTTCCAAGCTGAACGTGCGAGTTCGATTCTCGTTACCTGCTCCATTGATGAAAAACAGGCCTGATATGACCGCATCAGGCTTTTTACTATATTGACATGTTTGCATTTCCATGAAAAACGAAGTATAATATCAAGAGGTGATGTATATGGAAAAGATATGCCCGCAATGCGGAATGCAAATGAAAACTGGATATGTGCAAAGTTCTGATTTCCCGGTCCAATGGATCCCCGCTGGTAGCAGGGTACCCATGATAAGGGGAAAAGTCGCGAAAGGCGCGGTACGCACTGGATCGGGAGGCTGGTTTTTTGGCTATAGAGCCACGTCTTATTATTGCGAAAACTGTAAATTGATAATAACTCCTGTTAAGGATGAAAAAAACAACTAAGGTTACCGCAAGGTAAAACTGAACAAAATTACCGCAGGCGGAAAAAAATGTTCAGTATATTGTTGTTTTTTATATCAAACAGGTCATATACGGGGCGACGTTAATTGTTGCCTTTTTATTTTTGTGAATATTTCCGGCAGTTAAATATAGTCTATGTCCCTCTTGTCTCTTATACACATCT
>DGDS01000002.1 GCA_002385575.1 Caryophanales bacterium UBA3946 | reverse complement strand
CGCGGCGGAAACAACAACAGTATTGGAATCGAATCCTGCGTTAACCAGGGATCCGACGTCTTCCTTACCTGGCAATTGCTTGCGAAGCTAGTGGCGAAACTGATGGAAGAAAACGGACTTTACTTTGAGCACGTTGTCCAGCATCATTATTTCAGCGGTAAAGATTGTCCGATGACGATGCGGAACTCGAACAACTGGCCGCTCTTCATGAAGATGGTGGAAGCCGAGTACTTCATCCGGACGCTTTACAAGGATTATACCATCCGGTTCATCTCCAACAACACCGAGTACATTGACAACCGCGGCCGGATCATCAATCTGCCCAACACCCCAATGCGGGCCAGCTACACCGTCGAGGTTACCCACACGCAGACAAACAAGACCGAATACAAGTTGTTCTACGTGAACCTCCCGGCGAAATCGTAATCATAACGACAAAAAGCGCGTGGCTTAAGACGCGCGCTTTTTTTATGCAAAAAGGCCGCCGGAACATGCCCGGCGACCCAGCCGCCAAAAGTGCTTATTATTTGAAAGTTGCTTTAATCTTATCGACTTGCTTCATTCCTTCTTGTCGCAACCGCCAGATGGCATTTTGGATTTCCCGTTTGTTTTGCATATAAAGAATGACCGCACCAGAACATAACGCGCCAATCATCATATATGATAAAGCTTTATTCATAGTTCCACCTCATTTCGATTAAAGCATCGCACTTTTGTGCAGGTTTATTATTTCTCTAAATCCAAAAAATCATAAGGCGAAAGATTTACCATTTCAACGTCCTCAAATTCCGGCAAAAGTTCCATTCCGGTCGCGCTGTTGATTCGTTTCGAAAGTCGCGTTTTTCGTTTCGTCTCGACTCGGCTTGTGCCGTAATGCAAAGCCTGGATGTTGCCGAGCATGATCAGGTATTTCTTCGCCCGCGTCACGCTCGTGTAAATCAATTTTCGCTTGAGCATGATGTAATGCTGGTTGGAAAACAAAACGATGACGAGGTCGAATTCGCTGCCTTGCGCCTTGTGGATCGAGATGGCGTAAGCATGCGCGAGGTCCTCAAGTTCGTCCAAAGCATAATCGACGTTCCCGCTCTCAAAGGCGACGGTCAGGCCCGCGTATTCCCCGTCTTCCTCCTTCAGGCTGACGATCTGTCCGACGTCCCCGTTCATGACTCTTTTCTCGCTGCGGTTGACGAGTTGGATGACCTTGTCATTGACGCGGAAGGCGCGGTTGTAGTGTTTGATCTCGCCCGAACGCAGCGGGTTGAACCGCTCCTGCATCGCGGCGTTGATTGCGTTGATCCCGAGCGGTCCCTTGTACATCGGGACCAGGACCTGGATGTCGCGGATCAGATTCATGCCTTTCGCCATCGCTTTCGCGACGATATCGCAGGTGGCGCCGACGACCTTGTCATCGGGAAGCCGGAAAAACGTGTTGTTTTTCAGGACGTTATAGGGGATCGAACCCCGATTGATCGCATGCGCGAGACTGACGATGCTCGACGTTTCCGCCTGCCGGTGGATTTTGTCTAAGCGGACGGTGGGTATCCGCTGACAAATGATCATGTCCTGAAGGACGTCGCCCGGAGAAACGGAAGGCAACTGATCGGCGTCGCCCACAAGCACGATCCGGACATCGTCGGCAAACGCGGAAAACAGCCGGGCGGCGAGCAACACGTCGACCATCGAGAACTCGTCGATGATTGCGACTTTCGCCTCGACCTTGTTATTGGGCCCGTAGCGGTAGATCGATCCACCCTCGTAACCAAGGTATTTGTGAATGGTGACGGCCGGATGACCGGTAACTTCCCGCAGCCTTTTCGCCGCCTTCCCGGTCGGGGCAAGCAAAGCGATCTTCTCCCGGATGTTTTCTTCCGGCGCAAGCATGTCGAGACAATCGATGATCGCCTTGATGATCGTCGATTTTCCCGTTCCCGGTCCGCCGGTGATAATGACGAAGGCGGAGGAAAGAGCCGCCGCGATCGCTTCTTTTTGCTTTTCCGTGTACTCGATCGCGTTTTTTTCCATCACCGCGTTGATGACTGCGGCTATATCGCTTTCTGAATAATCGGTTTTCATCGTCCGGGAAAGAAACTGCCGCGTCTTCTCCGCAAGCAACACCTCCGCCCGGTACAGGGCGATCTCGGAAACATCGCCGTGTTCCGCATCGTAGTAGATCTTGTTTTCTTGCGCCAGGGAACGCAGCATCTTCTTTAGATCATCGCGGAAATAATCACTGCCAAGTGCGGCGGAAACCTTATGATAAAGGTCCTCTTCGCTCATGTACACATCGCCGCTTGCGAAAAGTTGGGTATTGAGCACATACCTGATCAGCGCCCGGACGCGGATCTCGCTGTCGGGGGCGATGCCCAACGTCATCGCAATCCGGTCGGCGCGCTTGAAACCAAACCCTTCCGCAAGTTCAATCAGCGAATAAGGGTTTTCTCTAATGGTCGCCGCTGCCGAATAGCCGAGCTTTTTGATGATCTTCAAACTCGCGCGCACCGTAAGCCCGATATTAAGTAAATCAACGAGCGCCCGGCGGTTGCTTTGATAACTTGTGAGGTTTTCATAGATGGTCGTCTTTTGTCTGGCGTTCAAACCCGGAACCCGGTCCAAAACGGCGCGGTCGACCTCGATGAGGTTAAGGCAGTCGGGACCGAGGGCTTCGTAGATCTTCGTGGCGGTTCTTTTTCCAACGCCGGGAAAAAAGCCACTGGAAAGAAAAGCGATCACGCCGCCCTGGGTGCGCTCGTTGAAACGTTCGAACGCGCGCGCCTTGAACTGCAGGCCGTAACGCTTATCCGTGACAAACTCGCCGAAAAAGGCGAACTCCTCGCCGACGAGGGGCTTGCGATCAATGTAACACAAGACCGAAAGCGTCTTTGTCAGCAGTTTTTCCTGCGCCTGCGCCAGTTTCATGTCCTTGATGTTCACGTCAAGAGAGATAATGGCGTAATTGTTTGCTTCGTTATAGTAGATGACGCTGTTGACCGTGCCCGTGATCTTTGTTTCCATACTCCCCCCTTTTAGTATTTCCGCCGTTCGTCGTTCATATAAACCGCTTCGATCGTTCCCCCGCCCAGCACCTCTTCGCCGGCGTAAAAGACGGCGGCCTGTCCGGGCGTGACCGATTTGGCGGTGCCGGGATATAATACTTCCAACTTGTCAGAAGCGATTTTCTTCACCGTTGCTTTAATGTCGGCGCTGCGGTAACGGAATTTAACCGCGCATTCCATTTCCGTAAATTCCGGTCCCAGCCAGTTGATATTTTCGATGATCGCTCGGTTGGAATACAAATATTCGTGATTTGCGCCGCGGCCGACGATCAGGACGTTGCGCGCGGCGTCCTTACCTAAGACATACCACGGCTCGCCAGCCCCGCCGAGTCCGAGACCGTGACGCTGTCCAATCGTATAATACATCGCACCTTCATGGCGGCCGATCTTCTCGCCGTCAAGCGTCTCGATATCGCCGGGTTGTGCCGGGATATAATTCTGCAGAAACTGCCGGAAGTTCCTTTCCCCGATGAAGCAGACGCCGGTGGAATCCTTCTTGGTCGCGACCGTCTCCAACCCGCATGAAGCGGCGAGAGCGCGCACTTCCTTCTTATATAGATGCCCGATTGGGAACAAGGTCTTGCTTAACTGCTCTTTGGTAAGCTGGCAGAGGAAATAACTCTGGTCCTTGTTCGGATCGATTCCCCTGAGCAGCTTCACCTTGGGATGATGGACGACGCGGGCGTAATGTCCCATGGCGATGTAATCGGCCTGCATTTTTTCGGCCGCGTTCAGAAACGATTTGAACTTGATCTCGCTGTTGCAGAGGACGTCAGGATTGGGGGTGCGGTTACGCTTGTATTCCTCCAGAAAATGCGTGAAGACCCGTGTCCAGTACTCCTCCACGAAATCAATCCGGTGCAATTTTATGCCCAGTTTGTCCGCCACTTTCATGGCGTCGATGTAATCCGTCTCCTGCGGGCATACCTCGTCGTTGACGTGCGGGTTGCCGAGGACGTCGCGGTTGAGGGAGGAATCCCAGTTGCGCATGAACACGCCCTCCACCTCGTATCCCTCCCGCAAAAGCAAAACGGCCGCGACGGCGCTGTCGACGCCGCCCGACAAACCGAGTATCACTTTCTTTTTACTCATGTGTTTCACCCCGTCATTCGGCTTTCAATTCGAAGATAATATCCCGCAAAATCATCGCCTGTTCGAAGTCGAGATTCTTCGCGGCTTCCTTCATTTGCTTTTCCAGCGAGGCGATCAGTTCTTTCCGTTCGAGCGAACTCATCTTCCCGATGTTGTCCAGATCGACCGTATGTTTCTCTTCCTTCACTTCCCTCGTGATAACGAGGCTGTCGGTGATGTGCTTGAATATGGTCTTCGGGACGATGTTGTTCTCGATGTTGTATTTTTCCTGGATCGAGCGGCGGCGATACGTCTCGACGATCGCCTTCTCCATCGAGGCGGTGATGTTGTCGGCATACATGATGACTTTTCCGTTGGCGTTGCGCGCCGCCCGCCCGATGATCTGGATCAAGGAAGTCTCGCTGCGTAGGAAACCTTCCTTGTCTGCATCGAGAATGGCAATCAGGGAGACCTCGGGAATATCCAGACCTTCCCTTAACAGGTTGATACCGACGAGGACATCGTACTTGCCTTGTCTCAAGTCGCGGATGATCTCCATCCGTTCGAGCGACTTGATTTCCGAATGCAGGTACGCGACCTTCATGTCCAGTTCCTCGAGGTACTTCGTCAAATCCTCGCTCATCTTGATCGTGAGCGTGAGCACCATGACCCGCTCGTTGGCCTTGACGCGCTTGTTGATCTCCTTGATCAGGTCGTCGATCTGCCCTTCGGTAGGCCGGACCTCGATCTGCGGGTCCAGAAGCCCGGTCGGCCGGATGATCTGTTCGACGATCGCGCCGCTGCGCCCGCGCTCATATTCGCCCGGGGTGGCGCTGACGTAAATAATCTTATCGAGTTTCCTATAGAATTCTTCAAAGGTCAGCGGCCGGTTGTCAAGCGCCGACGGCAGGCGGAAGCCGTATTCGACCAGCGCCAACTTCCGCGAACGGTCGCCGTTGTACATTCCCCTGACCTGCGGCAACGTCACGTGCGACTCGTCGATGATGATCAAAAAGTCGTCCCCGAAGAAATCGATCAGGGTATAGGGCGTCTCTCCCTCGGCGCGCAGGCCGATGTGCCGGGAATAGTTCTCGATGCCGGGACAATAGCCGATTTCCTCGAGCATCTCGATGTCGTACTCGGTCCGTTGCTTGATCCTTTGCGCTTCAAGGATTTTGTTTTCGCTTTCGAAGTATTTGATCCGCTCTTCCAGTTCGGCCCGGATGCGCCGGATTGCTTCCTTCATCTTGTTCTCCCCGACCGCAAACAGCGTCGCCGGAAAGATGTTGATGATCTTTTTCTCATACAACGTCCGTCCGGTCACGGTGTCGTATTCCTTGATGCGCTCGATCTCGTCGTCAAAGAACTCGATGCGGTAGGCCCGTTCCTGGGTGTTCGCCGGGACGATGTCCAGATACTCGCCCTTGACCCGGAACGTTCCCCTTTTGTATTCGACGTTGTTATGCTCGAACTGCATCCTGATGAGCCTTTCCAAAAGTTCGCTGCGATTGACGATGTCGCCGACGCGCAGGGAGAGGATCTTTTCCCGGAAGTCCTCCGGATCACCCAACCCGTAAATGCAAGACACGCTCGCGACGACGATCACGTCGTCGCGCTCCATGAGCGAGCTTACGGCGCTATGACGCATCTGGTCGATGTCGTCGTTGATGTCGGCGGTCTTCTCGATGTACAGGTCCCGTTTCGCAACGTAGGCTTCCGGCTGATAGTAGTCGTAATAGGAGATAAAATATTCGACGCGGTTTTCCGGAAAAAAGGCCTTGAGTTCGCTGAAAAGCTGTCCCGCCAGCGTCTTGTTATGGGCCAGGACCAGCGTCTTCTTCCCGATCGCCTGGATGACGTTGGCGATGGTGAAGGTCTTGCCGGTGCCGGTGGCCCCGAGCAATACCTGCTCCCTGACCCCGTTCTTCAGATTCTCGCATAATTGCCTGATCGCCTGCGGCTGGTCGCCCATCGGCGTAAAATCGCTTTTTAAATTAAAAACGCTCATAGCGAGCAAGACGGAAATGATGTTTTCCGCCGTCTCCTTTCGGTGGTTTTTCGTATGTATATTATAACCGTTTCGCCGGTTATTTGCAATGATATTGGCTGATAAGAAAAAATCTCCGTTACGGAGATTTTTTTCACTTGTATTTCAACGCGTCTTCCGCCCGCTGGATCTGGATGTCCAGGTACCGGAAGAAATCATCCTGTTCGAAGTCTTCGGCCTTGAAATCATACTGAAATTCTTTCAAGGCGGAATAGGTCAACCGCGCGACGTTGTTGGAACCCGAAAATTCGTTTTTGATCGGCTGGAAGTAGGTCGTTATCGCGGTCTTCAATTCCGAGGTAAGGGACTTGTCGTTTTCATTATTCAGGTAAACCTTGACTTTCTCAAGCGTCGGCAGGACCTTCTTCTCGTCGCCGTCCTTCCACTTCGGGATGTCGATCGACTTTTTGTTCACATAGACGTGATAACCGCGGGTGGTGACCAGGTACTGGTACTCCTCGTCTTCATGCCCGTAGAGGTACGGCGTTTCCGAATCGGGATCGGCTTCCCAGATGGCGTGAACGACGGCATCGAAGGCATCGCCATACGAGCCGTTCTTGAACGTGCCCAGATCCTGATAGGTGATGACCAATCCGGCCGTCTTGAACTTGGACAACTGGATGCCGTTAAACACGTAATCCGCGCCTTCGACTACCGGTTGTTCATCGGCGTTTTGATTGCGTCCGGCAAGGAAGCGCGGCGCCTTCTGATAGGCGTCGACGATGTCCTTCATCTTCTTCTCATAGGATCCGGTCGCGCTTTCCAGATAATCGATAACCTGCCGGTAGAATTCTTCGGCCAGCGTCTTTTGTCCGTCCGTCCACTTTGCCGGATCGATGTTGTTTCCGGATTTGTCCTTGAGGGTGATCAACAGTTGGATCGCACTGACGTTATAGAATTTCTCCACCTGTTTGTTCATTTGGGTCAGGTAGAATTGCCATAATTCGTCGTCCTCGTCGACCTCGCTCACATCGCCAACGGAAGAGGCATAATCGTTTCTGATGTCTTGGAAAAGATAATACAACTTCAATTCCTCGTCATTGTTCACGCCGTAGAAATCGCGCAGGAAGTTCTTCCAGCCGTATTTCTTCGGGTAACCGTAATCGGCGTAGGCGTTGTCATTGAAGGATTTCTTCTCATCAGCCGCGTCCGTCTCGATCACCGACCATTTGTTCGCATTCAGGGCTTTCTTGGCCTTGACGTCGTAGATCTTGTTAAGGTTTGTGTTGTAAAGGTAGCGCAGGTATTCCAGTTCGGAGGCGGCGGTGCTGATGCCGTAGTTGTAACTCATGCGGACGAACAAGTCGTCGGCCGTGATCTCGTAATCTTCGATCTTCGCGACGATCGTGCCGTGACCTTTCTTGGACTGCGCGTATTCGATATAGGATTTTACCAGCGATTCGTACTTGGCGTCAAGTTCCCGGTCGTAAATCACGAATCCTTTTTCCTGGCGCAATTGCGCAAAGGTCTTGGCGATGTTGATATTGGTGACTTGCGCTTCCAGAAGCTTCGTTTTGATTTCCGCCTTCACGTCCTCAAACTCGAACTTCTGCTCGCCGATCTCCAGGACGAAGGCGTGGCGGGAACCATTTTTGTAGGCCTGGGCCTGTTTCGTGTACCAGAAGTCGCCTTCCGGATAAGAAGTCATCTGCTTGTCCATCAGGTCGCGGATTTCCGACTGGTAGTTGGTAATATCCTTATGGGTGTAGTAAAGCATGTCAATCTTCTCAAGATCGAAGACGATCTTACCGTCAACCAGATTGTATTGTTCGCCCTGTTTGAGCGTCAGCGTCTGGTTCGGATATCCTTCGACGAGATAGGAATTGTTGGTGTTGTATAAATCGATGAGCGCTTTGACGATCTCCTGATCGGTGAGGGGGATCGAATTGCCGATCCAGACCCACTGACCCGCAGTCGTGATCCTGATGCCCAGTTGCTTCAAAGCGTCCTGGTATTGCTTGATCGAATCATACGCGACGATGATCGCGTAATAACCCTTCTGGTAATTGTCATTATAGTACTTTTCGTATTCTTTGTCGGTAAAGTCTTTTTCTTCATATTTCGCGGTCAGTTGATCGCGGGTATAAGTCTCCTTGGCAATGAGCAGGCGGTAATAATCAATGACGTCCTGCTCGGAAACGAGTCCGTAATTGATGAAAAGGTCTTCCATGTACTCGTTTCTTTCCGTGGTGATCTCCTCTTCCGTCAGGCCGTCGGTGCCGTCGGGGAAGATGTCGTTCGTGAGTTCTTCCTCGATCCTTTCCTCGGTCACCGCATCCCAATAACTGACGCCGTCCTTCTTGATGTTCTGCATCAAATACTCGTCGGCGAGATCAAGCAGGATGTTGATCCCGTACTGCTTCTTCATCTTGTCATACATCCGCTGGTTGAGGATCGTGTAGGTAAACTCCCCTTCGACGGCTTCCAGATACACGTCCTTGGGATTGGAGATGGTCGGCATCTTCCTTTCCCCGCCGCAGCCGGAGATCAGGAACAAACCTAAGATAACCAACATTGACGCAAGTATTTTCTTCATCTGTCTATACTCCTTTAATCTGATTTTATATCTGATATGGTTTTAACGCCCGGAATTGCTCGGCCAGGACGATCTCGCCGCCATAGATCTTTTTGATCTTGGGAATGAGTTGCGCTTCGATGATGTCGGGGCTGTTGCATTCTAAGCTGATATGAGCCAGGACGACGACCTTGTGCCGGTCGTTGAGGACGGCGGTAAGGACCTGCTGGCAGATGTGGTTGGACATATGGCCGTTCGGCGAGAGGATCCGTTCCTTCAATGCCCAGGGCCGGTCGCTTTCCATCAGCATCTCGACATCATGATTGGATTCGATGATCAGGGCGTCGACGTTTTTGATCAGCTCGAGGTACTTGAGCGGGAAAAAGCCGGTATCGGTCACGTAGGCGAGGCGTTTCCCCCCGCTTATGAACACGTAACCGAAGTTGTTGGCGCTGTCATGCGCAAGCTTGAGCGTCAGGATTTCCAGGTCGCCGATCACATAACGCGTATCGGCCTCGAGAAACTTAACCCTAACCCGCGGCAGGTTTGCCCGGATCCGGTAATCGAGACGGTCGAACGACTGCCTGTTGATGTAAAGGTCGGCCTGGGTCCGTTTCAAAACCGATGCCAGGAAACTGACATGATCGTAATGCTCGTGGGTGATGATCACCGCACCCGCCCCCGCAAGGTCGATGCCGTGGTCCTCCACGCGCTTCTGGGCGCCACGAAAGGAGATGCCGGCGTCGAGCAGCACTTTGGTCTCGCTGGTCTCGATGTAGGTCATGTTACCCCGGGAGCCGCTGCCGATAACACAAAACTTCATACTGCTCCGTCAAAATCTCCTTTCACTATTATATCTGTTTTACCGGTGTTTTTCAAGAGTTGCGGGCCATGAGAAGAAAAACCTTGAGTTTCCCCAAGGTTTTCTACTCCTCATTAGTGCCGAAGTATTGCAATTTGGAGTCGACGCTTTTTATTCTTAACTCCAGAAACTTCACAAATTCTTCTTTGCTATAGTTCGCGTTTACCAGGGCAATGCCGGAAGCCTCCGCCTTCATTTGCTCGTAAAGTTGGAGCGACGTGTTGTCGTTACCGGTGAGCTCGGTCTTCAGGGGATTGAAGTATGTCGTTATCGCGGTTTTCATTTCGGCCGTGAATTCCACGTCCGTATCGTTACCTTCGTCATCGAGAAGGTATTTACTGCTGCTGTCCTTCAGATAGGTTTTCACCATTTGCAGGGTCGGGATGACATACCCGTTCTCCTCGTCCCATTTCGCGATGTCGATGGTGCTGGTGTTGACGTAGCAATGATAGCCGAATTCGGTGACCAGATAGGTCCATTCCCCCTCTTCGTCGGGTGTCGCACCGTATGGGATATGGGTTTGTGACGAGGGATTCGCCGCCCATATCGACCGGACGGCTTCCTCGAACGGCTTGACCATTTTGCCATTGGTGAATTCGCCCAGGTTTTCGTATTTCACGGACAGCCCGGCGGTCTTAAACTTCGCGACCTCAATGTTCTGGAAAAGGTACGACAGTTCGTCGACCTGTGGCTGCGCAGCCACGTTCTGCTCAAGTTTCGCAACGAACCTTAATGAGTTCTTGAACGCCTCGGCGATCTGCTCGAATTTTTCCTGTGAGGTACCGGTCTGGTTGGCGTAGTAATCCCAAACCTGCTGGTACAGTTCCTTGGCGTACTCCTTTTGCAGGTCGGTCCATTCTTCGGGATCGACGGTGTTTCCGTTTTCGTCCTCGACCTTGATCAGCAGGTGGATGCCGGTAACCTTGAAGTAATCGTTGGCCATCTCCTGCATCTGGGCTTCGATCTTCTGCCACAGTTCCGAATCTTCGTCAAGCTCGGTCACATCGCCCAGCGAGTTCGAGTAATCCACCATGACCTGGTTGTACAGGAAGTAGTATAACAGTTCCTCGTCGTTTTCGACGCCGTAAAGGTCATTGATGAATTTCTTCCAACCGTATTGCGGGCCGTAACCGTATTGCGCGTAGGCGCCGCTGATGAACATTTGCTTTTCGCGGATCGCCCTTTCCTTGACACCCTTCCATTTCTCGGGGTCGAGGATGCGCTTCGAAGTCTTCGTATCTGTCAAGTAGTGATCGAATATCTTGTTGAAATCAAGGTTGTTGAGCAGACGCTGGTGGTTGATCTCGCTGATCGCGAAGGTGATGCCATAGTACTTGTCCATCAATTGGAACAGCTGGTCGGCGGTATACTCGGTGGTGCCGATCTTGGCGACGACGGTCTCGCTCTTTTCCTTGGTCTTCTTGATCGTTTCGTCGTATGATTTGGCCAGGTCGATATATGATTTCTCAAGTTCGGGATCAAGGATCACCAGACCCTTGCGCGCCCGCAACAAAATCATTTCCTTGGCGATGTACTTGTCGGTCAGCTCTTCCTTGAACAAGGCCTCGTAAATCTCATCGCGGACGTCATCGAGTTTCGGCGCCGCTTCTTCCGAAATCTTCAGAACAAAGCAATACAAAGTGTTGTTGTTATAGGCGCGCGGGGAGACGGTGAACCAGTTCTGGTTCTTCTCCACGGTCTCGGTGTCCGGATTGTAGGCTTTCATGGTCGTGCTCAGGTATCTTTGCAATTCGGCCTGGAAGGCGCTGATCTCATCGTAGGAATAATATAATTCGTTAAGGGATTCGTCTTCTTCCGATTTCGTGGTGTTGAAGATGATCTTTACCTTGCCGTCGGTTTCGCCAATCGAGTATTGTTTACCCGAGACAAGCGTTAAACGGTTGTCGGGATAACCCTCGACCTTGTGCGAATTGACGGTGTTGTACATGTCGATGAAGGCCGTGACGACCTCGACGGGCGTGAGCGCCACTTTCTCGCCGTCAACGGTTTTCACCCATTTGTCGAAATCGTTGGAATTGTCCGGATCCTTGGTCTGGATTTCATATCCAAGCTGTTTCAGGGCGTTGATCGCCTCATCGCGCGTCGCGAAGGGAACGATGATCGTCCAGAAACCGTATTTCTTTTCGTAATTGGCCTTGTAATAGGTCTCGTAATCGTCTTCGGTGAAATAGGGTTCCAGATCGTCGTCCCGTTGCGCGGCCTCGTCGGCGTCCTGGATCGCTTTTTCCAGACGTTTTTCCGCGTATTTCTTTTTCGCCAGGATCAGGCGGTGATAATCGCGGACGTCTGTGTCTTCACGGAGGCCGTAGCTCGTATACATGTTCTCGTAATATGTGGTCTCGGCTTTTTCGATTTCTTCTTCCGTCAGGCCTTCCTTGCCGTTTGGGAAGATCGCTTCCTCCAAAGCCTCGTCGATTTCATCTTCGGTGACCATGCTCCAGTAATTCTCATCCCCAAAAACCCCGCTTAAGATGTCCCTGTCGATCTTATCAAGTAAAATGCTTAAACCGCTTGCCTGTTTCAGCTGATTATACATCTTCTTGTTGGTGATTTCATAAGTCCGACCGTTCTCGCTGATTCGCAGGTAAACTTCGTCCGCATTCGAGATCGCCGGCACCGGTTTTTCCCGGGAGTACAGCGTACACGAAACGGCGATGATGATTATGACGATAATCGTGATCAGCATCGGCAAGACTCTCTTGACCGCGGTTGTACTATTCATTTTTATTATTCACTCCTTATCCAAAGTTGTCATTCAGGCCATTGAAGGTAAATATATGATGAAAAATGCAACATATATATTTTACTACTTTTTATTTGATTTGTAAATGCTTTTTTGCGTCTAGTTATGAGCATTTACTCGCTAACATTCCTATTTTATGATAATCGCGAAGGGATATACGCTTTATTGCGTACCCTTATTCGTCTACCGGCGTGACGAGCAACTCGACCGACCGGATGCGGCGGTTTTCCACGCGTTTGACGGTGAATTCCAAATGGTATTTGACGGTGTATTTTTCGTCCTCATCCTCGCGTTCGGCGACGGAATCATAATGGACCACCTGACCTTCGGTCGGTAGGCCTTCGCAGAGGCTGTAGACGAATCCGCCGACGCTCGGATATTTGGTATCCGGCGCCTCACCCAGATCGAGCGCCGCGAAGAGTTCCTCGACTTCCATGTCGGCCGGAACCGCATAGCGGTTTTCCCCTATTTCCATCAGGTCGGTTTCTTCCTCTTCATCATACTCGTCATAGATTTCTCCAACGAGTTCCTCCAGGGCGTCCTCCATCGTCACGATCCCGCTCGTCCCGCCATACTCGTCGGATACAACGGCGAAATGTTTCTTCAGCCGTTGCATTTCCTTGATCAGGTCGTTGACCTTCGTCGATTCCGACACGAAGAGCGGCTTGGACATCAGTTTCTTCACACTGATTTCCTTTCCCTGCAGGATGGCGGTAAAGAAATCCCGTTCGCTTAATATCCCGACGATGTTGTCCTTGTCATCCTTATATACCGGGATCCGGGAAAACTGGTTCTCGAAGAACGTGTTCTTTATGTCCTCGACGGAATCGTCGATACTGACCGCCACCACGTCGACACGGGGCGTCATGATATCATAGACCGTCGTTTCGTTCAAACTGATCGCGCTTTGCAATAAGTCGGCGTCGTCTTCGTCGATCACGCCTTCATTCTCCATCACATCGATGATCGTTTCCAGATCTTCTTCCGTCACCTTCGGCTGCTCTTCCCGTTGCTCAGCCCGTTTGCCGAGGGTGCGCTTGAGTTTCACGAAGATGAAAGTAAGCGGCCAGATGAGTTTGTACACGATGTACATGAAAAACGCCGTTCGCAAGGCCATTTTTTCCGCGTTTTCCTTCGTGTACTGCTTGGGCATGATCTCGGCGAAAACCAGGGTCAGAAACGCCACGGCCGCGATGCCGGTGACGATCGCCCAGAAGCGGTTCGCGATGAAAGACATGAAGAAAAACAGCGCCAGTGCCGCCATCGAAATCCTTGCGATCGTCTGCGCGATCAAGATCGCGGTCAGGGTCCAATCGTATTTTTCGGCCAGATACACGCTTTTCTTGGCGCCGGGCTTTTTCTCTTCTTTAAAATTCCGCAGTCTGATGATGTTCGCGCTCGAGTACGCCGTCTCGGCGACGGAAAAGAAAGCAGAAAAGAAAAAAAGAAGCAGAAATAAAAATAATAAGAGGATATCGATAAACAGGTTATCGGTGAATAAAGTTAAAAACTGTCCGTCCGCAAGCGGAACCAACAAAAACCACCTCATAATCTCAATAAGTTATATTTTCGGCTTATAAAAGCTCTTCCGGTCCAGGGCGGAGATGAAATTCGTATATTCGCCCTTCTCGGTATTTTCCATTTCTTTTTCCAGGGCCGCGAGGCGCGAGTCAGCGAAATCGAGCAGGAAGACCAGCAGCGCCTCCGCCGTCGCCGGTTCCTTCGGCGAACCGTATTCCAGCAGGCCGTGATGCGAAAGGATGATGTGCTGGAGCATCAGGACCTCCTCGGTGTCCTCATAGCCGAGCTCTGTGGCGACGGAATGCAAAATGTTGGAAGCGATGGCGATATGGCCAAGGAACTGGCCTTTTTTCGTATATTCCATGCTCTTGGCGTCGCTCAACTCGACGAGCTTGCCGATGTCGTGAAGGATGATCCCGCCGTATACCAGGTCCTTGTTCAGGAAGAGATAATGGGCAAGATAGGCGTCGCTTATCCGCAACATCGAATAGGTGTGATAAGCCAGCCCGGATATGTAATTATGATGCATCATGACGGCGGCGGGGTGGGTGTAATAATCCGCATAACGGGCAAGCGCCGTCGCAACCGTCGTCCTGATGATGTCGTTTTCGATCTTTCCGACATAGGCTTCGATCGCGTCCTTCAGTTCCGCTTCCGTCATTTTCGCCGTCGCGTAGAAGACGCTTTTATCGACTTCGTCATCACCGACCAAACGGAGCTCCTTGACGTTAAACTGCATCTTCCCCTGATAGTCCTTCATCACACCGCTTAACTCATAGATCTCCCCGTTTTTTAACTGCGACTTGATCTCATCGGTCAGAGCCCAGATCTTAACGTCGATCAGGTCCGAACCATCGTAACCGATCATGCTCGCGTATTCGGCGTTGGCCGGCGTCTTCCTGATCTGGCACTCGGTCAGACGCAGAATGAGCGTCGCCTTGTCCGACGGCTGATAATCTCTAATTTTCATTATTTTCCTCGTTTCTTTGCTTGGTTAAAACCCGATATTTCGGGTCGACGCTGGTTATTATGTTCCGGTACATCTCGTTCAATTCGCGCGAGATCATCACCTTCTCCGAACCCTTTTCGATATATTTCATATCCTTTAGCAATTCGATGTTCTGCCCGACAAGATTGTTGATGTCCTGTTCGAGTTTGCTTTCCAGCGTGATGATTTCCAACTCGCGGATCTTCTTATCCTTCTCCTGGAGCAACCGTTCATGCTCGTAGAGTTTCCTTTCAAGTTCCTTCAGCTTGCTCGCCGGGGCGATGGGCACTTCCTCGTTTACGGATGAATAATCAACCGCCGGTTCCATCTCCGGCGCCGGTGATGCGTAAACGGGAGGCTTCTCGACGGGTGTTTCCGTATAGACATCCGCCGGCGCTCCGGCTTCCTCGTCATCCGGCGGCAGGATGCCGGCATTACGCAGGAAGGAAAGCGCATATTGGCGCAGGGCTTCATGTTCGTTTGCCAGGCGGTTGTTGATGACCTTGTGGGCAAGGTCGTCGACCAGCTGCTGGACATAATCGCCCTCGCGGTTTCCCGTCATCTGGAGGATGTCGGCGGCCGATATCGCCAGCTCGCGAACGTCCTTGAGCGGCAGGCTGTTGTAATCCCGCGTGATTTTGCGCGTTCTTTTCTTATCTTTTTTCAGCAGGTAGTTGATGTGGTTGGCTTTCTTGCAAATATCCAGGCCATAATCAAAAAGCTGGTCGCGGCTGTATTTAGCCTTCGGAGCCGAAAGCGCCAGTTCCACAAGCAGCCGCACCTGTTCCTTGTCCGTGGCCAGGCCTTCCCATTCCGGCAGGTATTTCCCGTTGCAGGTAAAGACCAGCGCCAAGAACGTATCGGTTTCAAGCGGACGGAAGTTCGACGCCCAGTTTTTCAGGTTTTTGGCGAAATTGGGGATCCGCTTGTACAACCGCGTTTCCATCAGGTAGACCAGGGCCTTTTTCAGGTACTTGCCGTTGAGGATCCGGCGGAATTCCTTGACCATGACGGGGATCTCCAGTTTGGCAAGCAGGCGCACCTTCGCGCGCATCGCCTTGAGCGTGCGCTTTTCGATCCTGAACCCCAGTTCGCTCACCAGCCGGACGGCGATGAGCAGTCGGAGCGGGTCCTCAACAAATCTTACCTTCGGGGAACCGATCGCCCTGACGACGCGCTTCTGGATGTCCTCGAAGCCCTTGTAGGCGTCGGTGAGTTTTCCGCCGTATGTCATGGCGATGGCGTTTACGGTAAAGTCGCGGTTCGCCAGTTCCTCGTGAAAGCTCCGCGAGTAATGCATCCGTTTCGGTTGGCGCTTGTCCTTGAAATTGGCGGCGCGGAAAGTGCTGACGGTAAACTCGTAACCCGAATAATACAGCCGCACCACGCCCGGGCCTTCGTCTTCGACTTTAACATGCGAAAAGATGCCCTTGACAACGTCGGGCGTGGCGTTGGTGGTTATGTCGACTTCGGAAAAAGGAATCTGTAAAATCGTTTTACAAACGGCATCGCCGATGATATAGGCTTCGCAACCGTTGTTGATCAATATGCGTAGGATTTCTTTCCCTTTTTCAAGATGGTCTTCGTAGCCGTTCACCGATTTCAACTCCTTTCCGGATGGTATTCCCGCAAGACAAAATGTTTGCAAGTATAATTATACCCTATAATTCCCGGAATTTCTATATTATTGTCAATATTTTTATATGATTTAGTTTTTTCTTTTCATATCGTCGGAAATCCGTTATAATAAATACAGGTGAATTATATGTATATTCTTGCCCAAACAGCGACTTTCGAACAGGAAATCAACCGCAGCCGCTTCATTTGTTATCTTTATCCTATCCAGACGGCGGAAGAGGCAACCGGGCTCTTGCGTCAGGTGCGGAAGACCCACTACGACGCCACCCATCACTGCTACGCCTACATCCTCGGCGAAACCGGGGCGACCGCGCGCAACAGCGACGACGGGGAACCGTCTGGGACCGCCGGCATCGTCATCTACGACGTACTCAGGAAAAACGAACTCACCAACGTCCTCGCGATCGTGGTCCGTTATTTTGGCGGAATCAAACTGGGGGCAGGCGGCTTGATCCGCGCCTACGGCGGAACAGTGGCCAAGGCGCTTGAGACCGCGGTAAAGTTAAAGATTGAAAAAACCGTCGTCTTGACGGTCAAAGTCGATTATGCATATTACGGCCAAATAGAAAAAAATCTGGAACCATTCCAGACCGAAAAAACGTTCGCTGATAAAGTTGTGATAAAACTTACCGTTCCCGAGCATAAAAAAACGGAACTGATGCGGGAACTTGTTAATCTTACCGGCGGAAATATCAAAATCGATTGATTTTTATTCCGCCTTTTCTTGTCTTTCCCGGATGAACTTCCGTCTCGTGGCCTCCCCGCCCCGGATATGCCTGATCGATTTATTATATTCCAGGAGGTTTCTCACTTCCAAAAAGAGATTCTGGTTCAACAAAGGCAAGCGCTCGGTCAGATCTTTATGCACCGTGCTTTTCGAGCAATCAACCTGTTTCGCGACGCCCCGAACCGTGCTTTTATCGCTCAGGAATATCTCCGCGGCTTTGAGCACCCGTAACCGGATATCGTAATCCATCCTTCTTACCTCCACGCATTACAATATATGCATGTTCCGTCGTGATTATGAAATTAAAAAGAATGCCAAAGGAATAATGCCTAGCTGCCAGCAAGTTCCCGCAATTGACTTTTACCCTGTTTTAATGTATACTTAAAATAAGAAAAATCGAGAGGATAGATCGTAATGTCGGTTTTGGTGTGTGAAAAAATCACAAAAATCAGAAAAGGGCGACCATCGATCCGGAATTTCAGTTATAATTTCCTTGACAACCAGATTTACGCAATCGTCGGGAAAAGCGATTCCGGTAAAGAACTGTTGCTGGAGATTTTGTCCGCCCGGACCAAAGCCGACTCCGGCGCGATCTACCTCGACGGCGAATTATTTCCTGACAACCGGAAAATGAGCGAGCGATTATGCTATTTGGCCCATGACGCCGAGTTCCCCGGTCATTTGCGCGTTAAGACGATATGCAAAATCATGGAGTCGTTTTATCCCAAGTGGGACAACGGCTACGCCTTCGAACTGCTCGATTTCTTTAAGATCGATCCGGGGCGCATGTTCCGAAGCCTTGCGACGAACGAGAGGCAACTTCTGATCGGCATCCTCGGTCTGGCCTCAAGGGCCAACATCACGGTGCTCAACAACCCCCTCGACAGCGTCGATATCAAGGACCGCTTCGAGTTCTTCAATTTCCTCTACAGCCATCATCTCCGTTACCCGCGCACCCTGATAATCTCGACCAACCATATCGATGAACTCGAATCAATTGCCGGGAAAATCCTTTTCCTTGACAAGGGAATCCTATTTGAAAACTTCACGGTCGATCACATTCGCAACAACTTCCGTTACTTGAGCGGAAAATCGGAAGTCCTGCGCTCGCTGATTGCCAACATCAAGATCATCGGTTATGAGGAGCGGGATAATTATCTGACCGTGTGCGTGCCGCGGCGTCTTACCAAGGACGAGACGCGCAAATTCCAAAGATACTTGGTCAATATTTCGGAAGTCCCAGCCCATAAGGTCTTTATCTACCTTGTCAATCTGCGGGAATTAAAGGGTATATGATATGAACATAAAACAATCTATGAAACTCCGTTATCTGACCTACCGCCTTTTTTATCTCGCGTTCATCCTTCTCAATTACCTTATCGCCGGTTTTTTAATATTCGTCCTTAAGGATCCCAGTAAGTACGCAGAGCACATCACGGTCGGCGGGATCGCCGCGGCCTTCCTGTTCAGTTTTCTATTGGGCATATACGAATACCGGGCCCTTTATCCCAAGTACTTCAACCTGAACAATATCAGACGCGCCTTTTACTGGGGTTCCTTGCTTGGCAACCTGATCAATTCCCTCATCCTCGTGATTAACTTCCTTATCTTCAACATCTTCCTGTCTTCGTTGATCGCCAGGGAATTCGTATTCTCCTTGCCATATAAAGCGACGACGTACATCCTGATATGCGAAACGCTCTGGCTGGTCTTTGTTTCCGCGAACGTCCTCACGAAGTTGTTGGGAAAGGTCGTCGTTCTGATCAAGATAGCGTTGCTGGCGGGAATCGGGTTGTTCGGATATTACCTTTCGGAGATCATCAGTTTCTGGAACGACCGCATCATTCCCTTCATTTCCGGTATGAACGCGGATGTCCGGGTGCTGCTTGTGATCGTGGGGGTTGTGTCTGGGATATATCTTGCTTTCTACGAATTCGTGTTTACCAGGAAAAAATGATTTAGCGCCGCCTTAGCGCGGCGTTTTTTTATGCCTGAAAAGTAAAAAACTACTTTAATGAATCGTTAAAGTAGTTTATCATTACGGCCCTCGTTACTAACCGGTATTTTTATTCAAACAAGTTGGGAATTTCATTGACTTTTTTGCCAATGACGAGTTCCGGATTGATCGCGGCATCCTTGTACTTAAACTGGAAGTGAACGTGATTTCCGGCGGTGCTGTCGTACTCGTTGGTTCCGCTCGTACCGATGACCGCTCCTTGCTCGATTTCGTCGCCTTCATTGACCGCGACCGTCCCGAGGCTCATATACTCGGTGACGATGCCATCGCCGTGGTCGATCGTAACGCACTTCCCGTAAACCGGGCTGTCGGTGACCTTGCTTACCGTGCCGCTCAGGCAGGCGACGACTTCAAACTCCTGGTCATTTACCGCGTAAGAAATCCCTTTGCTCATGTAGTACTTTGACCCGAAGACGATGATCGATTTCAGCTGGTCTTCGGCCGGGGCATCATAACTCCAGAACTTCCTTATTATTTCGAATTCCGCGCCATTCAGCGGCATGATGACCGTTTCGTATACGATATCCTTATCGTCGTCATCATCGTCCCCGTTGTTTTCAATTGGCGGTACTATCGGTTTATCCTTTGGCTCCAAAAGTTTCAATGAAATAAAAAACACGCTAAAAACCAATATCAGCACGCCAATGAAAAGAAAGCGTTGCGCCTTTTCCTTGGACATTTTATTAATCCAATTCTTCAAAAATTATCACCTCGCTTGTATTATTTACAGCGAGGTGATAATTATACAAAAAAATATTTACTTATATTACCGAAACTATTCTTTCTATGATAAAAACGAAGGCAAAAGCCGCCAAAAACGCCAAAATGAAACTGATCAGCGCCATCAGGAACTTGATCTGCCAAGTCGAGGCACGATTGAAAAGGCTCGAAAATCTTAACGCCATCAAGGCCCGGTAAATCACGGGCACGAGGATAATGATGATGAACAGAAACCACATCGTCAAAAGTTTACTGAACATAGTTTTCCTCCGCGTATCTGGCCATGACGAACAATAAATCGGACAATCGGTTGACATAGGAAAGCACCGCAGCAGTAATGGACGCCTCCCTGGCATAGGCGACGATCCTTCTTTCCAGACGCCGGGCCGCGACCCGGGCCGCATGCAGGTAACTGCCGGGAAGCGTCTCGCCCGGCAGGACGAAACCGGTCAGGGGTTTGATCTTCTCCTGATAAAGATCGATTCGCGCTTCTAGCCTGCTGACGCTCTCATCGCCAAGCGCCTCCGTCTTTCCCATGACCGCGGCGCTCAAGGCAAAGAACTCGTTGGCCAGCTCATGCAGGTCTTCCTTCAGCGCTTCGTCATCCTGATAATGCGACGCCGTCATCACCGCCACGGCCAGTTCGTCAATCGCGCCCAGGCACTCGATGACGGGGTCGTCCTTGTTCACGCGGCCGCCGATGACGTCGGTTTTTCCCGCGTCACCCTTTCTCGTGTATATTTTCATATTATCCTCCGTGTTTAATTACTTATATTATATCACGAGAACGCCGCATACACAACACTACCCTTTCCGGCGGCGCGCTATTCCGAATTCGATTCGTTGCCGGGAATGAAGGGTATTAAGGGCGAGCGCAAAAGCCAGCGCGAGCCAGACAAGGTTGAGATTAAGGAGGTTATGGTTAAACACCGATTCGACGGACACAACCACTACCAGCAGGACGAAGAACCAACGGATCCGCCGAATGGATCGGCCGATAAGTCTTAGTAGGCAATATGCGAGCAAAAGTAACGCCACGATCATCAGCGTGCCCGACTCCGCGAGCATTTGTAAAATGAAATTATGACTCTCAAGCCCGACCCCGGTATACGACGCAATCTCGGGAAGGACGTTGCCGATGCCGACACCCGTAAACAGATTCTGCGCGAAAACGCGCAACGCCGTCATGGCGAGCATGATCCGCTCACCGGATGCAAAACCAGGCGTCGGCGTCACGGGACCGCCCCCGCCCGTCCCGCCGGTTGGTCCCGGAAAGGGGAAAATCCGGTCCAGATCGATGATTCCATGCATCGTCACCCAGAACCTGGCCAGGGCGTGGCTAAACACAAAGTATGCGACCGCAAATGCCCCAACGGTCGCGGCCGCGATCCAGTTTTCGTCCGTGCGGGAATAATAGAAAAGCATATACAAAAGGACGATCAGGGTGCCGATATAACCGGAACGGGAAACGGTCAGAAAGACACCGAAGAGGATGACGAGGCGCGCTACGATCAGGAATACCATGGTCAAAAGCGACTGCTGCCGCGGTTTGTAGAAAGAGATGATAAGCGTAATATTAAGGGCAAACGCGCAAACGTTTGGATCCAATAACAAACCCGCCGGCCGCAGGTTAGAAACGCCAAACACGTAATGACCGTAGATCATTTCCGCGATCGCGCTCACAACGAGGATCACGCCGCCGATGACGAAAGCAATCCTGAAGCTTTCAATCGTATCTTTTGTCTTCAGGAAATAAGTGAAGATGATCAGAATGAAAAAATTGACCGCGTAAACCAGAATACGCGCGACATAAGCTTCCCGGTTGAAATGGAAGAACGAAGTTAAAAGGTTTACGATGACGACGATTAGAAGCGATCCGATCAGACAGATGTTTTCCCTGGTGGTATTGTACAGGAGCGTTTTCTCCTTGTATGCGGTTAGCCCGAGTTTAACGATCAAGGCAAGCGCGATGATCAGTTCATAGGAAAAACCGAAGCGCATGGAAAACACCAACGGCAGATTGGCTACGATTGAAACGGCATAAAGACCGATCAACCATTTTTTATCCAGGAAAACAAACGCGATGGGAAGAACGAACAAAACCGCGGCGATGATGTTCGTTATTACCATATGATCCGATAAAAGATTATATTCCCCGGTAAGCATCGGCTATCACCCGTTCGTATAGTTTTTCATACTCGTCGACCAATTTTTCGATATCATAACGTTTCGCTTTTTCGATGTTCTGTGCCGATATCGCCTTAATTGTCTTAGCGTTATCGAGCAGGCTGCGGATAATGCCGGCAAACCCGCTCACATCATGACAATCGTCGAGCAAATATCCGTTTTCGCTGTTTGTGACCAAATCGCCGATTCCGCCGGTATTGCTTGCGACAATCACGCAGCCTGCGGTCATCGCCTCCAGGACCGCCAGCGGCATTCCCTCGTAAACTGACGGAAACAGGAAGATATCAATTTGCGCGTAGTATTGTTCCGGCTTATCGGTACCTTTGATGATTTGCGCACGATCCCCAAGCACCTCAATCTCCCGTGCAATTTGCGAATACAGCGAACCGTCTCCGACCAGAAGCAAGCGCAGATTGGGATATTTGCCAAGCAAAACTTTAAACGTCGCAAGAATCACGCAGTGGTTTTTAACCGGCTCCAGCCGGCCAACATGACCGATGACGATACTCCCCGTCCCGGCGCGCGGCGGCGCCAGAAAACGACGGGTATCGACGGCATTGTTAATAAGCGCGATTTTTTCCTTTGGCAAGCGGTACGTGGATGCGATGCTGTTTCTGATATACGGGGAAATCGCGACCGGAATGATGCGTCCCTGACGATAAAGCCTGCTCAAAAGGAACCGTTTGAACGAACCGTATTCCCGGTCCGCCACGGTATGAGCGGTATGGACGGCCCTTTTTCTTCGAAACAGATATAAATACGGCAGCGCGTACATCATCCCACCAAGATTGCCATGGATGATATCGGGCGAGAACTTCCGAAGTATCTTCGTCATCCTGATGAGCGCAATCAGGCTGAATTCGTCCCGTTTGTTAAGGTAGATGATTCTTATCGGCAGACCTTCAAATTCCTTCGTAAGAAAACTGTCCGTCTTTTTTCCAAGGACTACGAGCAATACCAGGTATTTTCGATAATCAAGGCGTTTCAGCAGGTTCAAAACAAAGATCTCCGCTCCGCCGGTCTCAAGACATCCGATTGTCATCGCCAGTTTGATCATTGCTTACTCCCGCGTACAAATCCAGAATCCGGGCCGCGGTTTTTTCCAAGGAAAAATTCTGCGTCGTTTCAACCGCGGCCATCCTGACAGCATCGAGTTTGTCCAGATTTTCAATCACCGCAAGAATCTTTCCGGCAAGCTGGCCAGGTTTATTTTCAATCACAAAGCCGTTCTTACCAGGTGTGATTATTCCCTTGCCCCAGTCGCTCGTAATCACGATCAACCCGCACGCCATCGCCTCAAGTAACGCCAGGGGGAAACCTTCATAAGCCGACGGTAAAACAAAAATATCCGCCTCTTTTAAATAACGGTCGACCGCGGCGGTGCAGTCGATCAACCGCACGTTTTCCTCCAGACGATGACGGCGGATATATCTTAACATCCGCTTTTTCCGCCGGCCCGAGCCAATCAGAAGCAATTTTACCTCCGGATGCGTCTTTACTACCTTTCGGAACTCGGAAACGAGGTAGCCATGGTTTTTCACGGGTGCGAACCTTCCGACATGGCAAATCGTGATGCCGGGATGATGGATCGGCTCACATTTGAAGATCGATGTGTCCACCCCGTTGTTGATAACGGTGACGGCCGCGCGCGGATATAGTTTTTCCAGCGCGGATTTGATCGCGGCGGAAACGGCTATCAGCTTAACGGTTTTATTATTATATAAAGGACGGTAGAACAGGCGGCGAATAAAACTGCAATCCACTCGGGGAATGGTGTGGACGGTATGCAGCCAAGTGAAAGTCCTAGGTTTAAAAAGGCGGTAAAAGTACACGTAATCGGCCGCCTTGAGATGACTGTGGATGATATCCGGGCGAAACCGGTCCAGTTCCTTCCGCAGTTTCATGAAGGTAAAGGGATTGAAGACCGGCAGGGGATTGCCCATGTAGGCGATGTCAAGTCCGGATCTTTCAGCCGCCCGATCGTAAATAGAATCGCAGTTCCGGCTGATGACGAAGACCTTCAGCGCGCATTTATTATGAATCATCCGCGCCGTCTCGATCACCGTTCGTTCGGCTCCGCCCACTTCCAAGGAGGTTATCACAATCGCGACTTTCATCATACTCCTTCGATGATCCTTTGCATTTCCCTTATTGCGATCGCAACATCGTATTGTCGGGCGGTGGCGAGCGCGTTAGCGTGCAGTTCTTCCTTATTGCGGGCAAAAAGATAGGCTTCGATTTTCGACGCCAGGTCATAACTGCTCCCGACGACTGACAGAAAACCGTTATAGCCGTCGACGACGACATCCCTGGAACCCGCCGTATCGGCGGCGATGATCACCTTTTTCGAAGCAAGTCCCTCGATCAGGGAAATCGGCAGTCCCTCGCGATAAGAAGGCAGGACCACACAATGCACGCCGCGCAATACCACGTTGATGTCATGACAGTAACCCAGATATTTGACGATGCCTTTTCTTTCATAGCGGCGAATCAGTTCCCGGTCGATTGCCGAATGCTTGTGATAAAAGGCGCCGGCGATTAAAAACCGTGTTTCGGGAAAACGGCGTTTGATTATTTCCGCCGCCTCCAGATATTCGCGGACGCCTTTTTCCTTTACCAGCCGGCCGACGAAGATAAACGTCGGGGACATGGAAAAATCGACGTACGGATGGAAATTCTCAAGGTTCACCCCTTCGCCCCGGATGATCGAATGCGATTTCTTCAGGATTTTCAAATCGGCGAAGAATTGATAATCATCGCCGTTTAAGAACACATAGTGGTCGACTTTCCGGGAAACCAGCCTGTAAAGAAACGTCACCAGCCGGGACCGCCACGTGTTTTCGAGAAGGACCGAACTCAAGCCGGTAACGACATTGATGATGCGCGCCCGGTGCGGGGCGACGAGCGGGACGTATAAATGCGGCTTGACGGTGTAGTTGATGATGATGTCGGGACGGAGCTTTCTGAATATTTTTCGATACGACATGATCAGCCGTAATTCACGCGTAACGCGCGTCCCCGTGTTGTCGATATCGACGGCAATGACGTCGATGTTTTCCTTTTTTAAAAACCGCGTATGCTCGTCAAATCCGGCCAAAACATACACCCGGTATTTTTCTTTCAGCTTCTTTATCAAATCCAGGCGGAACTTGTACGCCGCAAAACAATCATTGCAATTCAGGATTATTGTTTTCGTCATGATCACGCAACTCCAATACTCCGGGTTTGATCATGATCGCGGTCAAACCCTTGTTTTTTACCGCCGCCGTGAACCCCCGACCGATGCCTTCCGCGGCCTTGCCGTCAAAGAAGACGGGTATGGTCCTGATGATGATCATCAGGTCGCGCCAGAACCGGTAACGGCTGATGTAAGTCAGGTCGAAGTGAAGCTTGTCTGCGTAATTGGCGCTGTACCGGCAATTGATCTGGGCGAGTCCGGTTATCCCCGCCTTGACATTGAAACGGTAACGGTAATATGCGTTTTCCCGTTCATACTGTTCGACGAAACACCGGCGTTCCGGGCGCGGTCCCACCACCGACATGTCTCCGATCAAAACATTGAAGATCTGCGGGAGTTCGTCTAGACGGGTGCGGCGCAGGAATTTCCCGACCCGCGTCACGCGTTGGTCGTTTTCCGGGGAAAGCGTCGCGCCCGTTTCTTCTTCCGCGCCGTCGATCATCGTCCTGAATTTCATGAGGACGAATTCACGATGGTTAGCGGTGAGCCGTTTCTGGCGATAAATCGCCGGACCGGAATCGTCCAGTTTGATCGCGATATATATCGCGGCCATCAACGGGAATAATATAATTATGGCAAACAGGGAAAATAAAAAATCAAATACCCTTTTAAGCGCCTCTCGGCCGGGCGAAAGCCTGAAATCGGAAAGCGGGCAGGCGAGGATGTTTCCTTTTTTCGTGAAACATCCTTTTCCGGCCAGCGCGATCGGGGACGGGAATACCCAGACCTTGATGTTATGTTTCAGGCAATAATGAAAAATTTCCTCTTTATAGTTTCGGTCCAATCGATCGTCCATATACAAACAATCGATGGAAGCAAGTATGCTCAAATCGGGTTTTTCCCAGGCCAGATAGATGATCCGCGTTTTTCGATCGTCAAGAAGCGGGACGACCCGTTCCTTGATCGCCTCATCGGCGCCGATTATCGCTATTCGGGTCATAATTTCACCCGTCTTATTTTGAGGCAAAAAAAAAAGTTTATGCGGTTAAAAGCATAAACTTTTATATTACGATCTTTTTATGTTCATTCGGGGTGATAATCGAGATTATAGGCGTTGTTCATTTGGTGCAGCATTTCCTTGATCTCCTGGTTGCTTGCCTTGTCCATGACCTCGTTGATCTCCGCGATATATTTCTCAACGTTGACGATTTCCTTTTTTTCCTCGATATAAATCTTGTTGTTCGCGGTCTTGATGTTCTTGCTCACGTCCAGAAGCAATTCCTCATAAAGTTTTTCGCCCGGACGGAGGCCGATGAACTCGATCTTGATGTCACGGTTGGGAATCAGTCCGGCAAGCCGGATCATCTTGTCAGCCAGATCGACGATCTTGACGGGTTCGCCCATGTCAAGGATGAAGATCTCGCCACCTTTGGCGTAAACCGCCGATTGCAATATCAAACTCACCGCTTCGGTAATCGTCATGAAGAAACGGGTGATCTCGGGATGGGTGATCGTGATCGGTCCGCCTTCCTCGATCTGCTTTTTGAAAAGCGGGATGACGCTGCCGTGACTGCCAAGGACGTTGCCAAACCGCACGGCCGCGTAATCGGTCGCGCTGATCGTATCGAAATACTGGACGACTTTCTCGCAGATTGCCTTGGTCGCGCCCATGACGTTCGTCGGCCGGACCGCCTTATCGCTTGAGACCAGGATCATTTTTTCGCATTGGTACTCGTCTGCGATCTTCGCGACGTTGTAAGTGCCGATGATGTTGGTCCGGACCGCCTCGACCGGGTTGAATTCCATCAGCGGGACGTGCTTGTACGCCGCGGCGTGGAAGATGAGTTGCGGGCGGTAGTGATCGAAGACTTCCTTGAGACGCGCGTAGTTGTACACGCTGCCGATGACGACGACGAGGTTGGTCGGCAGTTTTTCCACCTTGATGCGCTTTTCAAGTTCGAGTTGCGTCTCGTAGGTCGTATTCTCGTAGATGTCGAACATCACGAGGGTCTGCGGACACAGGCCGAGGATCTGGTGGCATAATTCCGAACCGATCGATCCGCCGGCGCCGGTGACAAGCACCGACTTTCCGCGGATGAGCTGGCTGAGCCCGTCATTGTCAAGCTCGATCACGCCCCGGTTCAACAGGTCCTCGATTTTTACATCTACGATCTTCCGGTAATCGTCCGACTCCTCCTCAAGCATCAGCGGCAACCGCTTGATCTTGACGCTCCTCGTCGAGACGGTCTCGATGATCTCGCTCAGGCGCAGTTTGTTGATATTGGCGATCGCGATGATGACTTCCTTGATATTGTATTTGTCGATGAATTCGGGAATGTTGGTGATCGGGCCCAGGACCGGCAGTCCGTTCAAACGGTTGTACTGCTTTTCCGGGCTGTCATCCACGAACGCGATGATCTTGTTATGGAGGCGGTCATTTTTCTGGATCTCCTCGTAAACGAACTTCCCGGCGGAGCCGGCGCCGATGATCAGGGTGTTGATATACTTATGGCCGTTGTTGAAATACCGCCTTGACAAGAGCCACCTGTATATCCGTCTACTGAATCTAACCACCGTCATCAGCAAGATTTCCAGCGGCGTGGAGTAGAAAAAGACGACCCAGTCGAGATCGTAACTGATTATTTCGAACAAAAAGTATAGGATGAGGTTGGATATCAATACCGCGATACAGATACGGAAAAATTCACTCGCGCCTACATGCTTCAAAAGCATGTTGTAAAGCCGGAACAAGGCGTAAATCGCGATCTTTATCAGCACCGCAAACAGGAAGATTAAAAAAACATGCCCGGGTATGTCCTCTGATATTAATTTCATTCCCAGGAAAAAAGTAGCGACGATGATCGCGATATCGCCGATGACCAGGCCGAGTATTTTATAAAGCGTGACTTTCCTCATACTTATTCCTCTGTTTCTTTTTTATATTATACCAACTATTTAATAAAAATACAATAGTTGTACGGAGGCGGAAGTGTGTCAAAAAAAGGCTTCCCAGGGGGCGGGAAGACCTTGTCAAAAATCTTTCCAACTACTTCGTGCCGAACAAGCGATCGCCGCAATCCCCCAGGCCGGGAACGATATAACCGTGTTCGTTTAGTCTCTCGTCAAGAACGGCAAGGAAGATATTGACGTCGGGATGATACTGCTGGATTTTCTTTACGCCTTCGGGGGCTCCGACCAATCCGACATAGCTGATGTCGGTGGCGCCTTTCTTCTTGATGATGTCAATGGCGTGCTTGACGCTGCCGCCGGTCGCCAACATCGGATCGACGACCATCACGGATGCGTCGGTGATGATCGACGGCAGTTTCGCATAATACTCGTGCGGTTCCAGCGTTTCCTCGTCGCGATAAACGCCGATGTGCCCGACCTTGGCCGTCGGGATCAGCGCCGTGATGCCATCGACCATGCCCAGGCCGGCGCGTAAAATCGGTACGATTACAACTTCCTTCGCCAAAACGCGCGTTTCCGCGATCCCGACCGGCGTTTTCACACTCACTTTCCTGGTTGGCAGATCCCGCGTGATTTCATAAGCCATCAACATCGCAATCTCGGCAACCGTCTGCCGGAAATCCTTGGTGCCCGTGTTCTCGTCGCGGACCAATGACAACTTGTGGTGAATCAACGGATGGTTCAGAATGACTAATTTTCCGCTCATTATTCTTTTTCCCTTTCTATGATCATGTCGACGCGCCTTTTATGCCGGCCCCCCTCAAATGCGGTGTTCAGAAAGGTATCCACATAAAGACAAGCGTCTTGAGGACTGGTGTAATTGGCTGCCAGGCAGATGATGTTACAATCATTATGCGCGCGGGAAGAAGACGCCGTTTCCTTGTTCATGACCAGGCCGGCGCGAATACCGCGGTGCTTGTTGGCATAGATCGACATGCCGATCCCGGTCTTGCAGATAAGAATCCCGTAATCGGCCGCCTTGTTCGCGATGTCCTCGCAGACAAACCTGCCGTACACCGGATAATCGACGTTTTGCACGTTCTTCGGGCAGCCGTGGTCGGTGACCTCGTAACCGCGCGCTCGCAGGAAGGCGATGAGCTCCGTTTTCAGGTCAAACCCGCCGTGATCGCTGGCAATGCTTATTTTCATTTGTTCACCTCTTTAGTTAGTAATTATATCACATCATACTTCCTTTTTCCACAAAAAACATTGATTTTCATTCTTGGAAAATGTATTTTTCATAAAAAAAAGACTGGTCAGTAACTCAGTCTGCTTTCGTCGATGGAACGTAAAACATCAAGATAATGCCGCGCGTAAAGATTGGCCTTTTCCAAACTCATGTCACTGTAATTTCCGCACTCTTCCGGACGCGCGCCCGGGATCTCGCCTTCGTATGCGGCGATATAGGCGAAAAGGTCACGCATCAGCGGGACAATCTCCGCCGACGAAAGGTCACCGTACAGGATGAGGTAAAATCCGGTCCGGCATCCCATCGGCCCGAAGTAAATGACCCTACCGCTCCAGTCCCGATGATTGCGCAGATAAGTCGCGCCCAGATGCTCGATCGCGTGGACGCCGTCGGTGTCAAGCACCGGTTCGCGGTTGGGAGCGGTCATGCGGATGTCAAAAGTGGTGAGGACATCGTCTTTGAGATAATCCTTCCGGGAAACATAAAGTCCGGGTTGCAGCGTTAAGTGGTTGATGGAAAAGCTGGGGATTTTGTTCATGTTATCACCGCGTTGCTATGTCAGGTCGTATTTCAACACGACCGCGTTTTTGAACTTCGTTTCGTTTAGATTGACCTCGTCGATATAAACGTCGTCGCTTACGATCTCGTAGAAACCGATGCGTTTGAAAACCGCTCGCGCTTCCCTTTTCACGACGATCGCGATCAGCGATTTTATCTGTTTGTTCCGGGCCTTCCGCGTGATCCGGTCAAAGAGTTCCAATACCACTTCGTCGTTGATCGGCTGGCGAAAGATGAAATAACGAATCAGGGCGTTGTCGTTGAATTCCTCGAAGGATATCGTGCCGATGATCTGCTTGTCATAGACGAGCTCGCCGTTGAGGAGCGCCTCTTCGTTGATATCGCCGGCAAGCGACACCTCCTGCAGGAATTCCACGACCTCGTCCTTGTTCTCTTCACTGACCGATAAAAATTCCAACGAATTCACCTCAAAGACAGTATATGCTCTTTATCGGTCCAAAAGAATTTTTTTCAGTTTCTCCCAGAAATATGACTTGTATTCGATATCGCCAGAAGCGGCGTCTTCGAAGGAAATGCCGTGATAATCGGGATAAAGCAGGCTCCACCAGTTCCGGCCCGTGCCGGCACCGATGACGACGAGCAGGGTCGGATATTTACCGCTGGGGATGACGGCGCCGTCAACCGATTTGGCCGGGTATCGGATCTTCTTGATGTTCAGGGTGTAATTATCGTGACCGAGAACTTTTCGCACGCCGGCGTCGAGGACGTCGATGTTAGCCGCGACCTCGCTTGCGATGGCGGATTTGTCGAAGCGGGAGACGATCTCCTGCAATATCCTGACGACGGCCATCTTCTCAGCTTGGTCGGCCGGGGAATCGCTATTGGCGATGACGCGGATCCTGAATCCTTTTTCTCCGCCCGGCATTAACGCCAATATGACGACGATGAGCACGACGACGATCAACAAAGTCTTTTTACGCATATAATCACCAATTATAGTATTGGTGATTATTGCCATTCTATACTAAAATTTAATGCTTCCTTCCCTTATGACCCTGATGACATCACCGGTGATGTCGATCACCGTGGAAGCCGTCCCGGTGAAGTCCCAGGGATCGGTGATGAAGTAATCGATATGTTGGCCGAAACGGGCGTCGATCTTTCGGTAATCGTTTAATTCCGGCTCGCCGCTTTCGTTCACCGACGTCGTCGCCAGCGGTCCAAAACGCCTAAGCAACTTTAATGCCGGCTGGCAATCCGGCATCCGAAACGACACCTTCCCACCGGGAGTGGGAAATATGATCGTGAGCGGCCCAGGCCAGTAACGCGCGATCAACGTGCGCGTCAGCGGGGTAATTTCTATGCCAAGTTCTTCGACCTGGTCGATGCCGGCGCACAGGTTCGCGATCGGTTTATCGTGGCTGCGGTTTTTCAGGACATAAATCCGTTCGATCGCTTCCCGGTCGCCATAGAGCGCGCCGAGACCGTAGACGGTGTCGGTGGGAAAACAAAGCAGTTTTCCGCGCAGGTCGGCCTTGTTCAGCTTTATGATGTCATCTACTCGCGTTTTTTCCATAGTTCGCTGACTTCGTCCAAATAATCATCCGGAGTAATGACCTTTTGTTCCTTGAGGCGCATCAACTCCAGCATGATCTTATTCTTTTCCTCCGTGCTCACGATCCGGTAATCCGTCACAAACCCCAGTTCCTGCAGGTGTTTCTTGATATTGAAACCGCTTCTTTCCTCCTCGTCGCGCGCCCAGGAATAGTGCGGGACGTAGGTGTCCGCGGTTGTTTCTTCTCCCGTTTTCTTGTCTTCATCCATGATTTCGGCCTCGGCGGGGATATATTCATCCGCGTTCGCGTCTTCCCGTTCCTGCAGGCTCTTTTCAACGGAGAGGATGAATTCCTTGAAATTGAACACGTTCTTTTTTCGCTCGGCTTCGGAAAAAATACCCTTGCGTTTCCGGTAAAAGACATATATCACGATCCCGCAGACAAGGAGGATGATCCCCGCCGCGATCGCGATGATCCCCAGGGGGGAAATGCCGATGGCGGTGAGCGGGAGTGGTTTGTCAATCTTCACGCCGTTCCCGCTTCCTTTCAGCAACCCCGGCAAATCATAAAACTCCTCCTTCGAGATCACTTCGATGTCAGTAAAGACGGTGGTGCCCAGCGACTGGCGCTGGCCGTTTTTATCATATACGGCCAGAGAAAAAGCCCCACCTTTCAACGGCATCGCGACGACCGCGACGTCGTTGCGGGAATTGGCCTTCAGGCGGTAAACCTTATCGCCGATCACTATCCGCAATTTGTATTGCTTCGGTGTCTCATTGTAAAAACAAATGCCATAATAGACCTTGTCGTCAAAGACCCCGTAATAGACTTTGATCGCGTAATTGACGCCGTCGTATTCGCCCAACAAACCGTAATCGTCATAAGCCTCCGCGACTTTCTCGTCAAAAGCCTCGACGTATTCCTGCCGGAACGCCGACATCGCAAGCAGCGATATAGTCAGTAAGATATATTTCATTTCAAACCTCTATTCGTATTCGATAATCATGACCCGGTCGCGGCCGCTCAAATCCTTTTCGACGCCAATGCGCCGGTAAAGCCCCGCTTCCGTTGCCAGGGCTGTTATTTTCTCCCTTTTATCGGTGGGAATCTCAAGAACGATCAATCCCGGTTTTTTCAGATGCCGGGGCGCTTCCCGAAAGATTCGTTCGTAAAAATGCAATCCGCCGTCCGGAGCATATAAAGCGCCGGGAGGTTCGTTGTCACGAACGATCGGCTCGGCTTCTTCTTCTCCTGCCAGATACGGCGGATTGGAAACGATCGCGTCGTACTCGCCAACTACGGCGGAAAACAAATCGCTCAGGATGAAGTCGATGTCGAGATCAAGCGCCTTCGCGTTCGCTTTCGCGACCGATAACGCTGCTTCCGAAATATCGACGGCGGTAATCTCGCTTCCCGGCAAATGCTTTTTCAGTGCCAGGGCGATCGCGCCACTCCCGCAGCCGATATCGATGGTCCTTGGGTTTTTAAACGAACGAAGCCGTTCGATCGCGATCTCCACCAGGACCTCGGTTTCCGGCCGGGGAATCAGCACCGCCCCGTTTACCATCAGCCTCATACCGTAGAAATAGGCGACGCCGAAAATGTATTGTACTGGAATATTATTTTCAATATAGTCGTCGCTATTCTTGATTATTCTATCCAAGATTCCGGCCGGGACGGGGGAGTCAAAATTCATGACCAGATCCGTGAAGGTGAATCCGGCCGTCTCCATCAGGATGATCTTTATCGCGCTTTCCTCTTTCCCGGCGGCGAGCGCCTTTTCCTTCAACTCGTTATACAGGCGGCGGTAAGTCATCATCAGCCCCCGATATACCTTTTGTCTTGGATATTGAGCATACAGAGGATCTCGTGCGGGACGGTACCCAAATACCGGGCCATCTCGCTGATCGGCAGTTCCGACGACGTGATAATGAATTCCGTATCCTCGTTCACGCTCTCGTCGACGCGGACGAAAAGATGGTTCATGCACACTTTCCCGACGGTGGGATAGCGCCGGTTATTCGCCAGCACGGGAAATCCGGCAAGGCTCCGGCGGAAGCCGTTATTATAGCCGATCGGAAGGACGGCGATCAGCTCGTCGTCTTCGGCGCGGTAGGCGCGGTCGTAGCCGACGGTGTCGCCCTTTCTGACCTTCCAGACGACCAACGGTTTCGTGACGACCCTGATGGTCTGTTCGGTGTTCTCCTGCGAACCGTACAGGTCGATGCCGACGCGGACATGATTACCGCAGTCGATCGCGTCGTAGGCGATGCTCGCCGCGCAATGGACGTATTCGAACTTTCCTTCGCGTACGTATGCCGTAAACTTATCGACTTGGGTTCTGGCATTCTCCAGATCGGTAAAATGCGTGTATATGCCCTCAGCTCGAAGGATTGGACTTCCGGCAAGGACGTTGAGCGCCTCCCGGAATTCATCGATGTCGCGGAATCCGAGCCGGTTCATCCCGGTATCGATTTGAAAATGAATCCTGACGGGACGGGTAAACGGATGTTTTCGCAAGGCCACCGCTTCCCGGAGCGAACCGACGGTCATCACCAGGTTTTCATACCGGTCGACAACGGGATAATCGGCGAGGCTGACGCCGTTTAAGATCAGGACGGCGGCGGAAAACCCGGTTTCGGCAAGTTCTACCGCTTCCTGGAGGTCAACGACCGCGAACAACTCCACGCCTTCCTTGGCCAGAAATTGCGCGATCCGCGCGGCTCCAAGCCGATACGCATCGCTTTTGATTACCGGTATGACCTTCTTTCCGGACACCCGGGCGATCTTTTCAAGGTTGCCTTTCAGTTTTCCCAAATCGATCTCAATATAGAGCATAAGCGACTCCGTTTTATTTCGCCTGGGCGAGCATGCGCCGCTGGTCCTCAAGCATCAGGGCCTCGATCACGACGTCAAGTTCCCCCTCCATGATCCGGTCAAGCTGCTGGACCGTGAAACCGATGCGGTGATCGGTGACCCGGTTCTGCGGGTAATTATAGGTCCGGATTTTCTCGCTGCGGTCGCCGTGACCGATCTTCGCGAGCCGCTCCTTCCCCTCTTTCTCCATCTGCTCCTGAAGCAAGCGGTCATATAACCGGGTACGAAGCATTTTCAAGGCATTGGCCTTGTTCTCGTGCTGCGATTTCGCGTCCTGGCATGAGGCGACCACGCCGGTCGGGATATGCGTAACCCGGACGGCCGACTTGGTCGTGTTCACGCTTTGTCCGCCTGGACCGGAGGAACAATACACATCAACCCGGACATCGGCCATGTTGAGCTCGAAATCGATTTCATCCGCCTCGGGCATGACGAGCACCGTGGCGGTCGAGGTATGGATCCTTCCCTGCGATTCGGTAACCGGGACCCGCTGAACGCGGTGCGCCCCGGACTCGTATTTCAAAAGCGAGTACACGCGGTCGCCTTCGATCTTAAACTCGATCAGGGAGTATCCGCCCCGTTCCGTCTCGTAAGCGCTCAACACTTCGATCTTCCAGCCTTTCTCGGCAGCGTAGCGCGAGTACATCCGGAACAGATCGCCCGCGAAGATATTGGCCTCGTCACCGCCCGCCGCACCCCGGATTTCCACGATGACGTTCTTTTCGTCGTTGGGGTCCTTGGGAAGCAGCAGGAGCTTCAATTCCTCCTCGAGACTTTTTATCCGCGCGCTTAACTCTTCTTTTTCAGCAATCGCAAGTTCGGTAATTTCCTTATCGCCGGAGGCCGACAATTCCTGCAAGTCGGCGATCTGCCGCTTGACATCTTTATATTCACGGTATAGTTGTACCGTCTTCTCAAGCGAGCGCAGGCGGCGCATCAATTCCGTCATTTTTTTGATATCGTTGATGATTTCTTCTTTCTGTAAGCTGTTATTTATGTTTTCGTATTCTTGTTCCAGTAATTCAAGTCTTTCCAGCAAAATTACTCACCTCTATTTTGTTCAGCGTCTTCGACGCTGCAGAACATCGAGTAAGCGCCCTTAAAGACAAGGCGGATACTGTCGGTAACGCCCTGACGGTTCTTGGCGATGATCAATTCCGTTTGCACGCTGCGGAATCTCCGCGTCGTGTCCTCATCACCCTTGATCGGGTCGCGGTGCAGGAACATGACGATGTCGGCGTCCTGCTCGATACTTCCCGATTCGCGTAGGTCGGAGAGCACCGGCCGCTTGTCCTCGCGTTGTTCGATTAAGCGCGATAATTGTGACAGGGCCAGAACGGGTACGTCAAGCTCGCGGGCCATTATTTTTAATTGCCGCGAGATTTTTGATACTTCGTCGACGCGGTTCATCGTCTTTCTCCTGGTCGTGAGCAACTGTAAATAGTCGATAATGACCAGATCGAGTTTTCCGTCGCGTTTGAGTTTCCGGCACACCGTGACTAATTCCTCGACGTCGGTCGCGCCCGCTTCGTCCAGGTAGAGGTTGAACCGGTCGAGTTTCGTCTTCGCAGCGTACAGGGAAGCCATTTCCGTTTCATTGAGTTTTCCGCTCCGGATCTTGTTCAGCGTCAGGCCCGAATGCGAGCTGTACAAACGCATCAAAAGCTGGTCGATTCCCATCTCGAGGGAGAAGAACGCGACGTGCGCGTCCGCGAGCTCACAAGCATTAGTGGCGAAATTGAGGGCGAGCGCCGATTTTCCGATCCCGGGACGGGCCGCGAGGATCGTCAGTTCGCCTTTCTGAAAGCCGAAGGTCAGCTTGTTCAACGCCTTAAAACCGGTGTCGAGCCCCGTCAGGGTATCGCCCGATTTCTGCTTGTTCATCTCGATGATCGACAGGACCTTGTCGGTGACGTTGTCGATCCGGACGAGGTCGACGGTCTTACGTTTGTTCAAGGTCTCGATGATGTTGCGTTCGGCGGTATCGATGATCTCCTCGAAGGAAAGCTTACGATCGAGGATCTGGTTCGACAGTTCCTGCATCTTGTTCAACAGTTCGCGTTCGACCGCTTTTTCCTTGATGATCTGGATGTAAGCCGCGACGTTGGCGACGGAGGGGATGGCGTCCATCAACTCGAACAAATAGTCGCCGCCGCCGGTCGCCTCATACAGTCCCTTTTGTTTCAAATATTCGATGACCGAACTGACGTCGATCTCCTTCTTTGCCTTGTCAAGGGCGATGATCGCGTTCATGATGTTGATGTTTTCCGGGTAATAAAAATCGGTATAGTCGAGCTGGCTGACCACTTCCGGCACCAGCCGGTTCTCGATCAGCACGGAGCCCAGAACATAGTTTTCCGCTTCCCGGCTGCACGGGATTTGTCTTTGTATTTCCATCATTTCTTCTCCACGACGTGAATGGTTATTAGCGCTGTCACTTCTTTATGCAGCTGGATGGGGATTTGGTAAGTTCCCAACGCATCGATCTGCTTATCGGGCAGCATCTTGCGCTTGTCGAGGACGATATCGTGCTGCGCCTTGTATTCGTCCGCGATCTGCTTGGTGCTGACGGTCCCGAACAGCTTGCCGTCCTTTCCGACCCGGACATGGATGTCTACGGGGCGGCTTTCGATCACGGTCTTCAGTTCCCGCATCTCGTTGAGGTGCTTTTCCATAGCCTCTTTTTCTTCGCGTTTTTTCTTTTCCAGTTGCTTGATGTTGTCCACCGTCGCCAGGACTGCCTGGTTCGTCCTGATCAGGAAGTTGGCGTGGCCGGCGGGGATGTCGATGATGTCTCCTGCTTTTCCTTTTCCCTTAACTTCCTTCGTCAATATTATTTTCATGGTAGTCATACCTCCGTCCTCGAGTCTGATAAGTTTGTCGATCAAAAGCGCCTTTGCCTGATCGATCGTGATTTCCTTGATCTGAGTGGCGGCGTTGTTGAAGTGGCCGCCCCCGCCCAGTTGTTCCATGATCACCTGCACGTTGACCTCGTTCAGGCTGCGAGCGCTGATTCCGATCTCGTCCTCGTCGATCCGCCCGATGCAGAAGGAAGCCTGAATATCGTTGACGGAAATGATGTTGTCAGCAATCTTCGCCAGAAACGCTCGGGTATAAATCTCGTCGGCGGTGCACGCGGCGATCGCGTACTTATCCGCCACGATCTCCAGATTGTTCAGAATCGACATCCGTTTGACGTATTCGCCGAAATTTTCACGCAAATAGCGCTGGGCCCGGGGAATCTCCGCGCCGACTTTCTGCAGGACCGCGAGCACGTTAAACGTCCGATATGACGTCCGATACATCAGGTTGTTGGTGTCGACGAGGATGCCCATCAGCATCCAGGTCGCTTCGACCTCGCTGATCTCGATCTCATCGGAAATGTGCGGAAGCATCTCCACCACCAGTTCGACCGTCGAGGAAGCGGACGACTGGGAATACAGATAATCGTAATTGGTGATGGCGTTGTTGTTCCGGCGGTGATGGTCGATGATCGCGATCTTGCTTGCAAGTTTGTATAGTTTCTCGCTCGTCAGCAGCGTCTGGTACTGGCAGTCGACGATGACCAGCAGGGTACGGTTGTTAAGGCTTTCGACCGCTTTCCGCGGCGCGATGAAGTAATCAAGGATATTGATGTGTTCCTTCTGGATGAGGTTATAAATCACGCTGATCGTCTCGTCGACCGATTCCGCGTCGAAGACGATCTTCGCTTCTTTTTTCAAGGCAGTCGCGATCTTATACACGGCAAGACAGGAACCGAATGCGTCGGCGTCCAGGTCCTTGTGCGCCATGATGAGGACGTTGCCCGCGTTCCTGATCATGTCCGCAAGCATTTCCGCCTTCACGCGTACGAAGACCGGCGACCTGGTCTCGATCGAGGTCGTTTTCGCCCCGAAGTAATTGACCTGGTTGTCGATCAAAACGACGCCCTGGTTACCGCCGCGGTTAAGCGCCAACTCCAGTTGTTCCTCGGCCAGTTCCACCAACTTGGTGATCCCGTCATCGCGGCAGGCGATGCCCAGCGACGCCGTTATCCGCAAATCTTCCTTCTGACAGTAATTCTGGATATCGTCAAGGATGGTGAACTTGTTATCGATCAGTTCGTTTAATTGCGAAAACGTCATGAATAACAAATACCGCGCTTCGCTTAAACCGCGCAGATAGATGTCGTGTTTGTTGCTCCAGTCGCTCAAAAGGCCGATCAGGTTGCTCATCTGCATCGCCCGTTCCTGCGGATCCAAAGCTGCTAGGGCGGTATCGAGGTTGTCGAGGTTTAAAAACCCGACGGCCAGAAGCGAACGCCGGTATTTCTGCTGGAGGTCCTTGAGATCGGTCTGGTCCAGCAAATACAGGATGTTATGATCGCCGATCACGCTGCAGCGATAATTCCGACCGTAGATGGTGATCTCGAAATTAACTTCCGCGTTGATCTTCTCCAGCAGTTCCGGATTGATGATTTCGATCTTCCGTTCGACGAGCGGGCTCATGAATATTTCCTTCGCGTAGGCGTTCGCCCATTCGATGACCTTGTCCTCGTTGTATATGACGATACCGACGGGGAGATGGTTGAAGGCATACTCGCCGGCTTTTTTCACCCGATAGGAAATCAGGTTCCACAGTTTCAGGCGGTTCTCCAGCCAGCGCAGTTTTTTGATGTTCCGCCGTCCCCGGGCGAACATGTAAAAATACGTCAGGGAAGCGACGATGACGGAAAGTGATATATATGAGATTGATACGTGCACGTCTTCGCCGCTCATCGAGTAGATAAAGAAAAAGATCGCGATCAGGAGTAAAACGAAGACGATTCTTTGCACTGGCAGTTTCTTTTTCATGATAATCACCGCAAATTCATATAACTATTATAACACAATTAAATTAAAAAATAAAATAATTACCGGGTAAAAATAAACATGATACCGATATTTATCATAAAAAAACCATAGTTTTTGACTATGGTTTTTTAATACAATCGCAGGTATGCGATGATCTGGGAACTGTATTCCCGGAATTTCTGAACCTTGCATTTCGGTGAGGTATTGTGATAAATGTAGGCGTTGCCCTGGTCGTCATCGCCGATATACATCATCACATGGCCGCTCGAGAAAATCAAGGCGCCGGGACGCAGGTTGTTCTTGATGTAACTTTCGTTGATATTCATGGTCACCGCGTACTGGGGAATCGATCTTTGCTGGGAGGTGTTGCGCGGCATTTTGAACCCGAAACAGGCGTAGACGGCGTTCTGCGTCGAGGAGCAGTCGCGTCCGTAAACATAATTATCTCCCCAACTATAAGGAATGCCAAGCATTTTAAACGCCTGAATAAAGACGTTGCGCAGCGTGTACGGCAGATAGCCGTCATGCACTTTTTCATCGTCGCGCGCGACTGCTATCTGGTGAAGGACGAGATTTCCGGCCGCGTCCCGCCGCGGCATCTGCACCTGGTATTCCTGATCATTTTTAGTAACATACGGAAGCGCCTGACCCATCCGGACGATCCGCCCATCGATGTTAAGCGTATCGGCGGTCACGACGATGAACTGTTCCGAATCGATGAAGGAAAGAAGCATTTCCCGGGAGCACAACCCGATCTTGCCTGCTTCAACCCAGCCGAAGTAATTCATCGCCTGGACGAAGAACCATTGACCGTCTGCGGTTACGTGATAAACCGCGACTCCTTCGCCTACGTTCAGACCGGTTTCCTGGAAACGGTCCTGGCTATAGGAGCCGGCTATGCAATTCGTCGGGAAACTGCGCACCGCCGCGAACTCGGTGATGATCCCATAGCGAACCGTAACCGTCGCCGGAATTTGTTCAAGGGCGCGATTATTCTTAATCGTTGTTTTTTCATTCTGGCTCAAATAATGACTGTCGTCGAAGACCTGGTATTGATCAATCAGACCGTTGTACGTCTCGATCTTCTGTCTTACTTCCGTGCCCGAGATCGTCGTCGGATAAGCAAGCGGATTCACGACCTTCGTGGCGGAGGTATTGTTATAGATGTTTTGATTATAAAGGGCGATCTGCGCGGGCGTCATGATCACTTCGTCCGGATCATATTCCGGGCTAAGGTGCTCGATCCAGTATTCCGGATCGTTTACCGTGTAAGAACGGGGTTTGACGAGAATCGTGATTTCCGCGGCCACGTCTTCATCGGCTATAAGTCTGACCGTAAGCGCGGTCTCCCCCGGATTGATTCCGGTCACGGTCCGTTGCTCCAGAAGCGCGATTCCTTCCGTAGTGAAGGAAAACGCAATTTCCGATAAGTCGGAGATACCCTCGGTCACCAAGGGTAACTCCGCGCTTTCGCCTGCTTCCAACTCCAACCGTTCGATGGAGAAGGAAATCCGTTTTTCCGCTTCGACCTTTACCTTAAGGGTCGCGGCAACGGAATTGTCGAAAAGATAATAGGCAGTAATTTCGACTTCTCCGGGCGCTTCCCCGATAATGTCCTCCTCGTCAAGCGTCACGATTCCCTCTGCGCTTACCGTGAAGCCGAGTTCTTCGAAAGAGTCGATATTTGCATAGGTTATCGGGAGGCTCTTGCGTTCGCCGACCTTGAGGATCAATTCCGCCGCGGTGAAGGCGACGCTGGGCGCGCCTGTGACCTCGATCGTTACCGTATCGAAAATTTTATCGTCAGCGTTATGCCTGATGGTCAGGATTGTCGTCCCCGGGGCCAGACCCTCGATCGTGAAGCCTTCAATCGCGACGATTCCATCGACGCTGAATTCATACTCAAGTTCGTCGGCTTCGATACCGTTCAGGCGGCAGGTAAGTTCATACGTATCCCCGACTATAACCTGCACGCTCGTTTCCGTGATGACGATCGTCTTCCGCTCGTCGTCAACGCAGCTGATGCAGAAAACCGTCATCAATATCAGGGCGATGAAACTCCATATTCTTCTTTTCATATTCTCTCCTCTGTATAATGAAAAAACCATAGATGACTATGGTTTCGTTATTCTTTATTCCTTGACAAACGGCAATAATGCCATATGCCGCGCCCTCTTGATGGCCGTCGCCAATTGTCTTTGGTACTTGGCCTTGGTGCCGGTGACACGACGCGGGAGAATTTTACCGCGGTCGGAAACGAATCGTCTCAGCAATTCGTAATCCTTCCAATCGATATGCTCTATCTTGTTCTCGGTAAAATAACAGACTTTCTTCCGCCTGCGAAAACCTGACATATTGTTCTAACCTCCTTAAAATGGCAAATCGTCGTTGGAGACATTAAAATCGCTCTTGATGTCTTCAAACGGACTCTTTTCTTCTTTTTTGTTATTCTCTTTACTATAAACGTCTTTCTCATAATGCCGGTAATCGTCCGGAACGTCGTACGGGCTTACGTCACCATACTCGGGATAATCGCCGCCACGGGCCGATTTCGGCTCAAGGAACTGGATGTTATCACAAACGACCTCGGTGACGTTCCGGCGAACGCCGTTGGCGTCATCATAACTGCGTGTCTGCAGCGAACCTTCGATGCCGACCAGGTTGCCTTTGCGCTGGTAGCGGGCCAGGTTCTCGGCCTGGGTGCGCCAGACCACGCAGTTGATGAAATCGGCCTGCCGCTCTCCGGACCGGTTGGCATACGTGCGATTCACGGCGACCGTGAATAAAACATAGGGGATGTCGCTGGCTGTCCGCCGTAATTCCGGATCCCTGGTCAGCCGGCCGACCAACATGACTTTATTCACCTGTCAATCACTGCTCCTTAACGATGATATGCCGGATGATGTCCTCACGGATCTTGCAGATACGGTCATATTCCGACACGGCTTCGGGCGTGGCTTCGGCTTTAAAAACGACGTAATAGCCTTTTTTAAAGTCCTGGATTTCATACACCATTTCTTTCATTCCCCAAACGTCGACGGATGTGACTTTGCTTCCGAAATCGGCGAACAATTTCTCGATATCGGCGATCAAAGCCTTATAGCTTTCCTCGTCTAAATCTGGGCGAACGATAAACATGCCTTCGTATTTTCTCATTGTGCACCTCCTTATGGTCTATTGGCTTCATACGAAGCAAGGACTGGTTTATATTAGCCAAGATATTATACTACATTATCAACAATATGTAAAGAATTATTCTGGGGCGATACTCATTTTTTTAAAGGTCTTGGAAAGCAGATACATCAGCGGAAGTATCAATTGCACCATGAGCAAGGTGATGAGAATCTCCTTGACCATCAACGCACCCTCGGCCTTGACGCCGGTCTTGACGCTGTTTAACTGCCAGTAGCCGTCCCGGCTGATGGATAGGGTCGGTTCCACATAATTGGTAACGCCGTCACCGTCGGTGACCTTGCGTGCCTTGATGGCGGTCTTCACGCCGTTGATCGTCCAGTAACCGTCCACATCGACCGCCAGGTTGATCTGGTCGCCAATGCCGGCCGGGATGTCGGTCTTGACGTCGTTGATGACAAAATAACCGTCCTTGATGACCACGATCGGAATCTCGTATTCGTCCGGGTTAAGGGGCAGTTTCTCAGCCTTTGCCGTGGTTTCGCGGCTGTTCAGCCACCAAAATCCGCCGGAGACCGTCAGGATCAATTCGTCGACGCTGCTGTGGATGCTGGTCGGATGCCCGTCAATGACCCAATGGTTATCGATGATCGTGATTTCCGGTCTGCGGTAACCCGCAGCCGCGGTCGTATAGGTAATCCCAGGCACCCGGAACGCCTTGACGCTCATCTTCTGCCCGTTGACGTACCAGTACTTTTCGATAACGTCGAGTTCGAGGCGGTTGACCTCGAAGGCGCTCAGCGACGTCTTCACGCCGTTAAGGCACCAGTGATAATCGCCGCTGATCGTTATGTTGGGAGTAAGATAAGTCTCGTTATGTAGATTAACAACTTCCGGTTTGGCTATCGCCCGCACCGGCGTCGCCTTCCCGTTGAGGGACCAGTGGTTATAGTTGTTAACCTCTAGGATTATTTCTTTGGAAAGTTCGTCGATGTTTCGATAATAACTCAGGTCGAGTTTTGCGAACTTGATCGGCAGTAAGTTAAATCCCATCAGGATGCAGCCGAGCACCATCGCGGTAAAGATAGTCCTCCTTGCCCAGTTAAACGGCTGCGACATCTGGAAGAGGACGAACAACATGACCGCCGTCGTCACCACCGTCGCGATCGTCGTATACACGGCGTTGTTGTGCTGGAGCGACTCAAATCCCGGGGTAATGCGCAAAAGGCTTAGGATCAAGTGCAATATCACGATCGTGAGCGCCCCCGGTAACGTCGATTTGATGACGTTCGACAGGAACTTGCCCTTGACGATCGAACGGTTACGCTGCAGCGCCAGGTAGATCGACGGGAATCCGAGCACGAACCACTCGATCATGTACAAGTGCTTTGCTGTGAACGGATAAGTGATGCTGATCGGTCCGTTCTGCATTCCCAGGATGATATACATGATCGTGAGCAGGATCGCGAACATCGTCTTCACGAGGAAGAGCGTCGAGGTTTTCTGGATATTGTTGATGACGCGCCGGCCTTCGATGACGACCTCGGGCATGCTCGCGAAAGTAGAATTCACAAGGACAAGATGCGAAGCGTATCGAACAGCGTCGCTACCGGAAGCCATGGCGATGCTGCAATCGGCTTCTTTCAAAGCGAGGATGTCGTTCACGCCGTCTCCCGTCATCGCCACCGTTTTTCCATGTTCCTTAAGTGCCTGCACAATGATCCTTTTCTGTTGGGGGCTGACCCGGCCGAAGACCGTGTAATCGAACACGATCTCGCGGACCTCGTCGTCGCTTTTGCCGGCGAGGCTGACATAGCGCTCCGCTCCCTCGACGCCGACGCGCGCAGCGATCTGCGATACCGTCACGGGATTGTCGCCGGAGATGATCTTGATGTCGACGCTGTTTTGTTTGAAGAAGTCGATCGTGTCGGCCGCGTCCTCGCGAATATGGTCATGAAGGACGATCAGGGCCAGGGGTTTGACATTGCGGGGGATGTCCTCACTCTTGACCTGGGTGGGAACATGTCCGAGGACAAGCACGCGACCGCCCTCGCTTGCGAATCTTTCGACCCGCGCTTTGACGGTTTCATAATACTGACTCAGTACGAACTCGGGCGCACCGAGATAAAACGTGCCCTGCTCGCCGAAAACGACGGCGCTGTATTTGCGTTTGGACGAGAACGGAATCACCCGCGTCGGTTCCAAAACATTGTTCTTGTCGAAGAAGCGGATCAGCGCTTCCGACGTCGGATTCGTTTCTTGGAAGGCATTCATCATCGAGCCGATGATCTCGCGAATCGTGTAGTCCGTGTAATTCTTAAGTTCGATGCAATCGAACACCCGCATCGTGCCGTCGGTGATCGTTCCGGTCTTATCCAGACATAGGACGTTGGCCCGCGCGAGCATCTCGATGCAGTACAATTCCTGAACGAGTGTCTTGCGGTTGCTGAGCCGGATGACGCCGTAGAAGAGCGAAACGCTCGTCAACAGGAACAATCCGGCCGGAATCATTGCGAGTACGGAACTTCCGGCTCTGATCAGGCCGTCGCGGCTCAAGACCGAGAGGAAGTCCCTCGGCATCCCGTTGGTCGTCGTAATGTATGTCAACACGGCCAACGGCAGGATGATGATGGAGACGAATTTGATGATAATATTAAGCGACCGCAACAACTGCGATTTCGGCTTCTGATATACCTGGGCGTCCTTGGCCAATTTTTCGATGTAATTGTCCTTGCCGATTTTATCGATCCGGGCCACGGCGGCGCCGCTGATGATGAAGCTTCCGGAGAACAACTCGCTGCTGGGATTTTTCACAATCGCGTCGGACTCGCCGGTCAAAAGCGATTCGTTGACTTCGACGGTGCCCTCGAGGATGATGCTGTCGGCGCAGATCTGCTTGCCCGGCGTGTAAAACACGATGTCGTCAAGGACGACCTCGTTGACTGGAATTTCGACTTTCTCGCCGTTGCGGATGACGGTCGTCGTCGGGGCCGACATCAACGATAATTTGTCGACAAGCAGCTTGGCCTTGATTTCCTGGAACAACCCGATCAAATAGTTGGGGATGATGGTGGCCAGAAAGAACAGATTCTCGTAACTCTTCAACACTGCGAAGATAATCGTGATTGTAAGATAAAGCATGTTGAAGAAGGTGAAGGTGTTGGTAAGGATGATCTTGAGTATCGATTTGCCTTGCCGGTCGGTCACGCGGTTGACAAGATTGTCCCTGATCCTTTCCTCTACCTGTTCCGTAGTCAGGCCTTGCAGGATCGGGGTATCGTAATATCTCGTAATTTTCTTTGTATCTTTATCAGCGGGCAGGGCATCAGTGGCAGATTCAACGGCGGTTTCGGATTTTTTATCTTCCGTTAATTTAATGGTCTCCTTTTTCGCCAAGACCTCGAGCGCGGAGACGTTTTTCCGCTTAGTCTCTGTGGTGCCGGATTTTTTCGTGGTTCCCGTTTTGGCGGCTTTCACGCTGCTGCTTTCTTTCTTCTCGTTTTCAACCAACAAATCCGAACCTTGTTTTTCGGTTTTGTTATCCATATCTTTCACCGCATTTCACTGATTTTATTATCATAATTATTTTAACATAAATGCGGGTTTTCTTCAAGGACAATTACATTTTTCGTTAGATATTGTCTCTGTGAGTATATTATCCATTAAAACCCGCTATTTCGTTCTGTTTTCCTATTTTATGGGTCGCTCGTACTAACAATATAAAGCGAGGATGTTGAACTGTTCATCCACTTTTACCACGCACGGTTGCTTAACAAATTGCAGCGCGCCGGCATCGGAATAAGAGATAAAATGCTTGCAATAAAGGTATTCCCCGAACTTAATGGTATTCATCGGGTCAAGGCCGCGCAGCGGATATTTTCCTTCCAGACGACAGGGATGAGAAGCGATGAAATCGTGAATCAATTTCTCGTTTTCGTCATGATATTTTTTGATCAGTGATTCGATTTCCGCATTCATCTCAAGGCTTATTCCGCCCGCCGCCACGTCTTTTGCAACCAGTTCGTAAAACGTTTTTTCCTCGGCGCCGATCTTATGGGCAAATGGAATTCCGTTTTCTGAGCAAATGATCAAAAGCAGGGCTCCGGTGTAATAACAAACCTTCCTTATCGGAATCAGGTTGGAGACCTTGCCGATTTCATCCTTAATTTCCGCGACTGCCTTTTCATATTTATCGGGGCTTAATTGGCACAGGGCCATCAGTTCCACATAATTGGCGAGACCTTCGATCGTTTCAATTCTTGTCTCATATTCGACTTCAGACGCATACTTTTCCCGTCTCAACTTTCTCAAGGAGAAAAACTCGTCCAGTTTTTCCGGCGCGAATCCATCGTAAGCCGCCAGTAGAAGTATGTTCTCCCGATGCTTAATGGTAAGGTTGTCGGAAGCGTAAGCATATTTCAGGCCGCTAAGTTCGTTCGCCCAACGCGTTTCACCGCTTTGCCTTTGAAAGGCGTGGAACATCTCGTGGATGATCTTCACGGCGAAGATGTCCGGATCGCTAACGGGGCTGAGACTTACGTCCCAGATCGCCAAAAACTCATCGCCATACATGATCGCGGTATTGCCGATGAAACGCTCGTCTTTCGCAAAAACCTCTTCGCCCAGCAATACCTTTTCATCGTCATAAAGCGCGAACCGGAACGATTTGAAACCAGGCCATAAGCGGGAAAAATCGAGACCGTTGATTCTTTCATATAAAGCATTATATAATTCCTTCATTATTTCTCCTTCCGCGGCATAACTCCACAAGTCAATTTTTGGTTTTTCTATGATTATAACAAAATTATCAATTTTTGCAAGGATTTAAAAAAATAAAGCCGAAAACGGCTTTATTGGTTAATCGGGAAAATAAGGTTTCAATTGACCATTTTCTCATAAAAATACTTTTTGATACTTTCGTAACCGGACGCGATCAATTGGTCCTTGTACGCCAGACCCCGCCGGTAATCGACGGCGCGGAGTTTGAACGTGTCGATGTTGATAATCTCATGATTGCCGTAATCGATCTCCTGATCGATCTTGAACACTTTCCGGCGGTACATCTTTACCGCCTTGTTCCGGTCGACGAGTTTCTCGTTGACGCGGAATCCCAAGGTCAACAGGTTGCTTCCGGCAAACAGGTCGATAGGAAAATTGCTCACGATCCCACCGTCAAGGAAACGGTATTTGTCGATTGGGTAGTAGCGGTAAAAGATCGGGATGCTCGCCGACATCGTCGCCGCCTTGGCGATCGGGAACGAATCGGGATTGATATTGAAATATTTCAGATCATCGGGAATGATTACCTTCCTTTTCGTCACCCATTCGGTGGCGACCATTTTCAATAAGTAATCCTCCCCGTGTTTCACATCCAGAAACTTCGTCTTGTTTTTCGCCTGAGCCAGCGTTTGCATGTAATTCTCAAAATCCTGAAGCGAATAAATACCGATTCCTTTCACCGAGTCGATGAGACCGCGCATCCGACCTTCTTTCCCAAAATGCTTGAGGATGGAAAAATCGAAGTTGGAGATCAATTCTATCAGCTCGGCGGAATTGTATCCGATGGCGATGAGCGCCGCGATAATCGCACCGACGCTCGTGCCGCCGATCTGATATACCAGAATGCCCCGTTCCTCCAAAAATTTCAGCACCCCGATATAAGCGATGCCCTTGATTCCGCCGCCCTCGAAAACGATGTTGATCTTCATGGAACAACACCTCCCGCTTCATTATTATATGAAGATAAAAGGAAAAACTGCAAAAAATCTGATTCTTACAGTTCACCGTTGCAGTTTTTCTCTACTTTGACTCGCGCTTCCTTGCTGAGCAAAAATTCGACGATTTCATAGGCAAACGCCGCCGTATACCCCATGGCGCGAGCGGTGATAAATTTTCCGCTCCGGACCACGCCCTTTTTCCCGAGATGTTTTCCTTCCGTAATGTCTTTCTCAAAGCCGGGGAAACATGTGTAGGTTTGCCCTTTGAAATGTCCGCGTTTGCCGAGAAGTGAGGGCGCCGCGCAAATCGCCGCCACAAGTTTCTCCCCCAGGACGAATTTGTCGATGAGAGTCAGGACTTTCTTGTTATGCTCGAGAACTTCCCGGACCGCCCTTCCGCCCGGAATGACTAGGAAATCATAAAGCTGGTCGTTGACTTCCTTCAGCGCGACTTCCGCCTTCACAGGCAGTCCCGACTGGGACTTCACTTCCAGTTCGTCGCTTACGGAGGCCACGGTCAGCGACAGTTTCGCCCGTCGCAGGATGTCGATTGTCATGATCGCTTCCGTGTCCTCAAAACCATTGGCGAGAATGATTAATCCTTTCATTTATCGCTCCTCCTTTTTAAATATTGTCCATATAGCAGTTTCACGATATGCGTGAAGATGTCCGCGCGTTTCACCACCGATGCAGTGAAATGGCCGATGGCGCCTTCCTTCTGGTTGATGTCGCGGGTATGCAGGTATTCGTTCATGATCTCCGACAATTCCCGTTTCCCCGCGAGCAGTTCCTCCTTGATGAAATCCGGCAGGGGGATCCGCGTCCCGCCGGCATAATATGTTTCCCCATCCTCGTCGATGAGGACGCCCCAGTTGACGAGGAACAACCGCTCGCCATGGAGTTGCACGCCCGCCTCAAGGCCGAGACGCAATCCGTCCGCCGGCATTTGAATGGCGCGGTTATAGGCTCCCTGAATCGTTTCCGCGTCGGAAAGTGGCTGGTTCCCGACGCCGTTATCGACGGCGACGCCGATGACATCGAAATCGTTGAGGACCGCGCGCACCGCCGCAAGTTTCGCCTTGTTCAGGGAACCGAGATAACACTTACGCATTCCGCAGTTCCTCAAGGCGATTCAAATCGAAATCCTTGATCACGGCCAAAAGCATCGCCTTGACCGCCTCCACGTCGTCGATGTGGATCATCGCGGCCGTGGAATGGATATAGCGTCCGGGCAACCCGACGGTTACGGAAAAGGCCCCGCCGCCCGCATACTGAGCCGCGCCGGCATCCGTTCCGCCCATCGAAAGGAACTGCTGGAACGGAATGTTATTCTTCTCCGCAAGATCCTCAAAATACCGTTTCACGGCCGGATTCATGATGTTTATCGGGTCGTAAAAACGGACTAAAAAGCCGCCGCCCAATTTTCCAAACGCCCGCGGATGGCTCTTGTCGAGAAAGTCGCCGACCGGGGAAACGTCGATGGCGATAAACAAGTCCGATTTGACCGTCTGGGAAGCGGTGTACGCGCCGCGGAGTCCGACTTCCTCCTGGACGGTAGCCCCCGCCACGACCGTGTTCGGATGGGAAATGTCCTTGATTTCCTGAAGGATCTCCAATGCCATCCCGCAGCCGAAACGGTTGTCCCAGGCCTTCGAAACGATTTTCTTCCCGTCTTCAGTAATATAGTACTGATTCACAAACGTGATCATCTGGCCGACTTCAATCCCCATTTCCCTGGCTTGTTCACGCGAATCGGCGCCAACGTCGATGAGGAGTTTCTCAAAGGACGGGGCGGGCGGCTGTTCCGAACCGCGGTTGATGTGCGGGGGGATGGCGCCAACGACGCCGCGGATCTTTTTGCCTTTTCCAACAGTGATGGCCACATTCTGCGATATCATCGTTTCCGGGTTGACGCCGCCGATGGGAATCATTTTTATGAAGCCTTTTTCCGTGATTTCCGTGACCATGGCTCCAACTTCGTCCATGTGCCCGGCGATCATGATCACTGGACGTTCCTTCCCGGTCATGACGCCGAAAATGCTGCCTAGCTTGTCGCGGATGATGTTGTCCGTGACTTTTTTGATCTCCCGGCGCATGTAATCGCGGACGCTTCCTTCAAACCCGGAAATGCCGTCCAGGTTGACCAAATCTTCGTAAATGCTCATTCTCTTTCTGATGTCCATTTTTTCACCTTCAGATAATAGATTTTTTGGTTGTTTTGCGCGAACCTTTCCTCGTATTCGGTCATGATAAGGTCTTCCCGACCGCTATTGTGCAGGTCGAGGCTGGCCTCAAGAAAACGGAAACGATGATTGTTGAATTGAACCAGGCTGTACGCGTAAAATTCAGGATTGTCGGTCTTAAACTCGATCTCACCATCCGACGCCAAAAGCAGCCAGTAAGCGTTCAGAAAATAATCGCTTGTAAGACGCCGCTTCTCGTGGCGGTTTTTTGGCCAGGGATCGCTAAAATTAAGATATATTTTCGTTATTTCGCCGGCGGCGAATATTTTCTCAAGATCCTGCGCCGGGCAATTGATCAGTTTCAGATTCGGCGGATTAACCGCGGCGACCTTACGCGCCGCTTTCAGGGTGATGGTGGCGGAAAGTTCGCACCCGATGAAGTTCACATCATTATGGCGCATCGCCTGCTCGATGATGAACTTGCCTTTCCCCATCCCGATCTCCAGATGCAGCGGATTGGGCGCGGGGAAAAGGGACGACCAGCGGCCCTGGTGCTTCTCCGGGTTAAAAACGACAAACTGCGGATAATCCCGGAGTTTCAAATCGGCATCCTTGATCTGTCTGAGTCTCATTCCTCACAGGTAAGCCGATACAGCGCCTCGGCGTAAATCGCCGTCGCTGTGAGCAGGTCCTTGATCGCGATGTATTCGTTGGCTTGATGGACAACGTCCTCGTTTCCCGGGAAGTGGATGCCGAATGCCACGCCCTTGCGCAGCGCGCGGGCGTAAGTTCCGCCGCCGATGGTCTTAAGGGGCGACTCTGTGTCGCCGGTGTATTTGACATAGGCCTCATGCATTTTCTTTATGTCGGGGTCGTCCTTGTCGATATAGTGGACTGGTTTATGCGTGGTGATTTCCGCAGTCAGGTTGTAACTTGCGGCGAGATTGAAAAATTCCTTAAGGAAGCCGTCTTTGTCCCAGCGGATCGGGTAACGGAAATCAAGGCAGACAAAACCGCCTTTTTCGTTGATTTCCAAGATCCCCAGGTTACACGTCAGATCCTTCATCTCAGGGTCAGTAAAAGCAAATCCGGCCTTTTTCAGGCGTGAGTCGCCCAACACGTCGTTTACGAACCGGAGCAAATCGTTATCCGTACGGCCAGCGAGGAAGCGGGCCATCTTAGCGGCCGCGTTAACGCCTCTCTCGGGTTCCATCGCGTGGGCGCTAAGTCCGTGCAACGTCAAAACGCCATCCTGGGCAGCGCCGGCCAGGTCGTTTTCCTTAAGATGGTCCAAAAACTCCTTTTCCAGTCCGTCCGCGTTTCGCGCTTCCGCCTCCGCCGGAACGACGTTGTACCGGCTTCCGCTTTTCAGGGTAAGGTTTGATCCCCGCGTTGCGGACAACTTTATCTGGAGGATTCCTTTTTCCCCGTAGATCAGGGGGAAATCGGCGTCCGGAGAAAACCCGAAATCGGGCATTGGACACACCTGCAGGTATCTGCTGATACCGCGCCAGTGGCTTTCCTCGTCGGTGCCGATGATCAACCGAATCTTTTTCTTGGGAACGATTCCTGCGTCCTTGAGCAAGCGCAGCGCGTAAAGGCTGCTAATCGTCGGACCTTTGTCGTCGACGGCGCCGCGGCCGTAAATCCGGCCGTTTACGACCGTTCCCGTAAACGGCGGATAATCCCACTTACCGTCGGCAGGTACCACGTCCACATGGCACAGCACGCCGATGATCTCCTCCCCTTCGCCGTACTCGATATGGCCGGCGATATTGTCGACGTTGAGGGTCTCAAAGCCGTAACGGGCGCCCAGTTTCAACACATAATCAAGGCTTTGACGCAAACCAATGCCGAAGGGCGCTTCCGGATCATCCGGGTTTTCCTCCAGCACGCTTTTGCATGCCAGAAGTCCGCGCAAATCCTCGATCAATTCCTGTTCGTATTTCTTCAATGGTTGTAAAAAGTTCATAAAATCACCTGTTTTCTTCGATGTATAGTATATCATTATATGGGGAAAAATAACATAGCAAAAATATAAAAAGGAGCAACAATATGAACATTGATATCAGACAGGCAGTGAAAAACAATCTGAACAATTCCTCGTTCGAGGACGTCAAAAGCACGATCGTCGACGCGATCAACATCAGGGAAGAAAAAGTCCTCCCGGGTCTGGGGGCGCTGTTCGAGATCTATTGGAACAGCGTCGGCGAGGATGAACGAAACCACATCGTCCAGACGATTACTTCAAACATCAGTTGATTAAGAAAAAAGCTAGAAACCGTCTAGCTTTTTTTATTTATTACGCGAATGAATTCCTCTACGACATGCGCGGCGGTGAAACCATAAGCGGCGATGACCTGTTTCCCGGGCGCGCTCGCACCGAAGCGGTTGATGTTAAGCAAAGCCCCTTCAGATCCGATGAACCGGTACCAGTGGGCGCCCTCGCTCATTTCCACCGCCACTCGGACCTTGATTTCGCTCGGCAACACTTCTTTTTGATACGCGGCGCTTTGTTTAGCGAAAAGGTCGAGGCTGGGCATGCTGACGACGCGGACGTCATAACCGCGCTCGCGCAGTTGGACCTGCGCCTGAAGGGCAAGCTGCACCTCCGATCCCGACGCCATGATGATCCCGTCGATTTTCTTTTCCTCGCGGGCAAGCACATAACCGCCCTTTTTGAAGGAAGGATAATCGACGGAAGCGGCAACATTGGAAACGGTCTGCCTGGTCAGGACGATCGCCGTCGGGCCGTCTTTGTTTTCCATCGCGTAGCGCATCGCCAGCGCGGTCTCATACCCGTCGGCCGGACGGATCGTCGTCAGGTTGGGAATGCTTCTTAGCATCGTCAGATGCTCGACAGGCTGGTGCGTCGGCCCGTCCTCGCCGACCGCGAGCGAATCGTGCGAAAAGACATGGACCACCGGCAAATGCATCAACGCCGCCAACCGCAGCGCCGGTTTCATATAATCGGTAAACACGAAAAACGTGCTACTGACCGGGCGTAGTTGATGGAGGGCAAGACCGTTGCATATCGCGGCCATGGCGTGTTCGCGGACGCCAAAGTTGATGTTCCGACCCGTACGGTTGTTTGGTTCGAAATTACCGGATGACCCTTTGATTTTCGTCGAGGAGGACAGGTCGGCCGCGCCGCCGATCAAACCGGCGTGGATTTTTCCGATCACGGCGATCGCTTCCCCGCCATAATCGCGCGTCGCCTTTACCTCTTCCGCGGTTACGTTGAGGATTTTCTGATAATCAATCTTGAAATCATCATTTAAGATTGAAACAAACGTTTCGTATTCCTCGGGATATTCTTTCTGGTAGGCATCCTTTATTTTTTCCCATTCCTGATAGAGCTTCCGTCCCCGTTCATAGACTGCCGCGCGGAAGTGTTCGTATACTTCCGGTTCGATTGTGAACGGTTCGCCGCCGAGTTCCGCCCGCATTCGTTTCACATCTTCCGAAGGCAGCGGACTGCCATGGGCTTTATGGGATCCCGCCACGCTCGAGCCGACGCCGATGATCGTTTTAACCTCGATGAGTGTCGGCCGGTCGCTCGTTTTCGCTTGCGTGATGGCGGCTTCGATGGCGCCGATATCCTCGCCGTCGGGAACAAAGAGGTAATTCCACCCCATTGCCCGCATCTTACCGGCGGTATCCTCCGTGGTGGTATCCTTTACCGGCCCGTCCAGCTGGATGTCGTTTGAATCATACAGGACGATGAGCCGCGACAGCCGTAAGTGACCGGCGAGGCTGAGCGCTTCCTGCGTCACTCCCTCCTGCATATCGCCGTCGCCGCACAGGACGTAGATATAGTGATCGATCAGGGGCAGCCCTTCCTTATTGAAACGGGCGCGCAGGTATTCTTCTGCGATCGCCATCCCGACCCCGATCGAGATTCCCTGTCCGAGCGGACCGCTGGTGGAATCGACGCCGGGCGTCAGGCCGTACTCAGGGTGGCCGGGAGTGATGCTGTCAAACTGCCGGAAATTCTTTAAATCGTCAATTCCGACGCCGTATCCGGACAAATGCAAAACCGCATATAAAAGGGCGGAGCCGTGGCCGGCCGCCAGGACGAAGCGGTCGCGGTTGATCCAGCGATCAGCATCGGGAAAAACATTCATGATTCGGGTGTAAAGCGTAAAAACAATCGGCGCCGCGCCCAGGGCCATCCCGGGATGCCCGGATTTGGCTTTATCGACTTGCTCGACCGCCAGAACCCTAAGCGTCGCCAGCGCTTTTTTGATATCTTTCATTCCGTTTCCTTATCCAGCAACCGGAAAATGTAAGCGGCCCGGTCGCCAAAATTACATTTCACGATGTCGTTTACCAGCAAAATGCCTTTCGCTCCCGTTTCCTTTAATTCCTCGACCAGGACCTTGTCGATATCCTTGACACGGACGCTGATCCGGCTTAATTCCCTTGAGACGCTCTCGATATTATCCGCGCCCCCATAAAGGCGCAGGAACAATTCCTTCTGCGTGTCGTCCTCGGTCGCCGCGATCTCCTTGGCGCGGACCTCGGCTTGTTGTCTCTTTTTTATCAGTGTCATTACCAACGCATAAACGATGAGCGCCATTATCGGCAACACGCAGATCGCGAGGATAATGAGCGTCCAGTCATCTACCGTAATCGCAAATATCATAATGGAAACTCCTTCTTTGTTATTTACTTTATTATAGCATGTTTTCATTGGTTTGTTAAGACATTTACAAATTGTTTTCTTCGTGTTATAATGTGGGCAATACGAAAAAGGTGAGCTATGGACATTATCGAATTCTTAAAATACCTGGCGTTGGGGTTGATCCAGGGTCTGACCGAACCGCTGCCGGTTTCCTCAAGCGGACACATGGTTATCCTGAATTCCGTCTTCGGGAAAATCCTGGCCGATTCCGACATGAACAATTTTCAGATTATCACCAATTTTGCTTCGCTCTTCGCGATCATATTCTATTACCGGAGCCTGATCGGGGAAATCGTTACCGGCAGTTGGCGGTATTTGTTCAAAAAAGACAAGGAACGCAAAAAAGATTTTCGTTTCCTGCTCTATGTCATAATCGCGACCATTCCGGCGGGCGTCGCCGGTATCGTCATCAAGTTGCTGGATCTTGATGTCTATTACACCAATATAGTATGCGTCGGCATCTGCCTCTTTATAACCGGCAGCTTGCTTTTGTACACGCACAGCATCGCCCCGCAGGCGGATCGGGAAGAGATCACCCTGAAGGACAGCCTGTTGATGGGGGGCGCGCAGGTGATCGGCCTGCTGCCGGGCATCAGCCGCTCCGGCGTTACCACCGCCTTCGGCGTCACCAACAAAGTAAAGCTTGATAAGGCCTTCCGCTTTTCCTTCATGATGTACATCCCCGCAAGCGTTGGGGCCGCCGCAATTGGCGTCTATGATCTGGCCAAACACGGCAGCGGCGGATCGATCTTTATCCCCGGTTACATCGGCGCCTTCATTATCAGCCTGGTCGCGACGTATTTCGCCCTGTGGCTGTTCTTCAAACTCATCAAGAACCGCAACCTCAAATACTTCGGCTATTACTGCCTCGCGGTTTCCATCATCGTCATGGCGCTCGTGGCAACGGGCGTATTATAAAAAACCGGTCGAACCGGTTTTTTTATTACCATGCCTTCGTCAATTGAATGACATAAAACCATACAATTATCCGCCCCCTTTCATATCCTATACTGAAAGTGAGGTGAATAAATGCTTCGAGAAAAATGTTCATCCTTCCCCACCTGCAAAAACTGCATCCATGACATCGTGCTGAAAATCGACCAGCTGCAGAAGGAAGCAATCCTTGAAGACGAATGCGAGGGTTGCGACAGCCCTCTAACGAAGAAACTGTTCAACACGCGGCCCGTTACTTTCTATCTGTGCAACGGGACGGCGTTCACGGTGGAAATTCCGGAAACGACCGAAACCTCGAACGTGTTCCGGATTGAGGAACTGAGGGGCGACTGCGTCACGCTCAGGATTCTCAAGCAGTGCGGGCCGAAATTAGTCTGCACGAATCATACCGCGATTCTGAATCTTTGCTGCGTCTGCGGGCTGCAGTGCTTCGAGCCGATCTGCTGCGAAGAATGTAAAAAAAGATGTAAACCCTATTAAAACCTGATTATAACAATATCGGTGATATTGTGTAGATATATTTTCTCGACGCTTTCTTCATCGATTTTTACATAAAGTATGCGGTCGGTCTTTTTAAAGGGAATGCCGATGATCTCTTCTCCCTCACATATGATATTGCAGAGAACGGGCCGGTTTTTCTGATACATCTCGATGATATTATTCAGTTTCCTATCCTCCAGGAATTCCAGCTTCGACTTCGTTTTGATGTTCCGCACTTTCTGTGTCCGGCTGTCGAAGATCTTTTGATGCGGGACTTCGTTTACCTGAGTGCTGACCGTGTTAATAAACATCAACGGACCATTATCTTTAAGCAAAAACATCACCCTTATCATTATATGAACGGGGTGATGTTTTCATACTAGGATTTGTTTTTTGCATACAGTTCGATAAGACCGTCGAGGATCAGGTTCTCATCGTAGGTGACCTTTTCCTCAAGGAAGGGAGTGATGATGCGCGCCTCGCCGCCGGTGATGACGATGCGGAAGTCGACATTCATTTCCTTCCTGATCTTTTTGATGATGCCGTCGATCATCGCGGCAGTGCCGTGGATCATCGCGCTCTGGATCGAGGTCGCGGTGTCCCTGCCGATAATGTGGGGCGGAACGTCGATCTTAACACCTTCGAGTTTCGAGGCCTTGGAGACAAGGCTGTCGAATGACGTGGAAATGCCCGGGGCGATGATCCCGCCCAGAAGTTCCTTATCTTCGTTCAGGTAAAAGAACTTGATCGCCGTGCCCATGTCGATCACAAGCAGCGGCGCGCCGTACTTGGCATAGCCGCCAACGATTCCCACCAGAATATCGGCACCCAATTGCCGGGGTTGGTCGATCTTCACCTTGATTCCCGTTTTGATGCCGGGACCGACGAAAAGCGGCGTTATGCCAAGGTATTTCTTGATCGTCTGCTCGAAGACGTGGTCGAGTTCGGGGACGACGCTCGCGATGATGACCCCGCTCAACAGCTGGTAGTCGTAGCCGTAAAACCGGAAGATCTCCACCAGTTTCACACCATACTCATCGGCGGTCTGTTGGGCGTTGGTGTGGATGCGGAAACTCCCCAGCAGTTTGCGATTATCGTCTAACAAACCGGTGACGATATTGGTGTTACCGATGTCAATACATAAGATCACGAGCGGTCACCGCCTTACGCGCGGGAATGGTATTTTCCGTCGAAGGTGCTGACGATGATCTTATCGCCGACTTCGATGAAGAGCGGGACCATGACCCGCCAACCGGTTTCCAGGATCGCATCCTTGGTGGCGTTGGCAGCGGTATTGCCTTTCACGCCGGGGGCGCACTCGACGACCTCGAGCGTCACTTTTTCCGGTAACTGGACGCCCAGGATCTCGCCCTGGTAATCGATGATCGTAGCCTGACCGCCCTCGAGTAGGAAGTTCCTTTCAAACTCCAGCCGCTCCCGGGGGATGTCGAACTGCTCGTAGGTCTCCATGTCCATGAACGCCAGATTCGTGCCATCGTCATAAAGATACTGGACCTTTCTTTTTTCGATGACGGCGCGGTTGATTTTTTCATCGGCGTTGAAAGTATAATCGATTGTCGCCCCGGTCCGCAGGTTCTTCAGTTTCGTCCGAACGAACGCCTGCCCCTTTCCCGGCTTGACATGCTGGAATTCAAGAACCTGATAGATATTGCCGTCGTATTCGATGGTGATGCCGGTTTTAAAATCGTTACTTGATACCATGATAACCTCCTTATTCTATTGTTTCAATATCGTAATGCGCGCTGAATTCCTCGAGGGTCTTCAACGTGATCAGATTATCTTTTTTCATGAAATCATTATCGGCGTTATGCCGGTCGCCATGACCGATCCACGGCTCGAGGCACACGAAGGGAGCCTGTTTCCCGGGGGGCGACCACACGGCGAAAGTAATGAACTGAGGAAAGGAAAACACAATCCCCTTGTCTTTTTTGTTCAGAAGTTTCACTTTTTTCGATTTGACGCGCGGAATGATGAGCGTGTCAATGGCGAACAGCCCGTAATCAAGTTGCAGTTTTTTCAGGTTGTGATACGAACAGGCGGCGACGTCGAAGTTCAGGGTGCCGTTGCTTTCCACCTTGGGCGAAGAAAACGTCTCGGCGTGCGCGAAATGGATGGTGTAGTCGGAAAAATCCTCGCCCGGATATAGCGGGCAATTGAAGGCGGGATGGCCGCCAAGGTTGAACGGCAGCAATTCCTCATATTCATTGACGACGTTGATTTTCGTGCGCAGCGTGTTTTGCATCAGGGTGTAGGTTACGATGACCTTGTATTTATACGGGTAGAGACTTAGGGTGTCATTGGTATAGGTATTTACCAGGCTGATTTCGTTTTCTTTTTGACACAACACTTCAAACGGCATATCGCGGAGAAAGCCATGGATGTTCATATGATAGGTTTTCCCCTTGATCACGGTTTGTTTATCGCGGAGGTTGCCGACGATCGGAAACAGGATCGGCGCAGATCGGGACCAGTAGCGCGGATCCCGCTGCCAGATGTACTCGATTCCCTTCGCGCTCTTAAGCGAGATCAACTCGGCGCCCGTTGACTTTATCGTCGCCGTCAAATACTCGTTTCTTATCGAATGCATCATAATCTCCTTTCGTATTATTATACCATAACCATTATCAAAATGTCATTATATTTCCAGCCAGGTTGATAATATGTTATAATGATAACGGTGAAGCGCATGAGAATAGTGACAATCCAACCGCATGGTTTCTGCGGGGGCGTCGTCCGCGCCATCAGGATCGTTGAGCGGGCTCTGGCGGATGAGAACACGATAAAGCCCATATACATGCTCGGCAACATCGTCCATAACAAGCACGTCGTCCGCGCCTTTCAGGAAAAGGGCATCATCGTTCTGGACGGACTATCGCGGGATGTAATGCTCGAACAAATCGAAGAGGGCACGATCATCATTACCGCCCACGGCGCCAGCGACAAAATCAAATCCCGGGCGCGGGAAAAGGGCCTGAACATCATCGACGCCACCTGCGCCTGCGTCGAAAAGACCCACGCGCTCGTCAAGGAAAAACTATATCAGGGCTATGCCGTCTATTATTACGGGAAGAAAAACCATCCCGAGACCGAAGGCGTGCTGGGGATATCTCCCGCTATCATTCTCGTGACCGGTGCTGATGACATCAAAGCTCTTCCGGCATATGCGGGAAAGGCGGTTCTCACCAACCAGACGACGATGTCCTACAACGAAGTCCGGCGTCTGCATGAAAAAATGCGTTTGAAGATTCCTCAGCTTGAACTTGTTGATGAAGTTTGTGACGCCACGCGCCGACGTCAGGAAGCCGTAATCGCCCAAAAAGGGGAAATCGATTTGCTCATCGTCGTCGGCGACCCCCTCAGCAACAACACCCGGATGCTTGAGGAAACGGCAGAGAAAAACGGGATCAAGGCAATCCAGATCGAGGATGAATCCGACCTTGACAAGTATGATTTTTCCGGTTACGAAACAATCGGCGTGACCGCCGGGGCCTCAACTCCGGAAACGATCATCGATAACGTGATCGCATCTCTCAAGGCAAGATAAAACACTTCACCGGCGCGGTGAAGTGTTTTTGTTTATTCGACTCTTAATTTCGCCTGATGATTGGTTTCCAGGCTTTTTACGATCTTTTCGACCATACGGTTGATTTCCGCGTCAGTCAAGACGTAATCGGCGGAAAACACCATTTTTATTCCCACCGATTTCGCGTTCGCGCCGAGGTTTTCCCCGGCGTAAACGTCGAAGATATCGACCTTGCGAAGGTACTTGTTTGCGCTTTGTTTAACGGTCGCCACCAACGCCCCAGCAGAAACCCCGCGGGAAACGATGACTGCGATATCGCGTTCGACTGCGGGATAACGGTGGAACGGTTTGTATGTGACCGCCGTTTTTTTGCGTTCGAGCGCGGCGCTCACGTCAAGCTCGCAAACATACACGTCCTCAAGATCGCAGGCGGCGGCGAATTGCGGGTGCAGGGCGCCGATAAAGCCGATGATTTCGTCCCCATTATAAAGGTAGGCGCTCCGGCACGGATGCAATTCATTGTTTTCGTTGTCCACCGGCTTGAATTCGACGTTCATCCTGAGTTTTGTGAACAACAACTCGCAGATGCCTTTGAGCAGATAGAAGTTGGCTTTTTCCTCTTTCTTCTGCCAAAGCGTCCCCGCATACTTCCCGGTCATCAAGAGCGCCAGGTGTTCCGGCTCGTAATACTTATCGGTTTTGTAAAAGATTTTTCCGAGTTCGAAAATGGCCAGATCCTTGATCTTGTGCGCGGCGCAATAACGGGCGTTTTCAATCAGTCCCGGTAAAAGCGAAGTGCGTAGAAACTTACGGGCGGAAGTGATCGGGTTGATCAATTCGACCGTTTTCCTTTGGTCGGGAACGAGTTTCGCAAACATTCCGACGTTTTCCTCGCCGCCGAGGGTATAAGTTATCAGCTGGTTAAAGCCGAGCCCGGTCAGGATGTTCTTGATTTCCCGGCGCGCTTTTTGCTTATCGGTGAGATAACCGATGGAGGGAAGGACCGGGATCGTCGATGGCATCTTGTCATAACCGTGAAGCCGGCCGATTTCCTCGATCAGGTCCTCTTTGATCCTGATGTCGGGACGGCGGCTGGGAATCCCGATGGAACTGCCGTTGACGGAGAATTTCAACCGCCGGCAGATATCCTTGATCTCGGCGTCGGTGATCGACGTGCCCAGCAGTTTGTTCACTTCGTCAGCGTTAATCTCGATCCGGACCGGTTCCGGCTTGTCCACGCCCACATACACCGGGTTTTTCAATACTTCCGCGCCCGCCAGGGTTTGGAACAGGTAGGCGGCGTAATCGACGGCGATTTTCGTCCGGTTTATGTCGACGCCTTTTTCAAAGCGCATCGACGACTCACTGATCAGGCCGAGGCGCCTTGACGTCCTGCTTACGGACATCGGATCAAATACCGCGGCCTCGAGGACGATGTTTTTCGTTTCCGCCGTGATCTCCGTGTCGAGTCCGCCCATGACCCCGGCCAGGGCGACGGGCCGTTTCCCGTCGGTTATGAGCAGGTCGGCGGGAACGAGTTTACGTTCCTCCCCGTCGAGCGTGGTGATCGTCTCACCGGGAAGGGCGTTCCGGACTGTGATCTGCTTGCCAAGTTTGTCATAATCGAAGGCGTGCAGGGGCTGACCGAACAAGGCGAGAATGTAGTTGGTGATGTCGACGACGTTGTTTATCGGTCTGATCCCGAAAGCGATGAGCCGAGAGATCAGCCACCATGGCGACGGCTTGATCTCGACGTTTTTAAAGACCTGCGCGTAATAACCGATGCAGCCGGGCGTCTCGCTTTTGATCGTTACGTAATCGGCGCATTCTTCTTTGATATAGTTGACGTTATAAGCGGGCATCCGGAACGGCCGGTCATAGACGGCGCTGATCTCGATCGCGACGCCGAGCATGCTGAGCAGGTCGCCGCGGTTGGGCGTGACCCCGAGTTCGATCACGGTGTCAGCAAGGTTCAACGCCTTCAAGGGATCGCTGCCGACTTCGACTTCATCTTTGAAATAATAGATGCCGTTCTGGTATTCTTCGGGAACGTATTTCTTTTCCAGTCCCAGTTCCTCAAGCGAGCAGATCATTCCCTGGGACTCTTCGCCCCGGATTTTCGCCCGTTTGATTTTTAGTTCGCCCGGCAGTTCCGCGCCTTCCTTGGCGACGATGACATACTGCCCCGCACGGACATTCGGCGCGCCGCACACGATCGGCAAAACCTCGCTACCGACATCGACGCGGCAGGCGCTCAGATGGTCGGAATCCTTGATCCGTTCCGCCGAAAGGACATGTCCGACGACTAGGTTGGTGCCGGAGAGCACTTTATGGTTTCCTTCCACTTCGATGGAATAAAGCGATAACGCCTTTATCAAGTCTTCCTCATTGATATCGGATATGTCGACCAGTTCGTTAAGCCATTCTAACTTTACTTTCATCGCATCCTCCTAAAACTGCTCCAAGAAGCGCGGATCGTTGCCGTACAGGAGCCTGATATCGTCAATGCCGTGGCGGAACATCACGACGCGTTCGATGCCCATGCCGAAAGCAAATCCCTGATAAATCTTCGGGTCGTAGCCGGTCCCTCTTAAAACGTTGGGATGGACCATGCCCGCTCCGAGCAATTCGATCCAGCCACTGTGCTTGCACAAAGGACAACCTTTACCATAGCACTTGAAGCATGTGACCTCGACTTCGACGCTCGGTTCGGTGAACGGGAAGAACGACGGACGGAACCGGATTTCCAACCGGTCGCCGAATAATTTCCGCATAAGAAGCCGCAGCGTTCCCTTTAAATCGGCCATCGTGATGTTTTTATCCACGACGAGCCCCTCCAATTGCATGAACTGGTGCGAATGGGTGGCATCGTCGTTGTCGCGGCGGTAGACCTTGCCGGGACAGACGATCTTTACCGGATCTCCCTTCGCCGCAATCAACGTCCTGATCTGCACCGGGGAAGTCTGGGTCCTGAGCAGGTTGTTCTCGTCAATGTAGAACGAGTCCTGCATGTCCCGCGCCGGGTGTCCCTTGGGGGTGTTAAGCATTTCAAAGTTATACAAGTCAAGTTCGATTTCCGGACCCTCGGCAATCTGGAACCCCAGGCCGATAAAGATGTCTTCGAGTTCCTCCCAGGTCTGGTCAAGCAGGTGCCGGCGGCCGATGGAAAAGGCCTTGCCGGGCAGGGTAATGTCGATCGCATCTTTTTCCAGCTGCTCTCGCACTTTCAATTCCTGCAGTTCCCGCGCCTTTTTCGCGATCAATTCCCCGGCGTAGTTTTTAAACTCGTTCACCTGTCGGCCGAGATTCTTTCTTTCCTCGACATCCAGTCCCGGCATCAGTTTCATCAGATCCTGCAGCGGGCTTTTCTTCCCCAGATACCTGGCCTTGGTCTCGTTCAACTGGTTCATGTTTTCGACGCCGGCCAGCGCTTGCCTTAATTCATCCTTTAAGGCGTCCAACTGTTTTTCCATAACAACCTCCTAGAAAAATAAAAAGTCCTTAACGTTCACGTTAAGGACGGAATCTCCGCGGTACCACCTTAGTTCAACATAAAAAAATGTTGCCCTCAATCTTGATAACGCATTTCTGCGGGTTTGTCTAGAACCGCTCCGAAGACGAATTTCATGACGAGTTTTGCATGGGACTTCCAGTCGCGGTCCCAATTCCCTGGAGCAAAAAGAGCGCCATTACTCCCTTCTTCATCATCGCTTTGGTATTTTTGTTAATTATATCACCTATTCAACTTTTTCGCAAGCACATATTATCGTTTTCGCTGGAAATTAAATGATAACTAACTCTCGCATTATGTATGTAAGCATATCATATGATATTATGCATAAAAACTCATTTATGATATAATGGATAAAAAGTTATTTATTACTATGTGGTAATAAATGCTATATGCAGGAGTTGTGATATGTTTAAAAGTGTGTATCGTTTATTTATTCTTTCTTTATTATTTGTTTTGTTGGCTGGGTGCAGAACTGTCACGTTGAAAGAAAGTGATTTTAACCTAACTCTATCGCAGGACAAGAAATCGTTATTAGCGTAGATTTAAAGAATCTGAGCCATAGAAACCTGAAAATCAAATACTCAGGATCAACGGATATCTCTACTTTAATTAAGATCTTTGTTTATCAGGAAGGCCAACAACCGGATCTGACTTTTATCTCCCTTGCCGTAGAATCAGTTTTAAAAAGGAATGCTGAAATTACGCGTAGAGAAGTGATTACCGATCTTGATAAAGGAAATTATAACGTTTTGGCGGTTGTCCATTTTGTTTTTAAAGACAACTTCATTACGATCTGAACTGATGTCATAAGTTTTGAGGTAGTATAGGAATAAGTTCAAAAAAAAGAACCCATTACAGGTTCTTACAAGTTCCTACACAAAATAGCCCCTTGCGGAGCTATCCTGTTTTGATTAAAGCCGGCGGCTTTTACGAAATTGGCTTTGGGGCATGTCAAACGCCGGCATCCCGGTCTGCGGGCCGGCCATTCCTTCCATACCGGTGTATTGCGGCCCGACCTGCGGTCCGGGTATTCCCGCCATATCAGCAAACTGCGGTTCGCCGAATAATGGTTGGATTCCGGCAAACGGCATATTCGGGCAGCAACCGATGTTTTCCACGCAGCAGTCATTGAATTCGCAGCATAATTGCCGGGGGATGAAACGGTTGCGCTTGATGTGATGATTGAATATACGGTTCACGTGTTCGCATATGATGGGTTGTTCCTCGCAAAAAACTTGGTGGAAATCACTTACGGTCCTGTGGATGAGCGGCGGTCTTACAAAGCAGTTCATATCTTTCCCTCCTTCTTTACTATATTATACGAATCCGGGTCTTTTTGGCATGTGCGTTTGCTTATTTAGAGAATTTATAGACAAAATATCCGAAAATATAATTTGACTTTGATATATTATTATTGTAAAATACTTTAAAAGGAGATACGACCATGTACTACACACCGATTGTCATCGAACGAACTTCGTTCGGAGAACGTTCTTATGATATTTACTCCCGGTTACTGAAAGACCGGATCATCCTGCTCTGCGGCGAGATCCAGGATTCGCTGGCCAATAGCATCGTCGCACAGTTGTTGTTTCTGGCCGCCGAGGACAGCGAAAAGGAGATTTACCTTTACATCAACTCGATCGGCGGATCGGTGACGGCCGGCATGGCCATCCACGACACGATGCGTCTGATCGCGCCCCCGGTTTCGACAATCTGCATCGGGCTGGCGGCGTCGATGGCGGCCTTCATCCTCGCAAGCGGCGAGAAAGGCAAACGCTTCGCTCTGCCCAACAGCGAGATCCTGATCCACCAGCCGCTGGGCGGCGCCCAGGGGCAGGCCACGGAAATCCAGATTGCGGCGAAGCATATCGTGCGGACCAGGGAAAGACTGAACAAACTGCTTGCGAAATATACCGGCAAGAGCATCGAGCAAATCAACAACGACACCGATCGCGACAATTACATGTTCGCCGAGGAAGCCCTGGAGTACGGAATAATCGATGCGATTCTGGAAAAGGAGCCGCAAAAAAAATAGGGATTGCGATTCAATCCCTTTTTTTCATTCTATGAAGGCTCTTTTTACCCGGTCGAAGAAACTCGTTTCCTTCTTGACGATGAAGGTCGCGGTCCGTTCGGAAAGCCGCGCCGATATTGTTTTCAAATCAGCGCAATCAAGCATTTCACCATCTACCGTCACATAGAGGTTGCGGGCGCAATGCGGGTGCAGTTCGATATCCGCCGCTTGCGATAAAACCAATGGCGAAGCCAGACTCCGGTAGACGCGGTTACTGATCGGCGCCGCCTCGGTCAACTGGATCGCCTTGATCGTTGGATCGATGATGCTTCCGCCCAGCGATTTGTTATAGGCGGTGCTCCCGCCCGGCGGTGAGATCAGGACCCCCGTTCCCCGGATCGTTTCGAAAAACTTCCCGTTGATGTATATGTCCATGATTTGCGTGTTGATCGGATTTATCAACGCCAGATCGTTTATGACGATTCCGGTTTTGACATCATTTGCGCCGGCAAGCCGATACTCCATCAGGTTAAGTTCGAACAAATCGAAATCACCTTCGGAAAGCATCCGGAAGATTTCCCCGACCTCGCCGATATCGAAATCGGTATAGAAACCCAGTTTCCCGGTATTGATGCCAATGAATCGCGTTATGTCGAGGCGCTGTTCGTATTTATGGATCGCGCCAAGCATCGTCCCGTCGCCGCCAAAGGAAAACACCACGTCCGGGGCTTCATCGTCGCGAACGAAAGGGAACTCGATATTCACGCATTTACCGTAACAGGCGTATTTCATGTTACCACCTTTTGTTGATATTATCCAGTAACAACCCGATGTTGTCCAGTTCGTACTCCTCCGGCCGGACCTTATCCACGATGATCTCGTCGATCGACTGCCTGATCCCCGCCATCTCTTCATCCAGCTGAGCCGTGACCTTCGAGGCGGCGAGCAGGCGCTCCTTGATCTCTTCCGGGATGTTCCGGTAATACTTGTATTTCAATGAGTGTTCGATCGACGCCCACAAATGCATCGCGTAAGTCCGGATCTGGAACTCGATGTTGATCGGGACCCGTCCGTCGACCATCTCGACCTCGTATTTTGTTATCAAGTGCAATGAGCGATACCCGCTTGGCTTGGGGTCTTTAATATAATCCTTGACAAGAAAGATCTCGATGTCTTTCCGCGCTTTCAGTAATTCATAAACCTTGTATACATCCTGCTGGTACTTGCATATGATGCGAATGCCGGCGATATCATATATTCCCTCGGCAATATTATGAAAATCAATCCCCAACCGTTCCGCTTTTTCCAGTATACTGCTTACCGTCTTCACGCGTCCGGAAATGCTCTCAATCGGATTGTTGACCTTTTTAAACAAGAATTCTTTCCGGAGCGACTCGAGTTTGATAATGAAACCGCTGACTGCCAACTCATACGGCAAGAGAAACGCATGCCAAAAGCGATTTTCGTTAACCATATACCAACCTTTCCGGGACGGATTATACGCCCAGATATATTATACCTTGATTTCGCGTGTTTCTCAAGGTTAATTATTGAAAATAATGGTTTTGATATTTCGGTAGATAAATTGTATTTATTCGCAAAAAAGACAATAATATAATAAACCCGCTTTTATTTCGCAATACTTGCATTTTATAAATTATTATGTATAATATATTAATGCAAGAATTATGATCCGGAGGATAACATGCAAATAGGAAATCTGGTAGAATTCAGAACACTATTAACCGAAGAAGAATATAACCGCCTGATGGAAAAATTCAAGGGCAATCGAATGGATATGCAGACCAACCATTATTTCGATACCAAGAGATTTTCCTTAAAGGCGCTCGACGCCTCGCTCCGGGTTAAGGAGCGCGACGACTTTACCCTTGTTTTTAAAAAGAAGAAAGGCTATAATCTCCAGGAATTCCAACTGCCAATAACCAAGGAAACCTTCGAGGAAATCCGGGAAACGGGAATGGTCCCGGAAGGCGAGATATATAACGAGTTGATTCCTTTGATCGGTGATCAAAAGATTTTCAACTTTCTCAGCCTTTCCACTTTAAGATTGTTTTTTGCATATAAAAACGGCATTTTATATATTGATAAAAGCCAATATCTTGGCCAAACCGATTATGAGCTGATATACGAGACGAGCTCGCACAATCTGCGGGAATTCGTGAAACTGATTAGCGAATTCGAATTACAATACAAAAAGACCGAGAAAAAAATAAAACGCGCCTTCAAGGCGTACAAGAAAATGCACTGAAATAAAAATCGGACTCTTGAAGTCCGATTTTATTTTGAAAACTTTATGCTTTTAACGTAATCGCATTCCTCATTCGGCTCGTGTGGTTTGAAGCAGTGCTCACAATCCAGATCCCTTACTTCCGGCGGTAAAAACAACTCGATGTCGTCATCGTTATACCCGACCTGGATTTCATAGTCGGTGACGATGATCGGCCTTTTCAGGACGCTCGGATTTTTGATGATAAAATCGATCAAGTCCTGGGTTTTCATATCATAGAGGCTGACGCCCTTTTCCTTAAAGACTTTCGAGCGCGTGGAAATGATGTCCTCAAATCCGTTCTCGCTCTTCACAAGCATTTTAAAAATATCTTCGCGGGAAATGGGGGACGTGAAGATGTTTTTTTCCTCGTATTTGATGTTATACTTCTCAAAATACTTTTTAACCTTTCGGCATGAAGAACAACTGGGTGAAGTATACAATTTAATCATTTTCACCATTCCCTTTCTGTTCACAAATATTTTAGCATTTTTTTGCCTTGATGTAAATATTTTATCTGATAAAGTAAAAAAAAGTGTATCCTTATGAATACACTTTTTTCTCTATCATTGAACCAAATAGATGATGATGCCGACGAGGACATATACCGTCCCGACGATCAGGGTCGGGTACAAAGTGACGCGTTTACGGCTTTTCCGTCCTTCACTGTAATCGTAATAAGAATCGGGAAAGTCGTCGTCAACGCTTTTTTTGAAAAGACGAACGATCCTTTTTAACCCGTAAATCGCGATGTCAAAGACGCCTTCCTGATCGATGAAGACGATGCCCGCCCCCAGCCAGATGAAAAACCCGGTGATTACAAAGGCATCGACTAAGAAAGTGCCCTCGTAAAGCATGGGCTTATCCTTCAAAAGCAACACAAGGAAAGCGAATATCAACAAAGCGATTACATTGGGAACAATCCATTTCGTCATTTCCGAACTCTCCGTTCGCGCGTCAGTAATGCCAGTACCCCGGCGGCAATACTGAGGAACCCGGTAATGACCGTCAAGGCGGCGTGCATGATCGCCTCGGTTTGAACCTCGATTTGGAGATTGCGATATTTCTTACCGATGAGAAGCGAATCAATCTCGATGATCCGCTCCAAATCGCCGATGGCTTCCTGAAGTTTGATAACATAAAATATCGGGATGATGATTAGAACCACGGCGGCGATAAAGTACGGAATGTAGCGCGGTACCTTTTTTATCTTGATCATCGGTAAAACGCTGAATACCAACGGGGTAAGATAACTGACCGTCGCCATCGGGACGTAATGCTGGTATCCTACCTTGCCCGTGGGAACGTTGAAGGCCAGATTGAAGCCGGTAAAATAATCGGTTATCGGCACGAACAACGGGTTCTGGCCTTCCTGGATCATATACTCGATTCCCAGTTTCAGCGCCCGCGCGAAGCCCAACAGGAAGGCTATGCCTCCCATGACGAGAATCGCGATCTTCAAAAACATCTGTTCCTCAGAATATTTTTTATAACGGTACATGTAAGATCACCGGTTCTTACTCTAGTTTCAATTCTTTGCGATAAGCCTTAACCTCTTCCTCGCTTGCATATACGAAATGTCCGGGATAAATCTCAACCATTTTCGGTTTATCGACGGTGAATTTGCGGAGCGAGGGATTATAAGCGATCCGTTTCCGGGTTTTTTCGTAATCGGGATCGGGCAGCGGCACCGCCGATAAAAGCGCCTTGGTATAAGGATGCAGGGGATGTTTAAACAACTCCTCGGAATCGGCGATTTCCACGACGCGCCCATAATACATGACGGCGATCCGGTCGCAGAAGAATTTGACCACCGACAGGTTATGGGCGATGAACAAGATCGTCAAGCCGAATTTTTTCCGTAATTCATTCAGCAGGTTGATGATCTGCGCCTGAATGGAAACGTCGAGGGCGCTGATCGGTTCATCGGCGATGATCATTTCCGGATTGACGACCAGGGCGCGGGCGATCCCGATGCGCTGCCGCTGGCCGCCGCTGAATTCGTGCGGATAACGGTTCGCATGATCGGGAAGCAGTCCGACCAATTCCAAAACTCGGTTGACTTCCTGTTCAATGAACTCCTTATCCTTAATACCGTTGATAATCAAACCTTCGGATATGATTTCCTTAACCGTCATACGAGGGTTGAGGGAATCGATCGGATCCTGGAAAATCATCTGCATTTTCGACATCAACTTCGAATCGCGGACGTTTGCGCGTCTGGTCGCGGCTTTAAGCCGACGCAGATGGGCAATCTTTTGCTTCTGTTCGGCAATAAACCTGTTCAGTTCCGCTTTTGCCTCGTTGATTTCCGTATTGATTTTCTCAACGTTGGCCATTTCTCCTTCGCCCTTCAACTCGGCAATCACATTGGCGGTTTCTTTCTTTTTATCCCTGATTTCTTTTCTCAGTCGTTTGATTTCAAGATTCTTACCGCGGTTGCCTTCGCTGATGAGACGGCTTTTAAAATATATCTGACCATCGGTCAAATTGTACAGTTTGATTATCGCGCGGCCGGTGGTGGTTTTACCGCACCCCGACTCGCCCACGAGTCCGAAAACCTCGCCCTTGTATACGTCGAAGCTGATGTTGTGCACCGCTTTGACGACGACTTTTCTTTTCCCGAAACCGCTCGAAAAATACAGGCGGACGTTTTTCAGTTCAAGGATCTTTTCTCTCGGCTCAGTCATTGGATTTCGCCCCCTTGCTTATGAAATAACGGCCCTTAATCGGTGATTCGACTTTTGGCGCGTCGGGATGCAAAAGCCACGTGGCCGCGTAATGCGTGTCGGAAACCTTGAAAAACGGCGGTTCCTCCTCGAAATCGATCTTCATTGCGTAACGGTTCCGAGGCGCGAACGCGTCGCCTTTCGGCGGGAAGAGCATGTTGGGCGGCGTTCCGGGAATGGCATTAAGCTGGCCCTTGGTTTTCTCCAAAGCCGGCATGCTCTCCAAAAGCGCCCATGTGTACGGATGCCGGCAGTCATAGAACACTTCTTCCGACTTCCCGTATTCGACGATTTTTCCGGCATACATAACGGCGATCCGGTCCGCCATGTTGGCGACGACACCCAGGTCATGGGTGATGAAGATGATCGACAAGCCGCGGTTGTGCTTGAGTTCGTTGATCAGGTCGAGGATCTGCGCCTGGATCGTGACGTCCAGCGCGGTCGTCGGCTCGTCGCAAATCAGAATCTCCGGATTCATGGCCAAAGCGATGGCGATGACGATGCGCTGACGCATTCCGCCGGAAAAATGAAACGGATACTGATGGAACCTTTTTTCCGGTTCGGGAATGCCGACCTCGCGCATCAGTTCGAGGGCGCGGGCTTTCGCTTCCGCCCTCGTCATCTTGTTCTTAAGAATCAGCGCTTCGGTGATTTGCTTGCCGATCTTCATGATCGGGTTCAAGCTGGACAGCGGGTCCTGGAAGATCATCCCGATCATCGATCCCCGCAGTTTATGAAAGTCTTTTTCCTTGACCTGGACCAGGTCGTAATCGCGATAATAAATATGTCCGCCTTCGATAATGGCGTTTCCGGCGAGGATGCCCATGATCGCCCGGCTCGTGACCGATTTACCGCTTCCTGATTCGCCGACGATGCAGAGAGTCTCGCCGCGCTTGAGGTCGAAGTTTACACCGCGGACCGCGCGCACGAGGCCGTCGGGAGTGCGGAAGGATACCGTCAAATCTTCAACGCGAAGGATCACATCTTCTGGCAGTTGCATCTTATTCAACTCCTCTCAGGGAAGGATTGAGCGCGTCGCGCAACCCGTTTCCGAATAAGTTGAAGGATATCATCAGCAGGGAGATAATGATCGCGGGGAAGATCGTCAGGTAGGGATATGTCGTTATACCTACCGCCTGACCGTCAGCAAGGAGTTTACCAATGGAAACACCTTTACTGATACCCAAACCCAGGTAGGAGATCATCGATTCCGAGAAAATCGCGCTGGGGATGATCAGCACCGAGGAGGTAACGATCGGTCCCAGGGCGTTGGGAAGGATGTGTTTGAAGATCAGCCGGCGGTCCTTGGCGCCCAGCGTCCGCGCCGCCAGGACGTATTCCCGTCCTTTATATCGATAAAATTGCGATCGCACCATGTTGGATGTTCCTATCCAGCTGGTCAAAACCAATGCCAGGGCGATAGAGAACAGGTTCGCTCCCAGGTACAGCACGACCAGCGTCATGATCGCGATCCATGGAATTCCGCTAAGGATTTCGGCGAACCTTTGCATTACCAGATCAATCGTTCCGCCGTAATATCCGGAGATCGAACCGTAAATTACCCCGACCGTGATCGTGACCAGGGCAACGAACAATCCGATCAAAAGCGAAACCCTGGTACCACTCCAAACCCTGGACCACATATCACGGCCCAATTGGTCGGTTCCAAAAAGGAAGTATATGCTTTCCGAGCTTTTGAACCCGTATTCCTTAAGCGGATCTATTTGCACGACATATTGGGGAAACTCGGGATGGGACAAGTTGACTTTGATGGGATCGCCGATTATCGCTCCCTTCGCCGTCAACTCATCGTATTTGGTTTTGCCTATCCAACCGCTGATATAGGGAAGGGATTTATGTTTATATACATCATAGGTAAAATCGACAACATCAACTTCTACGTTACCTTGCCGGACCCGGCGTTTTCCGGACTGCCAAGTGATGCATTCCTTGAAAAAGTAATTTTTGAAATCCGGGTCAGCGGGATCGACTTCGTAGAAACTCTTGATGTACTGGACGTTCTGGTTTTCATATTTACGTGTCCCGTTCGTAACGCCGATCTTCTCCAACAGGGGAATCTTTGCTGGCAATTGGTCATAATGCATGTGCTGCTTATGAACGCCGTGACCGCCGATGTACGGACCGATAATCGACATGATAATGATCAGCACGAGAATGACGAACCCCATCACGCTCGATTTGTTACGGACAAACCGGCGAACGGCGTCACCAAAATACCCAATGGCTTTAGTCTCGAATTTCTTATCGAAAATCTTGACGTCCATTTGGACGAATTCAAATTTGCTGGCGTCGATGTGTTTGTATTCGTTCATCATTTTCTACTCCCCATTCTGATTCGCGGATCGACGATGCCGTAAGTCATGTCGACGATCAAAGTCGCGATCAACCCGATTATCGTGTAGAAAGCCAGGGCCGTCATCGTCAGGTTATAGTCCTTGATGTCGATTGCTTCAATCAATATGCCGGCAACCCCGGGAACGCCGTAAACGCGTTCGATGACCAGCGACCCGAACAAAATGCCGATAAAGTTCCCGATGATGATCGGTACCAGGGGAACCATCGAGTTACGCAACGCGTGTCTTACCGTCGAGTGGAAACGGTTAAGGCCTTTTGTCCGAGCCAGCAGGATAAAGTCAGATGTCAGCACTTCCGTTAACTCAGCCCGCGTGTAACGCGTCAACGTGGCAATCGGGCCGAATGATAACGAAAGCACCGGTATTACCATATCCTTCATCGTGACCTGGTCGCTAGGTCGATACTGGATCGGCAGTCCCATATCCGCGGCATTCAGCATCAGCACCGTTACGATAACGAATGAAGGTATGGATATGAACAAGATTACGAAAACGGAGATTATATAATCGATCGGCTTGTTTTTTCTTAAGGCGGCCACGATTCCGAACAACAGCCCCAACGGAATTGAAAAAACAAGCGATATCAGATTCAATCTTATCGTAATCGGTAATTTTTCCGTTAATATGGTAAAAGTATTAACTCCTATTCTCTTATGCGTTGAAACGCCCCAGTCCCAATGCAGAATGATGTTTTTCAACCAATAAAAATACTGGACAAACAACGGTTGGTCATAGCCCCACCTTTGTCTCATCAACCGATAGTCATCGGGCGTCATCTCCTGCATTAAATAACTCATCTCGGTATTGTCCGGTAATAATTTTATGAGGAAGAAGGACAACGTCAAAATGATGAATAGGGTAATGAAGACCAGGACAAGCCTTTTAAGAATATAATTGATCATGAATTCCTCCTGTAAAATAACGAGCCAACAAAATAGTTTTGTTGGCCCGTTAATTTATTCATCACTTTCTTTGATTACCGCTATGCTTATTTCTAAGCTTTGGGTTCTTCAGCTTCGACGCCCATCTTGACGAAGACCGATCCGGCGCAAGCCGAATACAGGGCATCAAACGACCAGTACTTCGGTCCGTCATTCTTACCGTCGCCATCCAAGTCAAGATCGATCAGGATTGCCGGGATGTGAGAATTGAAGCCCCAGCTCAGCATCAGACCGCTGCGGTTGTCATCGCAGAAGCATTCCATGAAGCCAATCGGGTCAAGCAGACCGCCGGAGATACCAGCAAGCGCAAGGTCGAAACGGCCTTTCATCTGCTTCTCATAGTAGACGTTCATACCGGGTTGCGGAGAGGGGATGAACTTGATTTCAATGTTCGGATATTTGGTCTGAGCATTGAATGTCGCAGCCATGTCTTCCGCAAGGTATTCAATGATGTTGGTCCAAGTGACGCTATCGAACGCCGCGATCTCGACTTCGATGACCGTCTTCTTGCTCGCCGTACCTTCGGTAATCACGCCTTTCGCAATCATGCTGTCAAGAGCTTTGACATAGTAGCTAGTTGCCAATTCTTTGTTCACGCCTAAGGTTTCGGTACTCAGGTTGACGTCGTCTTTGAAGATTCCTACGCCAACTTGCTTACCGGCATCAGTATCGCGGTACGCTTCACCAGCTTTCGGGTCGACGACGTACGCCTGTGTGAAGTAGAATTGTTCGGGCGTATAGGTCTTACTGATGTTCTCGATTTCGTTGCGGTCCATTGCAAAGTAGAGCGCCCACATGAAATCATCTTCCTGGAGAATGGGTTTCACTTTCCAAGCACCGATACCGAATAACAGATCCGACTCGGCCTGCGTCATACGGTTAACGGTGAAACGGAACGAAGTGGCACCCGGGGCCTTCTTCAAGCCCGCATGGTTCTTATATTGGTCATAGTGGGTTGCCGGAATGCTCACGGAATCCAATTGATCTTTTTCAAAGAGCTCAATCGCCGCATTGGCGTCTTTAACGATCGTGTACTTGATCGCCGCAGGCGTCATTTCCGGGCAGCCTTCGTTGTAGGTATAGTGCTGGTTCTTCGTGAATCTGTACTCTTTCTCAGTCTCGCGATAAGACAGATAGTACGGACCACTGCTCATGAACTTATCAAGCGCTGAGCCATAGTTGGTCGACTTGCGGTTGGGATCATTACCAAACCCAGCTTCGAACAACGGTTTGTAAACCGGGCTGAAGAGGAAGCCGCTCGTGTTGTAATGGATATCCCATTGCTGATAAGCCTGGCTCAATTCAAGGACGAACGCAAGATCGTCAACCTTGTGAACGCCAACTTCGCTCCACTTGACATACTCGTAATTGCCGTCCGCAAGACCCTTGGCTGGAGCATGGGGGGTCTTCTTATCGTCCCATTGCTTGTAATAGGCCTCAGCGTTCTTAATCGGCAGACCGGCTGCGCTGTAGAAGTAGTTCGCGCGGGAGTTCTGTTGCACGGGGTCAAGCGCCATCTGATAGGTATAGACGAAGTCTTCGGCCGTAATCTGTCCTTGCTGGTGTCCGTTATTGTCAACCCAGAACAGGTTGTCGCGCAACGTGATCTTCCAGGCTTCGGCAGCGTCGTTGTCATAATCGAAGTCTTCGATGACTTCCCATTCACCGGTTTCTTCATTAAATTCAACCGGTTCGGCAAACTTCGCTGCTGCAGACGGGAGCAATGCATAACTGTCGTATAAGCCGTTATCATCACTGTCGACAAATTCGAACGAGAACAACGACAACTCGATCAGGCTCAACATGTCAGACTCGATGGAGTCTTTATACATCAGATGGTTGAAGGTCTTCGGGTCGGCCGTTGTATACGTGCGATACGGGTGTTCAACGTCGTTGTCGGCCAATTCACCGTACAACGCGCCAAAGCCCATCAACGGGACATATTTCTCCGTCGGTAACGTTACGCGTTCGGAATAAACGACCACGCCACTGTTGTTGATGACAGGAATACTGGCGCCTCTGTTAATCAAATGTCTTTCGAGAGCGGCCAGGATCTTGGCTTTGACTTCGGCGCTGGCATACTTGAAGCTTACCCTGATGCCTTCCGCGCCGCCGGCCAATTCATCAGCATCATACTCCGTCAAAACTTCGATCGGATACAACACCGATTTCGTGCCGGAGCCAAATCTCGCCGGCGCTGAAGCCGTGATGACGGCTTTTCCAATCTTTTTCGCAGTGACAAGACCGTTCGCATCAACGCTGGCTACCGTCGCGTCGGAAGAAGACCAGGTGATTTCGTTTTTATATTCTATTGTGTTGTTGACGGTCGCTGATAATTGGGCAGTACCGCCAACTTTGATTTCGGAATCGCCTTCGACGTCAATATGGCTGAGAATGTTGACATCAACCGAAGCCTCAACAACCAAAGGTTTCTCGGCATCTTCCGGATCCGGGAACACTTCGGCGCCGGCGGCATAGGCCGTCACGGTTACTTCACCGGTAATCTTACCCGTGATCTTCGCGAAAGACCAGTTAATGCTGTTATCCAGCATGAACGAAGACAATACCGACAAGCCCTGCGCCTGGATGGGAGCACTCACTTCGTCGGACGTTTCCCAGTAAATCTGCGGGTCTGCTCCTTCGGGATAGACCTTAGCCGCAAACGGGACTTCGGAATCGAGGAATGCTTCGTATCCGCCTAAGTAGTACAGCACTACCTTTTCGGGTTTTACCAGTTCCTCTTTAACCTCAACATTGAGGAACCCTTGCAGGTTTTTCTTGCCTTTTACTGTTACTGTCAACTTCGCTTTCCCAAGTTTCTTCGGCTTCACGACACCGATCGAGGTATCTGTATTGTCGCCGTCCTCCTTTGGGGCAACTTCCAAAACACTTGTATCAGATGATTTCCAAGTGAATTCCACATTTTCATCGCTGCCAATCAATTTTGCTTCTAACTCGACGCCTTCGTCAGTCAGAAGAAAATGGCTTCGGCCTTCGATAAGCACGCCGCTGAATTCGTCATCGCCTGCTTTATCATCGCAAGCGTATAAGGCGAATGCGGCAACAAGCAGCATAAATACGCCAAAAAGCTTTTTCATGACTTCTTTTTTTCCTCCCTTTTTTATTATCCTGTGAAGGTTTTTATATTATTATAATAACTTATATATGCAATGTCAAGAAGAATTTTTTTTGTAAGCGTTTTATATTGCGTTTCGAACGCCCTAAAATCACTTGTTAAACGCTTTCACTGTCGATTGCAAATAAAAGTTTGACAACAACCCCGCCATCGATTATAATATATTGTAAATACACGACTAACAACCGTACCAGAGGAGTAATAGAGGCCTGTTTATGAAAAAAGTGGTGTTATCGGGGGTCAAACCGTCCGGAATCCCGACCCTGGGTAATTATATCGGCGCGCTCAGGAATTTCTCGCGCCTGCAAAAAGAAATGAAGGACTATCATTTCGTGTTCTTCGTCGCCGACCTGCACGCCATCACCGTTCCGCACGACGTCGAAGAACTGCGCAAAAATATAAGGATCGTCGCGGCGCTGTATCTGGCGTGCGGAGTGACGATGGATAACGCGTCATTTTTCGTCCAATCCGAAGTCCCGGAGCACGCAGAATTGTGCTACGTGCTTCAGTCGCTTGCTTACATGGGCGAATTGGAGCGGATGACGCAATATAAGGACAAGGCGAAAAAACAAAAGGGCGGAATCCCGGTCGCCCTCTTCAATTACCCGGCGCTGATGGCTGCCGACATATTGCTTTACGATGCAAACTACGTTCCCGTCGGCGAAGACCAGAAACAGCACCTGGAACTTGCCCGCAACCTTGCCGAGCGCTTCAATAACCGCTATGGCGAGACCTTCGTCGTCCCCGACGTATTGATGACCGAGACCGGAGCGCGAATCATGGATCTGCAGGATCCGACCAAGAAGATGGATAAGTCGGAAGCGAACAACCGCGGCTGCATCTTCCTCCTCGAGCCGCTTGACTCCATCAGAAAGAAGATCAAGAGCGCCGTCACCGATTCTGAGAACAAGATCCACTACAACAAGGCGAAAAAACCGGGCATCTCGAACCTCATGACCATCTATTCGGCCCTGACGGGTCTTTCCTATAAGGAAATCGAGCAAAAATACGCTTCCGGTAGCTACGGCGCCTTCAAAGGCGATCTAGCCGAAATCGTCGTCCAAACAGTCGGCGCCATCCAGGAAAGATACAATGAAATCATCGCTTCCGGGAAGCTCGACGAAATCCTCGACGCCGGTCGCGAATACGCCAGGGAAGTCGCCGGCAAGAAAATCAGGGAAGTGTACCAAAAAGTCGGCCTGACCCGCCGGCAATAAAAAAAGGTGAGTGAATCACCTTTTTCTTTTTGCGTTATTTCTGGTGTCTGATCAGGAAGTAGTTTTTCTTCCCGCGCCTAATCACGGAGTAAATGGAGCCGAACGCTTCATCGGCCTTCACGACGTAATCGATGTCCCGGACGATGTCGCCGTTGACGCTGACGGCGCCGTTGGCGATGAACTCGCGCGCCGCCCGCTTGCTTGAGGCGGCGTTAACGGCGACGAGCGCCTCGACGATGTTGATATCGCCGTTGACGGCAACGGACGGAACGTCCTTGAAGCCCATCGCGATATCCTTCACGTCAAGGGATTTGATGTTGCCGCTGAAGAGCGATTCGGAAACCCTGACGGCCTGCTTGTAGGCTTCCTCGCCGTGTACGAGCAGCATGACCTCGCGGGCCAGGGCGCGTTGCGCCTCCCGCAAATGCGGCTCGGTCTGCACCTTTTCTGCCAGGTTTTCGATTTCTTCCTTGCTCAGGAAGGTATAGTATTTCAAAAACCTGATTACATCAGCGTCGGCCGTGTTGATAAGAAACTGATACAATTCATAGGGAGTAGTCAGGTTCTCGTCCAGCCAGACCGTTCCCGATTCGGTTTTTCCGAATTTGGTGCCGTCGCTCTTGGTGATGAGCGGAACGGTCAGACCGAAGGCCTGGGCCTGTGGGCCGGCGATCTTCCTGATCAGATCGATGCCGGCAGTGATGTTTCCCCATTGGTCCTGGCCGCCGATCTGCAGTTCGCAATGCAGTTCGGGGTCAAGGTACATATGGAGGAAATCGATGCTTTGCATCACCATGTAGGAGAATTCAAGATATGTGAGACCGGTCTCCAACCGGGACTTGACCGATTCCTTCGCCAGCATGATGTTGATGTTGAAGTGCTGGCCATAATCGCGCCACATGTCGATGGCCTTCATCTCGCCCAGCCACTCGTAGTTGTTTTTCAGGAAGCAGGTTTTATTGTCAAAATTAAAGAAACGCGAAAATTGCTTGCGGAAGGCGTCAACCCATTGTCTGACGGTCTCCACGTCGTTCATCGTTCGGGCGCTCTTTTTCCCGCTCGGATCGCCGATCAAACCCGTCCCCCCGCCGATCAAAACGATGACGCGGTGTCCGGCCTTGAGGAAGCGCAACAGCGTCACAATCGGCAATAGCGAGCCGATATGCATGCTTTCAGCCGTTGGATCAAAACCGCAGTAAAGCGTGACCGGTTTTTCCGCTAGCCGTTTCGCCAATTCTTCTTCGTTGATGATGTCGTAAATGAGTCCGCGCCACTTAAGCTCTTCCAATAAAGTCATTTCCATCCTCCTAGATTAAGAACATCCTTAGATGTGATCTAAGGATATTCTTTTTATTATTTCGTTGATTCGCGCCAAATAATCTGATAGGGCACGTAAATGTTCGGATACTCTTTTTGTAATTTCTGGCCTTCGCCGTTTTGCTTCATCAATTCGGTCAAAAACGACATCGCCTTGGTCCCGATTTCATAAATGGGGATCTCGACGCAGGTCAGCTTCGGATTGGCCAGGACGGCGTAACGCGTGTTCTGGAAACCGATTACCTGCACGTCGTCGGGAACCTTGTGTCCTTTCTTGATGGCGAGGTTCATGAAGGATATGGCCATGGAGTCGCGGACCGCCATGGCGACTTCCGGCACTTTCTTGTCGAGGTAGTCGGAGAAGTCCTTCTCGTTGATGTTCAAGTCGCCGCTGGAATAGATGATGTCGGGCGTCAGGTTATGCTCGCGCATCGCCCTTTCATAACCCTTCTGCTTCAGATCATTCACGGTGTACTTGTGCTCGGTTGAGATGAAGAGGATCTTTTTGTTTCCGCGCCTGATCATTTCCTTGGTGATTTCGTATGCGCATTTTTCATACTCGATTACCACGCTGGCATACTTTGACGTTTGCGATATGGCGTTAACAAAGACCACGGGAACAGGGGTTTTCTGTAACAGGTTGTACGTCTCGGGCGTCATCTCGTCGTTCATGAACAGGATGCCATCTACGCTGGAGGCGATGACGTCACCCCACAGATCCCGTTGCAAATCGGTGTCGGCGCCGATGAACAAGCGAAGGGTGTAACCGTATTTCTTTGCGCTGTCATCAATGCCCTGAATCATTTCCGCTACTGATGCTCTCGTTATCCGCGGCACAACAATCGCGACGGTTGTTGAGCGTCTGCTTGCCAGACCACGGGCGTTGGCGTTGGGTTTGTATCCTTTTTCCTTGATGATCTTTAAAACCCGCGCCCGCGTTGATTCCTTGACCTTTTCCGGGTGATTAAGAACACGGGAAACGGTGGCCAAGCTTACTCCGGCAGCACCTGCGATGTCATAAATTTTCACTTGATTCATCTTTTTCACCTCTTTTCACTATTATAATAATATTATCATACAATGAAAATAATTGCAAGTATTTTCATAACAATTGTTTGATATATTTGTCAATGTTTCCGGCGCCCAGGAACAGTATCACCGAATTGCGGAGTTTTCGGATTTCCCGCAAGCTTTTCTCATGGAACCTTTTCGCCCCGGGAAAAATACGGAAGACGGCGGTCTCAAGGTGCCGGTTCTCGGCTTCCCGCTTTGAGGAAAACGTCCTGGCAAGATATAGTTTGACCCCGGACAGGGCTTCCCGGAATGCTTTTTTCATTTGCATGGTGCGGCTGTAGGTATGGGGCTGGAAGATGACGACGATTTCCTTGTCCGGGTAGCTTTGCCGGATGGCGTCCAGGCACATCTTGATTTCCCGCGGATGATGGGCATAATCGTCGATGATGACGTTGTCGTAATAGAAGTACTCCTCCATGCGCCGGGAAGGCCGCTGGTAATCGAGCAGTTTATCCTGAAGCGACGGCAAATCAATCCCGTGCAGGTAACAGACGGTCAGGGCCGCGAGGAAATTGTAAATCATGTGCGTCCCGGCAAACGGAAGATAGTACTCGTATTTTTCTCCCTTAACATCCGCTTCCAGGATATATCCTGCCCTGTGTTCCTCGATGATCCGGCCGCGGACATCGGCTTCGTTCATGCCGAAGGTCGTTTTATCGGGGTGCGCGATCTTCGCGCAATGCTCGTCGTCGGCGTTGATGATCAGGTGCCGGGAATTATCCGCCGCCTTTTGAAAAGTTGCAAGCACCGCGTCGATCGATTGGAAAAAGTCCGGGTGGTCGAAATCGATATTGTTGATGACCAGGTAATCACACCGGTATTGCAAAAGATGGTTGCGATATTCGCAGGCTTCGAATATGAAATATTCCGCGTCCTTGGTTCCCTTTCCCGTCCCATCCCCGATCAGATACGTTACCTTCCGATCCTCGAAGAACTTCGCGATCAGGCTTGTGGTCGTCGTCTTCCCATGGGTTCCGGAAACGCCGATTTTCGGTGCGGTAAAAAAACTTTCGATGAATTCATGGTAGTAATAAAAAGGGAGCCCCTGGTTTTTCACGGCGGCGACTTCGACATGATCGTCCCGATAACAACTGCTCGCGATATATGTCTTACCGGGACGGATATTGGCTTCGGAAAACGGCAGCGTCCTGATTTTCTTCGCCTTGAGTTTCTTGGCGGTAAAGAAATCCTCCGCAACGTCGCTCCCCGTGACGACATGTCCCAGATCCTTCAGGATTCCCGCCAGGGCGGACATCCCCGTTCCCTTGATGCCGATTAAATGGAATTTCTCCACTTTTTCACCTCGTATTATAGTATGAAAGAAGACAAAATTGGGCAACACAAAAAAGCGGGTAACCCTATTGCATGAATCCTCAATATGTCATGACAAAACAAAAAGGCAAAGCCTTTTAGCTTCACCTTAATTTTTCTGTTTTTAGAAAACGAAATTGCCGTCCTTGAAGATCACAACTTTTTTACCGTCGTGCGTCGTGCCGGTGATCTTCATATCGGCGCTGCCAAACATGAAGTCCTCGTGGGTCATCGACTTGTTGTATCCTTTGGCCTTCATCTCTTCTTCCGTCATCTCCTCGCTTCCCTTGAGGTTCATCGGATAAGCGCAGCCAAGCGCCAGGTGGCAGGAAGCATTTTCGTCAAAGAGGGTATTGTAAAAGAGGATGCCGGTGTTGGCGATCGGCGAATCAAAGGGAATCAGGGCGACTTCGCCAAGATATGAACTGCCTTCATCGATTTCCAGCAGGTTCTTCAATGATTCTTTTTCCTTGCCGGCGTCATATTCAACGACCTTGCCGTCTTTGAAGACCAGGTAGAAGTCCTCGATCAGCTTGCCGTTGTAGTTGAGGGGTTTGGTGGCAACCACCTTCCCGTTCACCCGGTACTTGTGCGGCATCGTGAATGTTTCCTCGGTCGGGATGTTCGGGGCGAAAGCCACGCCGTTTTTCGCCACTTCGCCGCCGCCGGCCCAGATATGGCCTTCGGCAAGCCCGACGGTCAAATCGGTGCCCAGGGAGTTTTCAAAATGAAGCGATTCGAAATCATAATCGTTGAGGATCTTGTTCCGGCGGGCCAGGTTTTCGATATGCGCTTGCCATTCCGCGACCGGATCGTTGTCGGCCTGGACGCGCGAAGCGGAAAGAATTGCGTCGAGAAGGCGGTCAAACGCGCCCTCGTCGGAAAACACTTTTTCCGCCCATTCTTTCGTCGGATAAGAGGCGACGCACCACTGGGCACCGTTGCCCATCATGTGTTCGCGGTAAAAATCAAGTTTCTGACTCGACGCCACCGTGAAAAGCTGGATCTTCCGCGGATCGATATCCTTGAGCAATCCTGGGGTCGGTGCCGCGACTGTGATGATGGCGGCGTTTTTTTCGATGAAGTACCGGGCCTGGGAAACAATGTATTCGGGGACTTCCTGCAGGGTTTCGTCGCTCGCGTACGTGTAGAAATACTTCTGGACGATTTCGTCGTTCCAGCGCATGATCACCTGGCCGGCACCTTTCTTATAGGCCGCTTCGACCAACAACCGGGCAAAGTCCTTGCATTCCACCGGGGCGTTGATCACCACCGTTTGTCCTTCCTGGACATTGATACCGACCTCGACCAACAGCCGGGCGTATTTTTCCAATCTTTCCATATTCTGAAATACCTCCAATATTATAATACCTATATCATACCAGCAAATCGGCTATTTCGCAACGAAATAATGAAAAAAGGCAGCGGATCCAAAGCGGATCCCGCTGCCTTTCGTTATCTTCTTTCTTTAATTCTGGCGGCCTTGGCGGATAACTTACGGATGTAGTTAAGCTTCGCCCGACGGACTTTCCCTTGTCTTACGACTTCGATTTCGGCAATCCTGGGGGAATGCACGGGGAAAGTTCTCTCGACGCCGATGCCATAGGAATTCTTCCGAACGGTGAACGTCTCGCTGATTCCGCCGCCGCGTCTTTTAATAACCAAACCCTCGAATACCTGGATCCGTTCGCGGTTGCCTTCGACGATTTTCACGTGAACCTTGACGGTGTCGCCGGGACGGAAATCAGGCAGCGATTTACGCATGTACTCGTTGGTAATCTCGGATATTAATTGTTGGCTCATTTTTTTCACGCTCCTTATAACCGGTATTCATGCATCCCGTGCAGCGGAATACCTTTTTTTGTATCATGCACTTGAATATTATATATTAATCAGCGCTTTTTGGCAAGTATTTTTTTAACAACCGTCGCATCCGCCTGTTTCGGGCACGAAATCGTCGCCCTTAAGCGCCACATAACGGTCATAGCCGCCGGCGAAATAATGAATGTTGTAATAGCCGGAGGCGTTCATGATCTCGGCGAAACGGCGCGCGTCCGTTCCGTCGTAATCGACAACGATTATCAGATGGTTGTATTTCTTCCCGAGCAAAAGGATCAGATCGGCCGCGATTTCCTCAACGGTCCGCTCCTTTCCATCGCGCATCGTCCGCATACAGAAAAACCCGGGAATCCGGCCGGCAACGCAATCATCGTAAGAACGCAGGTCATACGCCTTGGTTTTTCCGTCGCCGACGCGCATCAGGACTTTATCGAATTCCGCGATGTCCGCATCTTCATAGACTTTTCCCTTCGTCCGGCCGCATGCCGAAAGCAGGAGCAACATCATGATCAGAATCAGGATGGACCGTATTCTCAAAAGTCCTCACCACGCTTTATTTTCTCCAGGAACGACAAGTCCTCGGGAGACAGCTTCGCTTTTTCCAGAAGGTCGGGCCGGTTGTGGTAAGTCCGCTCGAGCGACTTGAAACGGCGGTAACGCCGCACCTTCTCGTGGTCGCCCGAAAGCAGCACTTCCGGCACCGCGCGGCCCTCAAATTCCGGCGGCCTGGTATACTGGGGAAACTCCAGCAGCTGGTCGGAAAAACTCTCGTCAAGGTGCGACTCCTCGTTGCCGAGTGCGCCGGGGATGAGGCGAACGACGCTGTCGACGATCGCCATGGCGGCGATTTCCCCGCCCGTCAGGATGTAATCCCCGATCGACAGAGACTCGTCGACATAATCATGGATCCTGTCGTCGATGCCTTCGTAGTGACCGCAGACGATGATGATGTGTTCGAGACCCGCAAGTTCAATCGCCTTGCTCTGGTCATAGACCTTCCCCGCTGGCGATGTCAGGATCTTGCGCGCCTGCCCGTGGTTTTCAATCGCGCGCAGGCAGTCGACGATCGGCTGGAGCGATATGATCATCCCCGCCCCGCCGCCGTAAGAGTAGTCGTCCACGCGTTTGTTCTTATCGAGCGAATAGGCGCGGAAATCGTGGATCCTGATTTCCACGAGACCCTTTTCAATAGCCCTTTTCACGATCGAGGCGTTCAGTCCCGAAAACATTTCGGGAAAGAGGGTGAGGATGTCGATGATCATAACAATCCCTCGATCGGCGTTATCGTGATCAGGCGCTTTTCCAGATCGACGCTTTTAACGAAAGCGGAAACAAAGGGGATCAGCGCTTGTCCGCCATCAGGCTTGTCTACGACCAGCATCGCGCCCTGGGGATACTCGGTGACGTCGGCGACCACGCCGATTTTAATCCCGTCTTCATCACATACGGTCAGGCCGACCAGTTCGTGATAATAATACTCGTCCGCCGCCAGTTTCCGCAACTGGTCCTTATGGATATAAAGGTCGCAGTTGACATAATCGAGGACGTCGTTGATATTGGTCAGATGATTAAATGTTATTAAGTCGAAATCCTTGTGCGTCCGGTGCGAGTCGATGACGATTTCGACCATCTCGCCCTGGCGCCTGACATACAGGGTGTTGTTCTTTCTGAACCTTTCCGCTTTGAAATCGGAATTGGATCTTACCTTGACTTCACCCCTGATGCCGTGGGTGCCGACAATCGTTCCGACATAAACATAATCCATTTTTCAACCTCGCAAGTTATTTTTGTTCAGCCGCATCGCCCGTAACGAGTTCAGGATTGCGATCAGGGAAACGCCGACATCGGCAAACAGCGCCTCGTAAATCAAAAAGTCAAGGATGAAGGCGAAAACGGAATCGTTGATGAACGGCTCGAGCAACGCCAGCAACAGGACCGTGGCTTTCACGATCAGGGCGAGGCAGATATTCTGAATGACGATACGCCGCGTTTTTTTCGCGATCCTTTTCGCAGTCGCGAGCTTACTCAAATCATCGGTCATCAAAACGATGTCCGCTACTTCGATCGCGGCGTCGCTGCCCAAACCGCCCATGGCAATCCCGACGTCGGCGCTGCTTAATACGGGAGCGTCATTGATCCCGTCGCCGACGTAAGCGATTTTTTCGCCGGACTTGCTGAGTTCGTGTTTAAGCTCGAGCACCTTGTCCACCTTGTCGATTGGCGTCATGTTCGCATAATACTCGTCGATCCCGACCTGGGCGCTGACATCCTCGGCAATGAGTTCGCTGTCGCCCGTCAACATGAACGTCCGTTTGATGCCGACGTCGCGCAGCGCCGCGATCGCCGTCGCAGCGTTTTCCTTGATGTTGTCCTTGATGATCAGGCAGCCTTCGACCTTGCTGTTGATGGCCACATATACGCGGTTGCCGGCGGCCATGATCTCGGTGACGGCAATGCCGTTTTCCCTCAGGTATTCGGCACGGCCGACGTGGACATCATAGTGGTCGACCTTGTTGTTTACACCAGTCCCGACCGCAAAGCGCTGGAACTTGATCCTTTGCACGGAAACGTTGTCGGCGCCGTAGGCGTCGATGATCGCCTTCGCAATCGGATGGGTGGAGTTGAATTCGGCGTGCGCCGCCAATTCCAGAATCTTATCCTCATCGTAAGCGCCGAAGGTGACGATCTTGTCGAGAGTAAAGTGGCCATTTGTGAGCGTTCCGGTCTTATCGAAAACGAAGTATTCGACCGCATTCAGCGTTTCGAGGTAGTTGCTTCCCTTCACGAGGATGCCCTGCCGGCTGGCGCCACCGATCCCGCCGAAGAAACCGAGGGGAATCGAGATGACCAGAGCGCAGGGACAGGAAACGACCAGGAAGATCAAAGCGATCTTAATCGAGTGCTTGAAGCCGTTTTCCCAGCCGAGCGAAAGCGACGGATTGATAAACGGCAACGTGATCGCGATGATGAAGGCGAGCGCAACAATCGTTGGCGTATAATAACGGGCGAATTTCGAAATGAAGTTTTCCGATTTCGATTTCAGGCTGCTCGCGTTTTCGACGAGATTGAGGATTTTCGCCACCATCGAATCTTTGTACGGCCTGGTGACGCGGATGCTCAGGTTCCCGTCGACGTTGATCGCACCCGAGAAGACCTCGTCGTCGACGGACACATCGCGGTGGATGCTTTCGCCGGTCAGGGCCGAAACGTCAAGCGTGCCCTCACCTTCGATGATCACACCGTCCAGGGGGATGCGTTCGCCGGGACGCACGAAGATCACGTCGCCGACGACGATTTCCGCCGGATCGACTTCAACGATCTCGTCATTCATATAAAGCGCGGCTTTCTGCGGCTGGATGTCGATCAGTTTGGCGATCGACCGGCGCGAATAGTTGACCGCGTATTGCTGGCAAAGCTCGCCGATGCGGTAGAAGATCATGATGAAGACCGCCTCGTCGTAATAACCGACGGCGAAGGCGATGATCGTCGCCATCGACATCAGGAACTTCTCGTCGAAGATGCGCCCCGATTGGATGTTCTTAAAGGCGCCGTAGAGGATGTCGCCAGCCAGCAGGATATATCCGGTCACATAAGTGACATAGATGATCGTGTAGATCAGATATTCCTTGATTTCAAACCGGCGCAGGACGGTCTTCAGGATGAATCCAAACAGGAAGATGGCAAAACCGACGATGAAATAGGTTTTTCTTCCCTTGTCGATCTTGATGCCGCGCTCAAACACCGGCTTATTCTTGGTGAATTCGCTCACCTTGATATCGACATCGACGCTGCGCGCGATCGCCTGGACCCTTTCCAGGAGATTTTCGACCAGTTCCTTGTCGGACGTCTCGATGATGAACCGGGTCGAGGCGAAATCGACGACGATCATTTCATGGTCAAAAGTCCGCTTGGCGATCCGTTCGATCTTGGCGGCGCAGTTGGCGCAGTCGAGGTTTTCAAGCAATAACACCTTCCGGTATGTCGGCTTTATTTCTTTTTCCTCGATGATGATATCGTCGTCCACTTTCTTAATGGTTTCCATGATCAACGCGATGTCTTCCTCGATGCTCTCGCAATTCTTGAACTCGACCATCATGACGTTGTTGTCCGGGTTGATCTTTATCGCGCCGTTTTTGAACACGCGGCTGATATCAAATTCGATTTTCCGGATGATGCTGCTTGAGGCGACGTTTTTTAGATAATACTGCTTCCGGAAGCATTTCATGATGAATGAGCGGAAGTGTGGTTACAACTTAATCCCCTAATAATTATCCTTGCCACGTTAACACACTCCTTTGCCTTTCTTAATCGTGTTGAAACTAGAACGAATCGACCGATATTTCAATCCGCTTGCCGTTTTTGGCGGCGCAGGCCTGGGCAATGGTCCGGATCGAGTTGATGATCCGGCCTTGCTTGCCGATGATCCGCCCGATATCCTCGGGATTGACCATGACGTGGATGACGATCTTATTATCGTCTTCCGCGAACTTCTTGACGATCATCTCCTGGGGATAACGAATCAGCGGCGCGGCTAAATCAGCAATGAATTTTTCGTAGTTGAGTTCGTTCATTCCTTGATACCTGCTTTTTGCTTCATGAATTTCTCGTTGATCCCGACTTTACGGAACAATGACTTGACCGTGTCCGTGGGTTGCGCCCCTTTGCTTAACCAGGCGAGGGCCTTTTCTTCATCGATGCGAAGGGTATCCTTCTCGATCGGTTGGTAAATGCCGATGATCTCGATGAACCGGCCGTCGCGCGGGTTGCGCGAGTCCGTGGCCACAACCCGGTAATAGGGTCTTTTCTTGGAACCGAATCTTTGCAATCTTAATTTAACTGCCATAAATAAACCTCCTTAAATTCCTATATATTTTACCACCGAATAAAAAATCTGTCAAGTAAAAATACTTGACAGATAAATGCAAATACATAAAATTATCTGGAACTGGTGAAATAATTGATCATCGCGCTCGCGAAGTTGACTTGTCTTTTTATCGCTTCGAGTTTGTCGTAGGTCGTAAGCTTCAGCGCCTTTTTCACGACCCGTTCAAATTCCTTGAAATAGCCTGGGTCCAGATCCAGATAATAATACCATTTTGGGTGGCGGCGCAGGTAATCCAGGTACTGTTCGTTATTATATAACTTCTCGATTATCTCATCGCGCAACTCAATCCCACCAATCGTTGTAGGGAGAGGTTATATACGGCGTCCGGTGCGTTTGCCGGGAACCGAAAGTCTGCGCGATCTGGATTACTTTCTGAATGGAGTTGAGCGTGCGGTTTAGTTTGTCAGGATCAATTTTCTGGATATAGCCGATGATGTTCCTGATGGAGTCGACGTTCAGGGAGATATTGTTTCCGCCGACGGGATTTCCGGTCTGCGGCTCTTCGCGGTAATCATACCACTGGGCGTCATCCTCGCCATAAATCACCCATTCCTCGTAGATGTTCTGCCAGGTGCGTCTTCCCGCCCGGACCTCGTCGCGGATTTTCGGATGCCTTCTTACGAACTCGCGAAACTCATCCATCTTTGATTGCATACAGCACCCCCTCAATATAATTTATTCGCTTTCCGGAATTATGTGAATTGATTTTTCAGTTTGTTGATTTCCGCATCCGTCAGTTCGCGATACTCCCCGGGCTTTAATGCGGGATCAAGAGGGATCGGACCGATCTGCACACGCACAAGCCGTCTCAGGGTCTTGCCGAGAAGATGGCACATTTGCTTGATTTGGTGGTACTTGCCTTCGTATATGGTCAGATAGGCCGCGTTTCCGTTGACGATTTCCAGTTCCGCCGGAAGCGTCGTCACCAAGCTGCCTTTCCCATCGCGGATCACCAGGCCTTCCCGGCAATAGCGAACGTCGTCTTCCGTGAATCCTTCTTCAGTTTCCAGATAGTATTTCTTCAGGCAGCGGTTCAGCGGACGGGTGATGGCGTGGGCGAGGCGGCCGTCATTGGTCAGCAGGACGAAACCCTCGGTGTCGATGTCCAGCCTTCCCGCCATGAACAGACCGTATTTCGCATACTCCCCAGCCAGCTCCGTTACCGCGGGATGAAGCGCGTCATGCGTCGCAGTCACATAACCGCGCGGTTTGTTCACCATCAGGTACACGAATCGCCGATACCTAAGGAGCATGCCGTCATGCCGGATTTCATCCCGGTTCTCATCGATGTAATAGTCGCCTTTCAAAATCGTCCGTTCTCCCACCTGTACCCGGCCGGAAGCAATGATCTTCCGGGCATCGCTCCTGCTGACGCCCAGGGCGTATGATAAAAATTTATCCAGTCGCATGCAACATCACCATAATTAACTCACATTTTAAGCGCTTGCGCCATATTATAAACTAGAAAAGGAGGTTCCGATGTTCAACAGGAAAGCGCATCAACGTTTCTATACGCATAACGCTTATGACCCAAGATTCGGCCCCATGCCCTCGCCTTATCCGCAGTCTCCCCCGATGATGTCCGATCCGAACATGAGTTCGATGTATCCCGAGATCCAGAGCAACCGGCTGCAGATGGAAATCATGGAGAACCGGAGAAGGATAAACAACCTGGCGAAAAGAATCATCAGAATCGAGAATTATTTGCGAATCCGCGACACTTCTGATTATTCGATTGTCGAAGACGAGCACATCCCAGAAGATTACCCGATGTAGGGAAGGTCGCCGGGGCGCGTTCAATCACCGTCATTATTTTACCATATCTGGCGAGAAAATGAACAGATTTAGGTTATTACACTGGTGATTGAAAAATACCGTTCATATACTAAAGTGAATAAAAAGGAAGGAGGTACAAATTAATGTACGGATCATATGGATTAGGCTGCGGATATCCGGTGACTAGCGGTTGGGGATGCGGTTACGGATATGCGCTTGTCCTTGTATTGTTCATTTTATTGGTGATTATCGGGTCAGCCGCTGTCGGAAGATTCTAAGTGAAGAAAGGGAGTTTTCATACTCCTTTTTTTATTTGCGTACCGTTTGAAAATGTGGTATAAAATATGGTATAATTAATAAAAATAGAATAAAGGGTACAGGATATGCTGCTATACGAAGACATCATCAAAGACGACAACCCGATCCTCAGAAACAAGTCCGAACCGGTCGAGCTGCCGTTGTCCGCCGAGGACATCGCGAGCATCGAAAAAATAAACGAGTATATCGTGAATGGATATGACCCGGAGAAAGTCGAGAAGTACGGACTCCGCCCGGCCTACGGCCTCGCGGCCCCGCAAATCGGCGTCTTTAAAAAAATATTCGTCATCCTCGCCGAAGACGAGAACGGCAACACCCATCATTACGCCGTCATCAACCCGAAAATCATCTCCCACTCGGAAGAGAAGATCTACCTTCCCGACGGCGAGGGCTGCCTTTCCGTCGACCGGAACGTCTCCGGCTACGTCCACCGTTACAAGCGGATCAAAGCCAGAACCTGGCTTTATGATTTCGAGACGAAAACGGCCCATGAAGAGGTTCTGAAACTGGAAAACCTGATCGCCGTCATCTTCCAGCACGAATACGACCATCTTTTCGGAATCCTGTTTTACGACCATATCGACAAGGCCAATCCGTTTTTCATCGAAGACAACAGCAGCTGTCTTACTTTTGCGAAAAACAACGGGGAACAATAAAAAGGCGAAACGTTCGCCTTTTTATAAATAATATATGCTGGCCGCGAACAGCGTCTGCGCCAGGTAATACGTCGCGATGTTAAACGACTTCAGCTTCCGGGAAAGACTTTCGCCCATCCCGCCGAAGTAGAGCAGGTAAAGCAGGATATCGGATACAGCGAAGGTCAAAGCACCGCTGAACAAAATCGCATTGATCCGGTTATGATCGAAGATCAGGTTTAACCCCGTGACCGCCACCAGAAAGGACAGGGGCAGGACGTAAGCGCAATTCAGGTATTTCAGTTTACCGCATTTGACGTCGCTGAGGTTCATTGCTATAATAAATACGGCGGAGATCCCCGCCGTCCCAAGAACATCCATGTAAATCCTGTGCGACGACAAAAGCAGAAAGGCTGCCGCGTAAAAGAAGTGTCCCGTAAAAAACAGGGCAATGCCGGCGATGAAATACTTCGTTTTCCGCTTCGCATCGATCCTACGCAAACCGAGAACGACATCTCCCGTAAACCCTGCTACCAGGCCTGAAATTACCAGCGCCGGATATTTACCGTCGCTGTGCTTTAAGGCATAAAGACCGAGCAGGATAAAACCCAGGCTCGTCACCACTTTGAGGGCGAAAACGACTTTCGCGTCGATTTTATAATACAGAAGGATGTAGGTTATGGCCAACAGGCCGACCAACAGAATAATCGGTATCATGTTCTTCCACCTCACCGCTTCCATCATACCCCGGATCCGGGTCGAGAATTGACTAATCGCGCGTTAAATGAATTTAAAATGTTTCAGAGCCTTGTACAAGCCGTCCGCATCCACGGGAGCAGTCACGTAATCGGCCACGGCCTTTACTTTTTCCGAGGCGTTTCCCATCGCGATGCCGATGCCGGCTTCCGCGATCATCTCGTAATCGTTATCGCCGTCGCCAAAAGCAACGACGTCGCTTGCATCGATTCCAAGATGATTTATCAACCTTTTCACAGCCGCGCCCTTCGAAGCGGTGACGGGCAAGACGTCATAACCGCGATCAAACCAGCGGATGAATTGGAAGTAAGGGTGCGCGCGTCTGAGTTCATCAGCCATCTCCGGCGTGCAGAAAACCCAGACCTGGTACACCTCCCGCTCCCGGAAATAGTTTTTATTCACCGGCGGTAAATGCAAGTCCAGGACCGCGAAAGAATCGACGACGTTGTCGTCGACCCGGCTGATGGCCTCGTCCTTTTCCCCTTCGAAACCATACGCCAGGTTGAATTTTTCAAAGTCTTTTACGAGCGCAGCGATCAAACCGGTATCGATCGGCTCCGAAAAAATCGTCTTATCCCCGGCTTTCACAATTTGACCGTTGATCAAAACGAAATAGTCGACCAGGTCGACGATTTCCTCTACCGCGTAAAGCATGAATCCGGCCCGTCCGGTGGCGATCCCGATCTGGTGGTTTTTCTTCAGTTCGCGCAGCGCCTTGATGGTCGAATCCGGCACGATGCGGTTTTGATTGTCAAATAACGTCCCATCGATATCAAATAAAAACAGCATATCCTACTCGCTTTCTAAATCCAGATTGAATTGTATCACAATCCGCTTGGAAAAACAACTTTTCCGGCAAACCATCACTTTTTGTTTAAGGAGATAAGGAAAATGAATAGAAACACGAAAAAAAGCCGCCCGATCATCGAGCGTTTCAACGATGACAATATCAAGGTTTTCGCGTTGGGCGGTCTCGACGAAATCGGGAAAAACATGTACGTCATCGAATGCGAGGATGAGATCATCATCATCGATTCCGGCATCATGTTTCCCGACAACAACTACGGGGTCGACTACATCATCCCCGATTACACCTACCTGAAAAACAACGAAGACAAAATCGTCGGCCTTTTCATAACCCACGGACACGAGGACCACATCGGCGGCATCCCCTACCTTTTGCGCGATGTGAAGATTCCGGCCGTCTACGCAAGCGGGCTTGCCGTGAATCTCATCAAGATCAAGATGGCCGAATTCAGCAATATCCCGATCAACATTATCGAATACGACAACGACTCCATTTATAAATTCAAAAACTTCGAGGTGTCGTTTTTCCGCACCGTCCACAGCATCCCCGATTCCTCGGGCATCGCCATCAAGACGCGCTTGGGATACATCCTCCACACCGGGGATTTCAAATTCGATTTCAACCCACTCACCGAACACGCCGACTACGGCAAGCTGACCCGTTACGCCGAAGCGGGAGTGTTGTGTCTGCTTTCCGATTCGACGAACGCCCACATCAGCAAGTTTTCCTCCTCGGAAAAAAAGATCGGCGAAAGCATCAAAACCATCTTCGGCAACATCAGCGGGCGGATCATCATCTCGACCTTTGCCTCCAACGTTCACCGCGTCAAGCAAATCGTCGACGCCAGCATCGCGCACAATCGCAAGGTCATCGTCTTCGGACGGAGCATGGAAAAAACGATCGCCGTGAGTCAGAAATACAAGTACATCAACGCACCCCGCGGGACGTTTGTGACGGTGAAGGAGTTTAAAAACCTTCCGCCTAACGAGATCACCGTCCTCAGCACCGGTTCCCAGGGCGAACCTTTGGCGGCGCTGTCGCGGATCGCCGACGGGAGCCACAGCCATATCAAGATCATCCCCGGCGACACGATCGTCTTTTCCTCTTCCCCGATCCCGGGCAACCAGGAGGCGATCAACCGGATCATCAATAAGCTTTACAAAGCCGGATGCAACGTCATCGTCAACAGTCCGCTCACCGACACCCATACCTCGGGACACGCCGGCGAGACCGAATTGATGATCATGCTTTCGCTCACCAAACCGAAACATTTCATGCCAATCCACGGGCTCTACTCGATGCTCAAGCGCCACGCCCAGCTGGCCGTGGAGACCGGGGTCGCTCCGGAAAATTGCCACATCCTCGACAACGGCGAAGTTCTGACCTTCAGCGAGAACAAGGTGTTCTCCCATTACGCCGTCCAGTCGGGAAGCATTTATATCGATTCCGACCGTTTTGACATCGACAACACCGTCATCAAGGAGCGGAAGATCCTTTCTGACGACGGGATGGTCGCGATCGTCTTTACGGCGAAGAACCGGAAACTGACGAAGAAACCCAACGTCGTTAGCCGCGGCTTCATATACCTGAAGGATTCGGAAGCGCTGCTGTCCGAGATCGAAAGCCGCGCCGAACAGATCTACAACGACTATTTCCGTTCCACCAAACGGTTCCACGCCAACTACCTGAACAACATTATCACCCATGAACTGGGCAACTACATTTACGAGAAAACGGAAAAACGGCCGATGATCATCCCGGTTATCATGAATTATTAAAAACAGTCAAGTTCGCTTTTGAACTTGACTGTTTTTTTACTCTTGTTACGGTAAGTCATTCGCTCAAGACCTTTTCTTTGAAGATCCGGTAAATCTCCCGCACGAGCATCGCGTCCTCAAGGGCGTCGTGTTTCTGCGGCTCCATGACGACACCGCTTATTTCCTGGTAGGTGTTAAAAAGACCAAGGTCGGTTTTGATGTTGTAATAGTTTTTAATGACCTGCATGAAGTTGACATAACGGTTCCTGATGTCAAGGTCGTTGATGCGGTTGATCTTGAAGGAGTTTTCCAGGGCAAGGATGTCATTCCGCCCCCAGGCGATGATCTTCACGTCGTACTTGGCGATGCACCACTTGATCAGGTTGTAAAACTCGCCGTACGTGCAGGCGTTGTCGAAATCCTCCGCTTTCCTGTTGATGAATTTCAACGTGCGCCGGTTCAGGGCGTATTTTTTTTGGGGCTTCACCAGGGCGCCGTCCTCGAAAACGATGTTTCCGTTCTCGTCTTCGATAACGATTCCGTACTGCACGATCTCGGCGACGTGGTTGAACGTCTGGTAATACGGGGGAAGGGAATACTCCAGGTCCAGAAACATCTTGTTTTTGGTGTTGAGCAGGAGGTTCCTTACCCCTTTCTTGATTGCGTCCAGGTTGTAATATACGATTTTTTCGCGCTTGGTGCTTTGCACGATCTTGTTGAAGGAATCGATTTCCTGGCAGTGGTAATCCCCGAACTGCTTTTTCTCGGCGCTGACGTTGACGAAGACATAGGGGTTGTAATAAAAATATGGTCCGAAATCCTTGAAGAACTTCCGCGACATGTATAAATAGTGGATCTTGTTTTGTCCTAGAACCTTGATGATCCTTTCCTTGGGAAGCGTCTTGACGATTTTACCGTAAACTTTCATGCTAATCCTTTCGTTATTTATTATCAAGCGATAATTCTTTGATCCGGATTAATTCCAATATGGCTTGACTGCGTCCCTTAACGCCCAGTTTCTGAATGACGTTGGATATATGGTTTCTAACAGTTTTCTCGCTGATCTTCAGTTTTTCCGCGATTTCTGTCGTGTCATAGTTGGCAATCAATAGTTTGAATATTTCTCTTTCCCGGTTTGTTAGAAATTTTTGTGCATACATGCTATCCCTCCTATATTATCCATTATTATAATATGCAGAAAGGAATAGGAGGTCACTACACCACTTTTTTTATTTCTTGTATTTGTTCGTCGGTAAGATGCAGTTCTTTCAACCGGCTTTCAAGATTCTCGCGATCGGCTTCCTTCAGAAGCGCGAGGATCTGCTTCTTCCGGACCTTGCCGATGCCTTTGATCGCATCCAGTTTCGACGCCAGGACGGCGCGGGAATGGGTCTGCCGGTAAAAAGTGATGGCGAAGCGATGCACTTCGTCCTGAAGGTTTTCCAGGAAGAAAAACGCATTGGACTTTTTGTCGGGATGGATTTCCCCGCCCCTGAACACCAGATACGACGTCCGATGACGGTCATCCTTGCCGAGACCGAGAACGGGGATCTCAAGTTCCAGGGCGGTGAGAGCCCTTTCGGCGCTGTCCACCTGTGGCCGGCCGCCGTCGACGATGACGAGGTCGGGCAGGCGCGCGCCCTCGTCGCGTAACCGCCGGTATCGCCGGGTGACGATTTCATACATCGAGTGGACGTCGTCGGCGCCGCTGACCGTCTTGATCCGATACTTGCGATAATTTTTGCGGGAAGGGGCGCCGTCAAGATAGGCGACCATCGCGCCGACGGAGTACGATCCCTGAATGTTGGAAACATCGAACGCCTCGATGTAAAGGGGCGGCTTGATGCCCAAAAGTTCGCTCAGTTCGTTTACGGCGCCGAGCGTCTTCTCCAGTTTCTTCTTCCTGATTTTCAAAAGCTGCGCTAACTTTTCCCGGGCGTTTTCCGTCACCAGGTCGACGTATTTTTTCTTCTGCCCGCGTTTGGGGATGACGATCCGGTTCCTTATTTCCTCGTCAAGGCCAGAAAGGTCCACCGGCGGCAGCAGGATCTCCCGGGGAAGGGGGTTGTTATGGGTAATGTAAAACTGGCCGATGAAATTGATGAAGATCTCTTCCGGTTCGCCCATCAGTTCGAACAGGTAATCGTCGCTGCCGATCGTTTTCTCACTGCGGATGTGGAAGACCTGGATGCCGACGTACTGCCCATCGCAATGATAAGAAAATACATCGGTATCCTTGATCCTCATTTCCATCACTTGTTTCTCGGCGACCGTTTTCAGACTTTCGAGCATCTGCCGGTATTCGAGCGCTTTCTCAAACTGCAGATTGTCCGCCGCCAGGCGCATCTTACTATCAAGTTTCTGCTCCAATGCTTTGGAGTTGCCGTTAAGAAAGACGGCAATCTCATCCAGCATCATCTGGTATTCTTCTTCGGAAACCTCGTTGATGCAGGGGGCCAGGCATTGCCCGAGATGATAATAAAGACATTCCTTCTTCGGAATGATGCGGCACTTGCGCAGCGGATAGATCCGGTTCAGCAGTTCGACGATTTCCTTCGCGGCGGCCGCGTGCGGATAAGGGCCGAAGTACTTCCCCTTTTTCTTGATGTCACGCGTGTAATACAGCCGCGGGTACTGGTCGGATCCAATCGCGATATAAGGATATTTTTTATCGTCGGTGAACATGATGTTGTATTTCGGGTTATGTTTCTTGATCAGGTTCATCTCGAGGATGAACGCTTCCTTTTCCGACGAGGTGATGATGTATTCGAAATCGGCGATGTTTTCGACCAGTTTCGTCGTTTTGGCGTCGTGAACGCCGGTAAAATATGATTTTACGCGGTTGAAGAGGTTTTTGGCCTTGCCGACGTAGATGATCTCCCGCGCCTGGTTGTACATCAGATAGCAGCCAGGCTTTTTCGGCAAGGAGTTCAGTTTTTCCTGCAGCCTCGTCATGGTCCCGACCGGTTACTGATTGTCCAGATTCTTGAGGATTTGCTCGATACGGTTTCCGTACTCCAGCGAGGTATCGTATTTGAAACGCAGTTCCGGGACTTTGCGCATCTTGATCTTCTTGCTGAGGAGGGTCTTGATATAACCTTTCGCCTCTTCGAAAGTCTGCGAGGTCGCCTCAATCTGCCTTTCGTTGCCGAGGACGCGGAAATGAACGGTCGCGTAGGAATAATCGTTCGTCAGCGTCACTTTCGTGATGGTAACGAACTTCAGCCGTTCGTCCCTGACTTCCGAAAGGATGATGTTGCCCAGCTCCCTCTCGATGATTTTTTCCAACCTTTCCTGCTTATAGCTCATGTTCACACCCGCTTTACTTTTTCCATTACGTAGGCTTCGATGATGTCGCCGACTTTGATGTCGTTATAGTTTTCGATCAGAATCCCGCATTCATACCCGGCTTTCACTTCCCGGACATCGTCCTTGAAACGACGCAGCGAGGCGATTTTGCCTTCGAAAACCACGATCGAATCGCGGATGAGCCGGACATCGTTGTTCCGGCCGATCAGGCCGTCGGTAACGTAGCAACCGGCGATCGTCCCCAGTTTCGAGGCCTTGAAGGTATCGCGGACCTCGGCCTGGCCGACGATCTTCTCCTCAAAGACCGGTTCGAGCATCCCGGTAAGGGCGGCCTCAATGTCTTCGAGCAGTTTATAAATGATATTGTAATAGCGGATCTCGATTTCTTTTTCCTTGGCGTATTCGCTGATCTGCGCCGCGGCGCGGACGTTGAAGGCAATGATGACCGCCTTCGAGGCGACGGCGAGGTTGATGTCGTTTTCGGTCACGCCGCCGACGCTGGCTCGAACGACGTTGACCTTGACGCCCTCAACATTGATTTTCTCCAAAGCGCCCTGAAGCGCCTCGATTGAACCGTGGACGTCGCCCTTGATGATCAGGTTTAATTCCTTGGCGGTCTGGCCGAGGTTGTCGAAAAGGTTCGCCAGCTGGATCGGCTTCCCGACGCCCATTTCTTTTTCAAACGCGCGTTTCGCCCGTTCCTCGGCAATCAGGCGGACCGTCTTCTCGTCTTCGAAGACCATGAACTGGTCGCCGGCCTGCGGGACGGCGTTCAAACCTGTGATCTCGACCGCCTTCGAAGGTCCGGCCGATTTCAGTTTCGCCCGTGTCTCATCCTGCATCGCTCGGATCTTCCCGTAGGTGTTGCCCACGACGATCGGGTCGCCAATCTTGATCGTGCCGTTCTTGACGAGCAGGGTCGCGACCGGACCGCGGCCGCGGTCGAGTTTCGCTTCGATCACGGTTCCCATGCCAAGGCGGTTGGGATTGGCGCGGAAGTTTTCCATATCGGCGGTAAGCAGGATCATTTCCAGCAGATCGTCGACGCCCTGTCCGGTCAACGCCGAAATGTGGACGTAGATCGTTTTCCCGCCCCATTCTTCAGGGAGCAGGTCGTATTCGCTCAGTTCCTGCTTGATGCGGTCGGGATTGACGTTGGGCTTGTCGATCTTATTGATCGCCACGATGATCGGCACCTTGGCTGCGCGCGCGTGATCGATCGCTTCCTTGGTCTGGGGCATGACGCCATCATCGGCCGCCACGACCAAAACCACGATATCGGTCACCATCGCGCCCCGCGCCCGCATTTCTGTGAAAGCGGCGTGGCCCGGAGTGTCGATGAAAGTAATGTATCGTCCGTTCTTCTTGACCTGGTATGCGCCGATGTGTTGGGTGATTCCGCCCATTTCGCTTGCGGCGACCTTGGTGTTCCTGATCGTGTCCAGAAGCGTCGTCTTCCCGTGGTCGACATGACCCATGATCGTGACGATCGGCGCCCTTTCCTCAAGCGCGTCCTCCGGATCATCGATCTTGATGTTTTCGAATTTGGTGATGTCTTCCTCGGCCTTGTCTTTCAGGACGAAGTAGAATTCCTCAGCAAGCAGTTCGACCAGATCGCGGTCGATCGCCTGCGTGGCGCTCACCATGAATCCCATCATGACGAGTTTACGGACGAGGTCGCCGACGCCGACCTTGATCGCGTCAGCGATTTGGGCGACGGTCATTCCCGGGATGTAATAGAGAACGTTATCGCTGTGGATGTGGATGTTTGCCTGGCGCTGACCCGACTTTTTCGAGCGCTTCTTGACATTTTTTAGGCGTACGTGTACCCGGGCTTCTTTTTCGTATTCGTTGTATTTATCGTCATATACTCTGGTTAACTCGATTTCAGGTTCCTCGGTATCCGCCGGCTTTTTCGCGGGTTGTTGCGGCCGGGGCGCTTTCGGCGGTTCGGCTTTCCGCTGTTCTGCGGGCTTCTTGCCCTTATCCGGCTCGCCTTTCTTCCCGGGCTCGACTTGTTTTGGTTTGGCCGGCTCGGTTTTTTTGGTAGGCGCCGGTTGTTTCGGCGGCTGCCCGGCCGGTTGCTGCTTGGGTTTCGGCTTTTGTGGTTCCCTGGGCTTTTTCGCTGGTTTTTCCGGCGCCGGCGCAGCTTCTTTCTTTTCTTCCGGAACCGCCGGCTGGTCCTTAGCTGCGGCGGCCGCGGCCTGTTTCCGCGCTTCCGCCTTGATGTCGACCTTATATACCTTGCTTAGTTTCTTGACGATGTCGTTGGCGATGTCGGTATCCAGATCGGCTGTGATTCCGACGTTCTCCAATTTTGTCAATAATTCTGCTTCCGGAACCTGAATTATCTCGAGAATTTCCCTAACTTTCATTTAATACCTCCATTTAACTGTCCGAGGATCGCCTGGGAAAACCCCCGGTCGGTGACCGTAAGGACCTTGCAAAGGGTTTTGCCGATCGCCTTGGACAATTCTTCGCTTGAATATTCATTTATCATCGGCACATTGCTGGCATGGCATTTGTTCGCGAACTTGTTTACGGTGTTGCGGGCGGCGTCGCTTGCGATGAAGACCAGCCGCGCCTTTCCCTGCGACAGCGCCCATAAAGCGGCGTCGCTACCGGCAATCAATCGATTGGCCCTGCGGGCGAGACCCAGATAACCGAGGACCTTACTCCTGTTCATTGTCCTCCTTCAGCAACCGCAGCAGGCGGTCATAAAGTTCGGGAGGAACATTCACTCCGAGGTGTTTGTCCAGGACCCTGGTCTTTTTCGCCCTCAGAATCGCTTCCTTTTGCCGGGACAGATAAGCGCCGCGGCCGCGGAGCTTGCCCGTGGGGTCGATTTCGACACTGCCATCCTGCGTGCGCACGATCCTGAACATCTCCTTTTTCGGGTAGCGGTCATTGGTCGCCACGCATTGCCTGATGGGTATTTTCTTTTGTTTCATAAGCAACACCTAATTTCGTTTGACGTTATATGTGAATTCGATGCCTTCCTTGGTAGCGTCCGATAGTTTCTTGATGTCGATCTTCCAGCCGATGGCGTAGGCCGCCAGACGGGCGTTCTGTCCTTTCTTGCCGATGGCGAGGGAATACTGGTCGTCGGCCACAATCACCGTCGCCTGTTTCTTTTTCTCGTCGGTGATCACACTTAACGATTGCGCCGGAAGCAACGCCTCGGCGATCAGATCAACGGAATTGTCCCGCCAGATAAAGATGTCGATTTTCTCGTTGTTCAGCAGCCGGTTGATTTCCTTGATGCGCAATCCGCCCTGACCGACGCAGGCGCCGATCGGGTCGACGTTTTCCTGAAGGGAAACGACGCCGATCTTCGTCCGGTCGCCGGGGTCGCGGGCGATGCCCATGATCTCCACGGACCCGTCGTGGACCTCGGGGATGACCAATTCGAAGAGCCGTTTGACGATTTCGCGGTTGACGCGCGTCAAAAAGACCTTCGGGCCTTTCGTGGTTTTCTCGACCTTCGTGATATAGACCTTCTTAACTTCGCCGGGTTCGAAACTTTCTCCCGGCAGGCCTTCCTTGTCCGGCATCGTCGCAACGGTGTTCTTTCCGATGTGGAAAGTCACGAAGCCGTTGTTATAGTCGATCACGGTCGCATTGATGACTTCACCGACTTTCTCGGAGAAGTACTGGTACGCGTACTCCCTTTCCAGTTCCTTCAAGCCGCTCAGCAGGCTTTGCTTGAAAATCGAGGCGGCCTTCCGGCTGAAGGAGTTCAGGTTGATTTCCGTCCTGATCTCGCTGCCGACCTTGACTTTCGGTTTCAGTGCTTGCGCTTCTTCCAGCAGAATCTGCCCGCGCGCCGGGCCTTCCGGATCGATCTTATCGACAACATACTTATACTCGACAACTTTGATTTTCTTTTTTTCGAAATCCCATTCCGTCTTGATATCCCCCGAATAGCCGGCGTTACGGCTGGAGACGGCGATGGCCGTTTCCACCTTTGACAAGACGTCCTCGATCGTCAATCCTCTTTCCGCGGCGATTGTCTCCAAGGAATCAAAAAAATTCTTGCTGATCATTTTACCTCCTAAAAATTAACCGTATTGCTTTTTTTCGTTTGTTTTTCTGACCCGAAAGAAGCGTAGAATTATGTCGTCGAATTACAAAATCCGCCAGGTATCGCGGTTTTTCATACCCGGCATTACGATATAAAGGAGTGAGATGAACTCACTCCTTAACTTTAATCCACTATGTATTATAGCATGATTACCTGGTGCTGTCAAATGTTTTTTACGGTTTGGCCGGCAAATCGGAATAAAGGAAGATCGATTCGTTATAACCCTTCCCGTCCGAAACCGTGACCATGTACCCGACGCGGATCGGTTGATCAAGCAGTTTCACGATCCGGCCATAGTTGTCAACGTACTCGGTGTTGCTCGAGGTGAAGGTTATCGTGTACCCGGAAAGTTCGGTCAGGGCTAGATATTCCGCCTCGACCAGGGAGATGGCGTTGGCGTAGAGGTTGTTGCGTCTGAGGGTCTGCGGGCAGTTTTTCTGGCTGAAATCGTAGTGCTGTTTGATGTCGCTGACCTTGAGGTCGTACTTGACCAGAAGCGTTGCCATCAGTTTCGCCGTCCGGTGCCAGGTGGTGTACAAATCGCTGTTTTGATCGACGCAGGTCTCAATGCCGATCGTCGTCGTGTACGCCGCATAGGTGTCACCCTGCCAGCCGACTTCGTTGTCGGGAAGGTGCTGGATGACCTCTTCGTCGTCGACGGTGTAATGCCATGAACGAACAAGATTATTATAGGGACCAACCATAAAAGCTGCATGATTCGCCGCATTAGTTCCAATATCATTATTTCCGGTATCGTGATAAATTATGCTTTTAATTTCCGGTTTCAGGATGCCGGAGCGAACGGTCTTCATTTCCGCGGCCTGAATCATCGCGGGAGTCGCGACCTGGCCGATATAGGGATTGGGCGCGCCGTCGATCGTCGGCGTGATGTCGATGATCTGTTCGCGCAGATTAAGCGGTCCGGGGAAATAACGGGACACGCTTCCATAGACGAGTTCCGATTTTTCCGAGTTGCCGTAGGTCGTCACATAACGGGCGATCGGGTTTGCAACGTGAAAACTCTTGATGATTTCGATGGGATCGACTTCGATGTTCAAGGTGATGCTCCCTTCCACGCCGCCATCCGCGACGGCGATGATGTCGACGGTGCCGGAATGCAGACAGTAGACTCTGCCTTCCTGGTCGACGGTTGCGATGTTTTCGTCGGACGACCGCCAGGTGACGTTCTGGTTCGCGCCGGCTGGCGAGACCTTGTGCTTCAGCCTGATCTCACTCAGGACGATGATGCGCGGATTGCCCCTGACGGAGACCTCGACGGCGACCGGTTCGGGTTGTACGACGGTTATCTCCTTCTCCAGGGTGTCAGTAGTCACTTTCGAATAGATTTTGATCGTGACGGTGCCGGGTGCGATACCCGTCACCGTCCCGTTTTCGTCAACCGATGCGATCTGCTGATTTTCTGATTCCCACAAGACCGTGTTGTCGGGGCGGTTGCGGTCGGTCGCCGTAAGCGTGATCGTCTCGCCGACGTTAACGCTGTTCGGACCCGTCAGGGTCAGCGGAAATCCCAGGATGCTGACCGCGATCTCCTTTTCCGTTTCCGGATACCCGTCGATGACGACGGTGATGACGGTTTCGCCTTCCGCGATCGCCGTTATTTTTCCTGCCGAATCGACCGTCGCGACTTCGTCGTCTTCGGACGCGAAGAGCACGGTCAGGCCGTCTTTCTCATTTTTGATCGTATAGCCGATATCGGTGGTCGCGCCGATTTCCAGCTCGTATGCGGTGCGCGTCAGTTCCAATTCCGGATCAAGAGGTTCTTTCTTGCACGCAATTGCGAACAGCGCGAACGCGAATAAAACGAATAATACCGCTAATGGTTTCCAACTCTTCTTCATTACTCCTCCTCTGTTTCACCTTTGCGGTGGGAAACTTTATTTTCTTTCGTCGTCGCGCAACAAACGCAGATCGACGTGACAATATCCGTTCGGGTTTTTTCCGAGATAATCCTGATGATACTCTTCCGCGGGATAGAACCCGTCCTCCCGCTCCACCTCGACGACGATCGGCGCGGCGTATTCCTTTTGTTTTTCGGCGATGAAGCGTTCCGCGACCTCCTTGTCTTCCGCAGAAACATAATAAATGCCGGTCCGGTATTGGATGCCGATATCTCCGCCCTGACGGTTCAGGCTCGTCGGGTCGATGAACCGGAACATGTGTTCGAGGATGTCTTCAAGCGTCAGGACCTGATCGTCATAAATGATCTCGCAAGCCTCGGCATGGGTCGCCTTCCGGGCCTTCAGATCCTCGTAGCGCGGGTTGGCGAAATTGCCGTTGACATAACCAACCCTGGTCGCTTCGACGCCCTTGAGGCGTTTGAAATATGCCTCCACGCCCCAGAAACACCCGGCGGCGATGACGATTCTTTTCATTCGCATAACTCCCTTTCGTCATTGTTTGTTTTCACGCCGACGATCGCATCCAGATCGACGCGTTTCCGGCCGACGGAAACGCTGCGCGCGATCACATCGATTTTCGTGACGACGCCGGCGATCCGGCAGATCGCGCCGTCGTGATAATAGGTGATCTCCGCTTCCGCGCCGTTTTCCAGCGCCCACCTGAGCGCCTGGTCGATTTCCGTGACGGCGTCCGGCAACAGCTCCGGTTTCGGGATTTTTGCTTTTTCCCGCTCGGTCGCCTTGATTGCCGCACGAAAGCCCTCAAGCGCGTCAAACGGCTGCCATTTCCCATTGCGTTCCTTACTCGGCATTGTGTCCTCCGATCAGGATGCTTCGTTTTACCAGGGTCGCTTTTTCCGTGTTGCTCACCGCCAGGCGGACCGCCGCCTTTCCGAATCTTTCCCGGATCTCGCCGATGGCGCGATAAAGGTTGCGTTCCTTGATGCCGATATCGGCGTCGGAGAACAGGTCGGGCTGGAGGAACTCCTCGTACGAAAGTTTCCCGACGCGCATGCTGATCGTCCTGATTGGCAAGTCGACCACGTTTTTCTCGTATATATCCATATAGACCGAAAGCAGGACCTTGAAACTGCCCGTCTTCGTTTCCAGTTTCCGCTGTCGGTAGAACCCGCCGCCGTATTGCTGGGAATAGCCGATACCGAGGGCGACTTCCTGACAGCACAACCGGCGCAACGCCAGTTCCGTCGCGATCTCGGCCGCCATTTCCGTGATCACCACCTTGACATCCTGGTAACTGTAATCCTCGAGAAAGACTTGGCCGTGGCCGAAGGTCTTGCTTTTGGGATGGTATTCCCGCGCCTCGCGCACCGTGGTCGCATCCTCGCCGTTGGCGTGGTTGTGAAGTTCAAATCCAAGAACGCCGAATTCCTTTTCCAGTTTCTCGGCAGGGGTTTGCGCCAGTTCGCGTAGCGTATGGATGCCAAGGTCCGTCAATCGCCGCGCTAGCCGGCGGCCGATCCCCCAGATATTGTCCAGGGGACGCAGGTCCCATATATAGCGACGGAACCGTTCCTTGTCCAGATAGGCGATGCCGTCGGGACGGTACTTGGCGAGACAGTCGAGCGCGACCTTCGCAAGGAAGATGTTGTCTCCGACACCGCAGGATGCCGGGAGTCCCGTTTCCTTATAAATGGCGGAAAGGATCTTTTTCGCGATTTCCGTCGGTGAGGCATTATAATATTTAATATAATGCGTGATGTCGAGAAAAGCCTCGTCGATGCTGTAGATGTGGATGTCTTCCGGGGAAACGAACCGCAGATATATTCCATACACCTTGCACGAGTACTCGATGTATTTCTTCATCTGCGGGCGGGCGATGATCACCCCATCGCGCGGCACCTGATACAGACGGCAGCGCGAATGGACGCCCCGTTGCTTCAGATGGGGCGAGACTGCCAGAACGATCGAGCCGTTCCCGCGTCTTTCGTCGGCAACCGCCAGATCGGCCGTAAGCGGGTCGAGGCCGCGTAAAACGCATTCGACCGATGCATAAAAGCTTTTTAAATCGATGCAAAGGATAATCATTAGACCCACCCCGGTTATCGCCATTTTAATTCTAGCACAAGAAATATCTTTTGTCTATTTGTAAATATAGTTATTTTTTCATGGTGTTTTTATGAAAAGAACAGACGGGAATCGATCCGTCTGCTCTTTTTTTAGAGTTTCTGGAAGTACTCTTTTCCTAAGCCGCAATCAGGACAAATCCAATCATCCGGCAACTCTTCAAAAGGGGTCCCCGGTTCAATGCCTTGTGTCGGGTCTCCCTTTTCGGGATCATAGATATACTCGCAACCCTCGCATTGATATCGATCCATTTTGTCTCTCCTTTCGTCATATTATATTCAGTCTAAGTGCGTTTTATCAGTTCAGACAATTGTGCAAATTCTGCGATTGGCGGATAACACTTGCCTTTCGCGCACGCGCGGATTTCCAGGCGTTCGCCTTCCATCACCCAGACGTTGATAAACGGCCAATCAATGGCGTCGATCGCATCGTTAATGGATCCGCGGTCATATCCGGGCGGGACCACAACATTCAATTCGAGCGCGCCGTGATAGCGCATCAGGACGGATTGCAGGCTGAAAAGGCAATCGAGCGGATGCTTCCTGATCTCGCCGGACAAAAGTCTCAAGGTTTGTTCCGCCGTCTCATAAAGCGTCGCAGCATTGGTCAGAGCGGAAAGCCGGTACAGGTTGTAAACCTGCAGGGCATTGGACGATGGCACGGCGCCGTCGGTGTATTCCTTGAACCGGAACAGGACGGTCTCGCTGTCGCGGCCTGTGTAATAATATCCGCCATCTATTATATCATAAAATTCTCCAAAAAATGAAACATTTAATAATTGCGCTTTATTTAAAAATTCCTCTTTAAACGTTGCTTCATACAATTCGATCAGTCCGAACAACAAGGCGGTGTAATCGGCGGCGGTCGCCGGGTATTTGGTTTCCCCTTCGCAATAGCGGGCGTGGAGTCTGCCGGAAACCATAAGCTTATCTTCGATGAACCGGAAGGTTTCTTCCGCCGCTTTGATGAAACCGACATTTTCGAAAACCCTCCCGGCAAATGCGAAGGCCGCGATCGCAAGCCCGTTTCCGGCCGTAAGCACCTTGTTGTCAAGCAAGGGAGCCGTCCTTTCCGCGCGCATCCCGCGTAGCAGCTGCAGGCATTCGCCGATCACCTCCGCATCCGCCGGAGATATCTCTTCCTTTAAGCGCAAAACATTTTTGCTATGGAAGTTACCGCGAGGCGTGACGTCAAAATATTTCGTGAAGATATCGGCCCGCGCGCCGAGAGCGGCAGTTATCTCGTCATAGGTAAATAGATAATACTTGCCTTCCTCACCCTCGGAATCAGCGTCCTCGGCCGCGTAAAAACCTCCTTCCTTGCTTCTGAGACGCGTAAGAAGGTATCCGGCGATTTTATCAGCGGTGGATCGGTACTTTTCTATTCCAAGAGCGCGATAGGCCTCGGCGTAGACATATAGAAGCATGACGTTATCGTAAAGCATTTTTTCAAAATGCGGGATAGTCCAATGCCGGTCGGTCGAGTAGCGGAAGAATCCGCCACCCACATGATCGCATATCCCGCCTTCCCGTAGCGCATCGAGTGTTTTTTCCGCCATGATGCGCGTTTCTTCCTTGTAATAGCATTGATAATACTTTAACAAAAACCATACGTAATGAGGCAGGGGAAACTTCGGTTCGCTGAAAAAGCCGCCGTATTCGGGATCAAAGCTTTGTTTCAAACGCAAATAACCTTCCTCGACCGCGGTATAGCTGATCGCCTCCGGGTTGAATACCGGCGATTTGATGTGGGCAAGAATCAATTCGCCGTTTGCCAAAAGTTTCGAACGGTTTTTTTGCCAGAGCCGGACGATGTTTTTCAAAAGCTGGAGAAAAACCGGCGGCGGAAAATACGTGCCGGCGTAAAACGGCTTTTTGTCATGCCCCGCAAATACCGACAACGGCCAACCGCCCGATCCCGTCACCGCCTGACATGAACTCATGTAGACGTGGTCGATGTCGGGTCGTTCCTCGCGATCGACCTTGATCGAAACGAAGAACTCGTTCAGATAATCGGCGATTTTTTGATTTTCGAAGCATTCAAGCGCCATGACGTGACACCAATGGCAACTGCTGTAGCCGATCGAGATGAAAACCGGCTTGTCCTCCGCCGCAGCGCGGGCAAACGCTTCTTCACCCCACGGATACCAGTCAACCGGATTGTGCGCGTGCTGACGCAAATATAAGGATTTTTCGTTTATAAGCCGGTTTGGAACCTTATTTTCCATTGATAACATCCTTCGCTTTGTTTGTCTTTATTTTTCCCTTTAGCCGCGGTATTATCAATGGTTTTCACATGCAGTAAAAAAAGAATCAATCGCTTGATTCTTTTCGGCTTAAATGATACATGATGATGCTCCCGGCAACGGCGACGTTGAGCGACTCCAAACTGGTCTGGGTCTCAATGGTGATGTCCTGCTCGCACAGCGCCGCAATCTCCGCGCGCACGCCGCGGCTTTCGTTTCCGAGAGCGAGCGCGTATTTTTGTTTTACGGGTACGGTCCGTAATGGCACGCCGCCTTTGGGCGCGGTGCCGTAAATCGGAACGCCGGACTCATTCAGACGGGCGATTGCGGGGATAAGCTCTTCCTGAGTGATTTTGATCTTAAAAATTGCTCCCTGGCTTGCGCGCAACGCCTTGTCATTGTAAATATCGACGGTGTCGGGACTTGCGATCACGCAATCGATGCCAAAACCGAGAGCGGCGCGGATCAGCGTTCCCAGGTTCCCCGGATCGCTGATTCCGTCCAGAAGCAAAAATCTTTCTCCCGCGATTTGATGCTCCGGCAGATACCGGCAAACGCCGATGATCTTCTGCGGCGAACGCGCCGGGGCAAGTTTGTCGATGATCGCCTCCGTGACGAGCACGTTCTCAACGTCCTTGATTTCATCCTTGGAATCGCAGATCAGCACGGTCTCAAGCAGGCCGCTTCCGGCCGCCTCCGCAACGAGGTGATAGCCTTCAATCAGAAATTTTTTTGCTTCGTCCCGGTGCTTTTTCAGACGCAGTTTATAAAGATCTTTTATAAACTGGTTGTTGACGGAATCGATGCGTTTCATTTCAGGATGATCCATAACATGAGTCCGACCGTGATCAGCGTTTCCGCCAACTGGACGAAGCAGAAGAAAAAGAAAAATTTCTTCAGTTTCTTGTTCTTCAAAAGCAGCAGGATCACCAGTGACGCGATCAGGCTTAGTGTCGGCAGGATAAACGAAAAAATATCATAAACGACGCCGCTGGTCACCGAGAACAACCTGGTGAGGAAATTCGCCAAATGCATGCTTAACAAAGCCTGCACGAAATAAAAAGAGAAAATAAGCTGCGCGATCATGTAGACAGCCATCCAGAGCGGGATCTCGTCCCAGATCGTCTTCACGCGTTTCGTCTTCAGCAGTTCCCGTTTTTCTTTTTTTAATTGTTTGTACTCGGCGAGCAGGTTCTCATATTCCTCTTCAGTAAACAATTCGTTGCCTTTTTCGGAGAGTTCGAAATCGTAATTCTCCAGCATGACCTCAATTTCCTGGCAACGGACGTCAATTTCATAGATCCGATTGCTGACATCATCGACTTCATTATTGTCTTCGTCGACGATGATTTCGATATCGTTCTCGTGATTGTTCATGTTGACTTCTCCTTTTTCCGCATAGTATATGATAACATAATCGCGGACATATTTCCACAGAAAAATAAAAAGTGCTTGGTGAAGCACTTTTTTATCGGTTACTTATCTGTTGGTCGTCGAACCTAAATTGGATTGAGCAAGTTTTACCAAACGACGAGTAATCTCTCCACCTACGGAACCATTTTGACGCGAAGTGGCGTCCGGCCCCAAGTTAACACCGAATTCACTGGCAATTTCGTATTTCATTTGATCAATCGCGTTCTGTGCCCCAGGAACAACCAATTTGTTTTTGCTGCTCTGGTTTTTCGCAGATCCGGCAGCTCCGGGATTAAAAGATGAAGTATTCATTCTTTTCACCTCCTGTCATCTTTATTATTAGCATTATTCATCAAAATAACCAGTTTTTAATCAAGCAATTGTTGCCATTAACATTCTTCGCTTAAAAATGCAATAATATTGTGAGATGAAAAAAATTTTTTATACTTAGATTTCGTAATTACCAGGGATTTTCATTTTTTCAAAAATTGAGAATTTTACGGCGTGATCGATTTCGATTACTTCCATGTTGGCGAGCGCTTTTTCAATCAATGCGGAAAAATCAAACTTGTTTTCCTGGATCGCGACCTTACGCGCATCCGGTTTGATGACCGGGTGCTCGGGAACGAAAATCGTGCAGCAGTCCTCATACGGACGGATCGAGATATCGTAAGTACCGATTTCCCGGGCGATGGCGATGATTTCCGTTTTGTCAAAAGTCGAAAGCGGCCTGATCACCGGCAGGTTCGTAACCTCGTTGATCACCTTGAGGCTTTCTACCGTCTGCGAAGCGACCTGCCCGATGCTCTCTCCGCTTACGATCATCCCCAGGTTATGGGCGCGGCACAAGGCGTCGGCGATCCGGTACATATGGCGGCGCATCACCGTGATGTTGTAAATGTCGTCGACATGTCTGTGGATTTCTTCCTGGATTTCCGTAAACGGGCACACCAGCAGCCTGATCTTCCCGGTGGCGGTGTATTTGGCAAGTTGCTGAAGCAGGTCGATCACTTTCTGCAAGGTCATGTCACTGGTGAACGGGGGTGAGGCGAAATGCAAAGCCGTAAGGTCGACGCCTTTCTTCAGCGCCAGGAAACCGGCGATCGGGCTGTCGATCCCGCCGGAAATCAAAAGCAGACCCTTGCCCGATATCCCCGCCGGCAGGCCCCCGAGGCCTTTGATGCTGTTAAGGTAAACATAGGTGCCCTCGGTTCTCAGATCGATATGCAATGTCAGGTCGGGATTGTGAACATCGACCACGAGACCCATGACGCGCGGCAGGACGCGGGCCGCGACTTCCTTGGAGATCTCGGGAGAGGTCGCCGGGAAGGATTTATCGCCGCGGTTGGTCTCGACCTTGAACGTGCAGATTTCCTTCCTTTTTTCCGCCTGAATCAATTCGACGGCTGTGTCCGCGATCGCATCATAATCGGGTTCCGTGCGCGCGCACAGGCTGTATGAGGAAATCCCGAAGATGGTGTTCAGCTTTTCGATGATCGGAACGTGGTCCGTCCCGTTCAGATAGATGTAAAAACGGTAATTGGTGCTGGAAAACTTAAGATTCGGGAAATCCTTCAATTTCCGTTTGATGTTGTCGTTGATTTGTTTTTGGAAATAACGGTAATTGCCTTTCTTTAACGTCATTTCCCCGTATCTGATCATTATCAAATCATACATTTTCCGTCACCCGTCGCAACGCTTCCGCTAATTTGTCCAGATCATCAAAACCCGTCTGGTGGGAAAAACTGATTCTGATCGAAGAAAGGGCGATCGCCTCGGAACCGGTCATGCTGAGTATCGTTCGTTCCGGTTCCTTCAGTTTCGAAGAACAGGCCGACCCGGTGGAAACGAAGATCCCGTCGCGTTCAAGCATGTGAACGACCGTCTCGCCGTTACGGCCGGGGAAGGAAATATTAATGATATAGGGACTTCCTTCCTCAGCGCTGTTGATGACAAGCCCGGATAGACCGCGAAGCTTTTCCCGCAGGCGGGCGTTGAGTTTCCTCACGATCTCGTGATTCCGGCCGGTTTCGGGATAGAACTTTTTAATGGCCTTGCAAAAAGCGGCCGCCGCCGCCAGGTCGACGGTGCCGGGACGGACGTTGTGCTGGGCGTCGGAACCGTACATTATTTTCTGGACTTCGATGTTCTTCCTGAATGCAAGTAACCCGATGCCCTTCGGTCCGTATATTTTATGGGCGCTGAAAGTCAAAAGGTCGATATCGCCGAAGGCAAATGCGGGCGCGACCTTGCAAAAACCCTGCGCCGCGTCGACGTGCAGTTTCGCCTTCGGATACGCCCTTACCAATTCCGCCGCTTCCCGGATCGGCTGGATGGCTCCGGTTATGTTGTTTACCCACATGATCGAAACCAGCACCGTATCGTTATCAAGATAAGCCGCCAATTGTGCGGGATCAAAAACGCCTTTGGCGTCGACGTCAAGGTATTTGACCTCATGTCCTTCGCTTTCCAACTGCCGGCAGACGGCGTAAGCGGAAGGATGCTCGATCCGCGTCGTTATGATCTTTCCCCGCGGGTGCTTGCGGGCGACGCCGAGGATCGCGATATTGTTTGCTTCCGTGGCGCTCCCGGTGAATACCAAGTAGTGATTGTCGATATTAAGCAAGGCGGCGATTTCCTGTTTGATTTTTTCAAACAGATAGTTACCGCTCTGTCCGAGCTGATGCAGGGAATTGATGTTTGCGAAAAATTCTGTCTGCACGCGGGCGTATGTGTCTAAAACTTCCCGATCGATCGGGGTCGTCGCCGCGTAATCGAAATATAGCATGTTTGCACCTGTTTCTGAGTGTTATCAATTATATATTATACTATAAATTTCAGTTTTATCAAAGAATTAAAAAGCCATTTAAAAACTTGATATTTTCCCGCTAATACGATAAAATGTCAATATGTCAATTTACCGGTGAGGAGGAGATTGCCATTAATAAAAAAACCGATTACCTCAATCTGATTAACGCCGTTGAAAACCTGCTCGATTCCGAGCATCACGAACTATCAATACTTGCCAATAGCGCGGCCCTGATAAAAATGTTCATGCGTAACGTCAACTGGGCGGGTTTTTATCTGTTGAAAGGCGATTTGCTGATTCTCGGACCGTTCCAGGGCAAACCGGCCTGCAACCCCATCCGGACGGGAACGGGCGTATGCGGGAAATGCGTCGAAGCCCGGAAGACGATCGTCGTGCCGAACGTCCACGAATTCGAAGGCCATATTCCCTGCGACGAGGCAACCAATTCGGAAATCGTCATCCCGATTTTTATCGATGACGAGATTTACGGCGTTCTCGATCTTGACAGCAAGCAATTCAACCGTTTTTCCACGGTCGACCGGCGTTTTCTGGAACAAATAACGGTCATCATCGCACGCGGAATCAAAAAAGCGAAGGAAGTAAATCCGGACGTGAGTCTTGTATAATGAAAAAAAAGAGCCGAAGCTCTTTTTTTATCGGTTGTAGAATTCGACGATCAGGTTCTCTTTGATTTCCGGTAAGAACTCGTCGCGTTCGGGATACCTGACATATTGCCCGGACATCGTCGACTCATCGAAAGTCACGTACGGTTTCCTGCTCGCTAACGATTCGAGCGCTGTCTTGATGATATCGAGTTTGCGCGAGGTTTCCTTGACGCCGATCGTTTGCCCAGGTTTCACGATATAGGACGGGATGTTGGTCTTTTTGCCGTCGACGGTGATATGGCCGTGCGATACCAATTGGCGTGCCTGCCGCCGCGATACGGCGATTCCCATCCGGTACACCAGGTTGTCGAGGCGCGACTCGAGCAGGATCAGGAAGTTATAACCTTGTTTGCCTTTCATCTTCCGGGCGAGTTCGAAGAACTTCTTGAATTGCTTTTCGCTCATCCCGTAGGTGAAGCGCACCTTTTGCTTTTCCTGCAGCTGTATCCCGTATTCGGATAACTTGCTGCGCTTCATACCGTGCTGGCCGGGCGCGTACGCGCGTTTCTTTAACTCTTTCCCGCTTTCCAATACCGAGTATTTCAACCGGCGGGAAATCTTCCAGCTTGGGCCGGTGTAACGAGACATTGTTTTCCTCCTTTATATTTTTTATATTTACAAAGGACCTGAATCAAACGCGATGACAGATCGATATATGGCTTTCGCTGAAGCAGCAAGCTAATAACCCCTCTGCAGGAACCATCTGTCAATCCCGTTCATTCAAGTGCTGCTTGTAGATACCCAATTATTATACATTTTTTATGACAAATGTCAAGAATTTTTCACTGCGAGCGCGACGTTTATCATTTGCAGGAAATCATCGCTCTTCAGACTCGCACCGCCGATCAGGGCGCCGTCGATATGCGGCATGGCCATCAGCTCGCCGATATTCTTGACGTTGACGCTGCCGCCGTATTGGATGCGGATGGCTTGGGCAACATCATCGCCGAAGGATGAAGCGATGTAGGCGCGGATGAAACCGCAGGTCTCATTGGCGACCTCGCTCGTCGCAGTCCGCCCCGTCCCGATCGCCCAGATCGGTTCGTAGGCGATGACGAGGTTTTTGACCTCCTCGGCGGAAAGCCCAGCCAGATCGAGATCCAGCTGCCGCTTGATGACTTCCTCGGTGCGCCCCGCTTCCCGTTCGGCGAGTGATTCGCCGACGCAAAGGATCGGGGTCAGATTGTATTCGAACGCTTTGTGAAGTTTCTTGTTGACGGCTTCGTCCGTTTCGTTGAACATCGCCCGACGCTCGCTGTGGCCGATAATGACGTAACTGACGTCAAGCGACTTCAGCATCGGCGCCGACACCTCGCCGGTGAAGGCTCCCTCATCGGCGAAATGCATGTTTTGCGCGCCGATGCGTAGATTGGGACCTTGTCTCTTCACCAGGCAGCGAAGAACGGTGAATTGGGCGCAAACGACGCTGTCGATCTTATTGATACCGGGGACCTTGTCGGCCACGGCATAAACGAACTGCAAGGCTTCGTCACGGGTTTTGAACATTTTCCAGTTGCCGGCGATTATCGGTTTTCTCATGGCGCCTACCTTAATGACAGCAACAGCAGCATTTGTCTTCAATCGCCGCGATCCCCGGAAGTTCCTTTCCTTCCAGCAGTTCGAGGCTGGCACCGCCGCCGGTGGATATGTGGGTGAATTCCTTTTCGAATCCCATGCTGATCGCCGCCGCGGCGCTGTCGCCGCCACCGACGATCGTGATCGCGTCTTTCAACCCGGCGATGATCTTGCAGATTTCCTTGGTTCCGGTGGCGAACTTGTTGAATTCAAACACGCCCGCGGGGCCGTTCCAGACGACCGTTTTCGCATCAGCAAGTTCTTTGCGGAAAAGTTCGACCGTCTTTGGACCGATATCCATTCCCATCATGTCGGCGGGGATTTCATTGGAGTTGACGACGACACCTTCGGCGTCCTCGGCGAATTCCTTCGTCACGACGTTGTCGACGGGCAGGACGATTTTCCCTTTGCCTTTTTCAAGCAGAGACTTCGCATAATCGACGTAATCCAGTTCGCACTTCGACGTTCCGACTTCGTAGCCAAGGGCCTTGAAGAACGTGTACGCCATCGCGCCGCAGATCAGGATCTTGTCGGCCTTGTTCAAAAGGTTTTCAATGACCGAGATCTTGTCGCTGACCTTCGCGCCGCCCAGGATCGCATAGAACGGGCGTTGCGGGTTTTCGACGGCCTCGCCGATGAACTTTATTTCTTTTTCCAGCAGGAATCCGGCGACAGCGATGTCGCTGTTGGCGGCGATGCCGACGTTGGAGGCGTGGGCGCGGTGCGCCGTGCCGAACGCGTCATTGACGAAGGCCTCGCCCAGGGACGCCCAGTAAGCGCCCAGTTCCGGATTATTGCTCGATTCCGCTTTATTGTTCAAGTCTTCAAAACGCGTGTTTTCGAGCATTAAAACATGTTTCGATTTCATGTTCTTGATGGCGTTTTCCAGTTCGGGACCCCTCGTCGCGGGGATGAAGGCGACTGGCTGTTGCAACAGTTCGCTCAGCCTTTCCGCCACCGGCTGCAAAGAATTCTTTTGTTTGTCTTCTTCCGTTTTGATCCGGCCAAGATGCGAAAGCAGGACGACCTTGGCGTTCTGGTCCAACACGTAACGAATCGTCGGCAGGGCCTGGACGATCCGGTTGTCGTCGGTGATCTTCCCGTCCTTCATCGGGACGTTGAAGTCAACCCTGATCAAGACTGTCTTATTCTTTAAATCGACGTCTCTTACGGTTTTTTTACTCATATCTGTCTCCTTTGTATTTTAGTTTATAATCTTTTTATACAAGTATACCACTTTTTCCATTAAAAGTATAGGTCTTGATCGGAAAATAAATCGTTTTTATCGACGGAAATCATGAGGATTTTCTCGTAAGCGTTCTTAAGCGTCCGGTAGTTTTTGTCCGTTGCCAATAATATTCCGCATTTAAAAATAATTATTCCTTTGCCGGTGCGGTTTTTGATCGTGGCCACATTAGCCCCGTTAACCCAGAGCCTTTCCTTCCCGGAAACCTTGAAAAACACCATTGCCGGATTGATGTATACCGGGACGTTGTACGCGAAGGAGAAGAGCTTCCTCAGGGCGTCGATACGGCCTTTAAGCGTCGTCATTTCCCGAAGCAAAAGATTCTCAAAGAGTTGACGAGCGGTCAGCGGGTGCGTTTTTTGATAGTCGACGTTGATTTCCAACAGCCCGTCTTCGCATTCGTAAAAATATAAAGTGTTTTCGTTCATAAAAAAAGCCACCCGCGGATGGCTTTGCTTTCCTTTAGTATTTCTTGATTCTCAGTTCGGTTTCCGGATCGAAGAAATGGCATTTGCTCATGTCAAGGGCAAGTTCGAGTTCGTCGCCCATATGAATGTCAATCCGCGCGCCGATCTTCGCGACCAGTTCCTGACCGAACATGATTGCATAAACCAATGTCTCCGCACCCAGCAATTCCGCGACATCCACTTTTACTTTCGCCTTGGCATCAGCAAACTGCGCCAGCTTGTCGGGAGTGTCGTATACGTCTTCGGGTCTGATGCCTAACAATACCGGTTTCTCGATGTATTTCTGTTCTTTCAGGTATTCCATCTTGTCTTCGGGAACCTTCAGCTGGCAATACCCGATCTTGTGATTACCAAGTTGGAAATAGCCGTTTTCCGTCACTTTGCCTTCAATGAAGTTCATCGGAGGCGTCCCGATGAAGCCGCCGACGAAGCGGTTGTCAGGATAATCGTAAATGTCTTTCGGGGAACCAACCTGTTGGATATAGCCGTCCTTCATGACGACGATCCTGGTTGCCATCGTCATGGCTTCGACCTGGTCGTGGGTGACGTAGATGGTGGTGATGCCCAGTTTTTCCGTGATCTTGATGATCTCCGAGCGCATCTGCACGCGCAGTTTGGCGTCGAGGTTAGATAGCGGCTCGTCCATCAGGAATACCTTGGCATCGCGGACAATCGCGCGACCAAGCGCGACCCTTTGTCTTTGTCCGCCGGACAGGGCTTTCGGTTTCCGGTCGAGATAGGGCTTAAGGCCGAGGATCTCGGCGGCGTTCTGCACGCGACGGTCGATTTCGTCGCGCGAGAATTTGCGCAGTTTCAGACCGAACGCCATGTTGTCGTAAACCGACATGTGCGGATAAAGGGCATAACTCTGGAAGACCATCGCGATGTTGCGGTCTTTCGGGGCGACGTCGTTTACGACTTCGTCGTCAATCCTGAGTTCGCCCGAAGTGATGTCTTCGAGACCCGCGACCATGCGCAGGGTTGTCGTTTTTCCGCAGCCCGAAGGACCGACCAGGACGATGAATTCCTTGTCCTTGATGTGCAGGTTGAAGTCGGCAACGGCATGGACGTTTCCGTCGAAGACTTTGTTCAGGTTTTTCATTGTAACAGTTGCCATAATTAAAATCTCCCTTTCATTTTATCAACTCAATTATACTATCGTTTCCTAAACAAGACAATGTGCACTTTGCACAAAAATTCACTTGACCGTCAAGAGCCAGTACATGCACAACGCATCATGGAAGTTCTGGATGTTGAGCCCGGTCTCCGTTTTGATGTGTTCGAGTTTATTGATGACGGTGTTGCGGTGCATGTAAACGTCCTTGGCCGTCTTCGTCACGTTCAGGTTGTTATGCAAAAACGAAAGTATCAATTTCTCCATTTGCGAGTCGTCAGCGATGTCGTTAAGGATCGGTCGCTTCAGTTCCTTCAGGCGCTTGACATCGCCTTTGATCACCTCGAGAAGCAGGTCTTTGACGTCGGCGAACTGATATGACTTTTTCGTCAGGAATTCACGGTAAAATTCATAAACAGTGTGGAAAGCGGCGACGCGGCGAGCGTCGATTTTCCCGCTGATGAAAGCCCGCGCGATGATACCGTAGTCGACGCTTAAGGAGAGGAACATTTCCCTGATCCCGGACTGTTCCTGGTTAAAGTGAAAAAGGAAATAATCGTCGCCGACCGCCAGCTCGTCCTTAGCGTCGATCGCTTCCGCCAGGGTGTTCAGAAAACCGCGGTGATTGTTTCCATCTTTGAAATTGATGAGGATGAACCGGTAATAACGGTTGGGGAAGGGGTAGTTGCCGTTGTCGAATAAGTATTTTTTCATCTTTGCCGGGAAAAGTGCCGCTTTCTCCTTTCGGATTGTTACCCATATTATAACATTATCCGTCCGTTATGTTAAGGGAAAATTATCAGTCATAACCGTTGGCGCGACCAATACAATGTAGTGGTGATTATATGGAAAACGGCTGTAAGCAAATCAGCGCGAAGAAACTCCTCAACCTCGCCAATTTTTCCAATTGCGTCATCGTTGACGTCCGCTCCCCGCTTGAATACGCGCGCGGTCATATTCCCGGTTCCCTCAACATTCCCGCCGAAACGCTATTAAGCAAACCGATGCTTTACCTGAACCCCTATTTCACCTATTACATCATCTGCGCCAACGGTACGAAAAGCGCAGAGGCGGCGACGCGGCTCTCCAAACAGAACTACCACGTCGTCAACGTCACGGGCGGAATCGACAGTTGGGAAGGACCGTTGGAAAAAGACCGCTGCTTCAGTTAGGCGGCGAGGATCTTCAGGACGATGACGCTCATGTCGTCGCCCGTCTTAGATTTCCGCTTGCGGGCGTAGTTGAGGATCTCGTAGGTGATTTTCTGCGGGGATAGGTGCATGATCCCGGCGACGAAGGACTCGAAATCCTTCTCGTCGACGATGCAGGAAAACACCCCGTCGCTAGCCATGATGATGATGTCTTCGTTTCTGATCTCGCGTTTCTGCGCCTCGATGATTTCCTCGATTCCGAACGGCAGACCTTCGTTGACGATCCGCTCGAAACTGCCGTCCTTGTGGAAGATGTAACTTGAGGCCGCGCCCATCTTATAGAAAAGCAAGTTCCCCTGCGCCCGGTCGAGCTGCAGGAAATCGAGGGTGCTGTACTTTTCCAGGTAATCCTGGATGTAGAAGAACGTGTTGAGGATCTGCAGCGCCGTTTCCGTCGATATCTCCGTATTGGTGATCTCGTCAACAAGCCGCAACGTCGAGGCGCTTTCCTGATTGGCCAAAAATCCCTTGCCCATGCCGTCGCTGATCGCCGCGACCAGCTTGGTGTTGTTCAGATTCTTCACCAGGTAATTATCGCCGCAAACGCTGTTGCCTTCCTGGGCGATCGAACCGTAGCCGTACTCGACCTCGTAGTTGATCCTCGGAACGATGTTGACGTAAGTCTTTCCACGCGCGACGTTTTTGAAAATGCAGCTCGTACTCTGCTCGATGTAGTTATCGCAGATCGTCTCGATGACCACCTTGATGTTGTTGTATTGCTCGCCTTTGATTCCTACCTCAATTAAAAAGTCGTTGATCAGCATCTTTTTCGGCTGGAAGTAGCAGACGTTGAATCCGTAATCGCAAAGGCCCTGGTAGATCTTTTCGAAGATGCGGATGTCGAGCTCGTTTTTCAGGGAGTTGTCGACACTGTATTGTCTTAAAACATTGGAAATGCCGTTGATCTGCGCGATCAGCGCGTTTGATTTGTTCGAGGTCGCCTGCAGGTTCAGTTTCTCGTTAATCAGGATGCTGCTCTTCCGCATCTCGACGATATATGGGCAGTTTTTGGCGAAGGCAAGCTCGTCAATGTCGGAATACTCGTTATTGCTTCTTTTCGCGTAGAGGATCAGGTTTTTAAAATAGGTGTAAAGCTTTCCCTTGTTTTTCGAATAGCACTCATTACGGACGTAACACGACTCGCAATAGAAATGCGTCAGGTTGTTAATCCCCTCGCTCAGTTTCTGGTTGTATTCCTTGGGGGTGGCGAAACCGCGAGAAAACAGGTCGAGAAAACTGGCGAAGGCGATCACCTCGTGATTGATGTTTTCAAGCGACCGCTGGTATACCCCGATCGCAAGATCATCGGCGTCGTAGAAATTGATGACCGTATATTTGATGATTTCAAATGCGACTGAAAACCCGATCACGATCTGCAGCGTCAGCGGCGAAAACGGCGGACTTTCGGTCAGCCATCCCAACAGGCAGAAAGATATCAGGGAAAGCGGGCCGTAGATCGAGGGAAGGATGTAAAAGGCGCTGACGAAAGGGATCATGATGCTCTCCGTCACGGAAAAAACGAACCGGAGAAAGAACATCGTCGTCAGGCTGAAAAATACCGAGTGCATGTAATACCGGTTCTGAGACAAATACATTGCGAAATATATCGCCACAAACATCGACACGGGAATCGCGCCGGGAATCGTCGCGGCCCCCGTCACCGCCACCACCGCCATTATCGTCTCGTTATAGGCAAAATTCCGCGTCTTGTTCTGGTCGGTAAGCGGTCCCTGGATGTTATAGCAAAAATACGCGTAGATGACGGTGCTGACCAGCGCAAAGAAGATCACGAACACGATCTCGAATCCCTGTTCCGGGAAAACGGCGGACAGGAAATTTACGGCGAAGATGAAGAGAAGATTGAGATAATGGTTCTGCGCCCGGGTTATCAGCATGTAGATCAGAATGATCCCTAACAGGCCTGCCAGATAAAAGATGTCGGCGCGATTGAACCAGAGCAACCCCAGCAAGGACGAAGGAATGATCAGCAATATATTCTTCACATTATGAAAAGCGAAAAAACAGGCGATCGGGACAAAGGCGACGAACCCGATTTTAAACTTGCAGGTCAATACCGAAAAGAAACTGATGAAAATGATGTTGACGTACTTATTCATATACTTGTCCTCTCGCCTTAATGATATTATTTCCGGCAAGGGAAATTTGTAAAAAAATAGCGTCGGACTGGCGAATCTTATGATATAATATACGCAAACCCGGATAAGGAGCAGGATATGAAATTTGTCTCATGGAACGTTAACGGACTAAGGGCGTGCATGAATAAGGGTTTCGCCGATTTTTTTCATGAAATGGACGCCGACTTTTTCGCCGTTCAGGAAACGAAAATGCAGGAAGACCAGAAAAACTTCGATTTTGAAAACTACAAGGAAATCTGGAATTGCGCTGAACGCAAGGGCTATTCCGGAACGCTCGTTTACAGCAAAGCCGAACCGATCGCCATTTCCTACGGGATTGACAACAAGTACTATCTCGACGAGGGGCGGATCATCACCCTCGAATTCGACGGTTTCTATTTCGTGAACGTCTACGTTCCCAACTCGCAACGGGAGTTGACCCGTCTTTCCTATCGGATGGAATTCGACGACAACTTTCGGGAATACCTGGTGCGGCTGGATGCAAAAAAGCCCGTGATCGTCTGCGGCGATTTCAACGTCGCCCACAACCCAATCGACTTGAAAAACCCGGAATCGAACCAACGGCACGCCGGCTATACGATCGAGGAAAGGACCAAGTTCCAGAAACTCCTCGACAGCGGCTTCGTCGATTCCTTCCGTCACCTTTATCCGGATAAAGTCCAGTACACGTGGTGGAGTTACATGTTCAACTCCCGGGCCAACAACGTCGGCTGGCGGATCGACTATTTCATCCTCTCACGCCGGCTTTTGCCCGCATTGAAAGACAGTATCATCCGGGACGAAGTTCAGGGCAGCGACCATTGTCCTGTCGTCCTTGATATCGACTTATAAAAAAATCGGCCTTGTTTCCCGATTACGGGCAAGCAAGGCCGTTGTTTTTTTATTTATACACCGAGGCATTGTATAAATCGGCGTAATAACCGCCCCGGGCGATCAACTCCTTATGGGTTCCCCGCTCCTCGATGCCTTTTTTGCTGATGACGATGATCTCGTCGGCGTTTTGGATCGTCGATAAGCGGTGGGCGATCATGATCGTCGTCTTTCCGCGGGAGAGTTCCTCGAAGGATTCCTGGATCATGTTTTCCGTGATGTTGTCGAGCGAGGAAGTCGCCTCGTCAAGGATTAATATCCGCGGGTTCTTCAAAAACAGGCGGGCGATGGAAATGCGTTGCTGCTGACCGCCGGAGAGTTTGACGCCGCGCTCGCCGGTAAGGGTATCGTACCCATCCTCAAGCGACATGATGAAATCATGGATCTTCGCTTTCTTCGCCGCTTCCACGACCTCTTCAAAGGTAGCGTCGGGACGGCCGTAAAGGATGTTTTCCTTGATCGTCCCCCAGAAGATGAAGACGTCCTGCTGGACGATCCCGATCGCCTGGCGCAGGCAGTACAAATCATACTCCTTCACGTTGATCCCGTCGATCAGGATCTCCCCGCTTTCGACGTCGTAAAACCGGGGAACGAGTTTGGAAACCGTCGTTTTCCCCGCTCCCGTCTCGCCAACCAGGGCGACCCGTTTCCCGGCAGGTATCGACAGGTTGAAATTGCTGAGGACGTATTCGTTGTCGTCCTGATTGTACCTGAACTCGACGTTGCGGAACTCGATGTCGCCTTTGATGTCCGTTTTGACGATCGCGTTTTCGGGCGAGAGGATTTTCGGTTTGACCTTCATCAGCTGGTAGAACTTCTCGATCCCGGAAAAACCGGATTGCAACTGCTCCATCGAGTTGATCAGACGCTGGATCGGGGAAATCAGGAAGTTGATGTATAAAAAGTAAGTCGTCAGATCGACGGTATCGATGTATTTCTTATATACGAAATAGCCGCCGAACGTCAAAAGTCCGAGGTTTGCGAGGCTAATGAAAAAGGCGTTTCCGGAAGAAAAGAGTCCGATCTGCTTGAAGATGTTGGTGCGGGCCTGCCGGTATTCGCGGTTCATCCGATCGAATTTGCGTTGCTCGTATTGCTCGTTGGTGTACGCCTTGGTCAGCCTGATCCCGCTGAGGCTGTTCTCGAGTTCGGCGAGCAGTTCCCCCTGCACACGCCGGGAAACACGGAAGCTTTGAAGCATCTTGTAACGACGCGACAGGGAAAAAGTAATCAGGAACAACAGGAAGACGAAGACGATCAACGTCAGCAGCCAATGGATGCGCAGCAGGATGACGAAGCTTCCGACCAGCATGATTGAGGAGATGAACAAATCCTCGGGCGCGTGATGGCTCATCTCCGCCACGTCGTTGATATGCGAAGTCAGGTTGGCCAGCAGTTCCCCGGTCTGCTTGTTGTCGAAGAACTGGTAATCCATCGTCTGCAGTTTCTTGAACAGGTCGGAGCGCATGTCGGTTTCGATGCGGATGCCCATCACATGGCCCCAATATCCGACGATATAAGCGAACAAAAACCTGATAAGAAATAATAGCAGAAGCGCGAAACTGAAAACAAAAACAAGGTTGATCTTGTTTTCAGGAATATATACTTTCAAAACGCGGTTGGTGAAAACAGGAAAAATCAAGTCGATAACGGCGATGGACAGCGCGCACGTCATATCGAGTAAGAACAACTTGATGTGCGGCCTATAATACCGCACGAATTTCTTTATCATTTCTACCCCTCTGTTCTAAGTGCCTTGATCGGGAGTTTCCGGGAAGCGATGAACGCAGGGATGATCCCGGCGATGATCGTGAGAAACATGCTTCCGAAAACCAGGATGATGAAATATATGAATTCGAACTTAGCCACGATCACCTGCGATATTCCGGGGAATGATATCGTATATTCCCTGATGAGGTCCACGACGAACTCATTGACGGGCCGGACGAGCAGAAGCGCTCCGAAAACGCCCATGAGCCCCGAGAACAAACCGATAATCGCCGTCTCGGTGATGAACAGGCGGGCGATGTCGATTTTCCTGGCGCCGATGCTGCGCAGCAGGCCGATCTCGCGGATCCGCTCCACGACCGAGATGTAGGTGATGATGCCGATGAGGATCGCCGATACGATAAGCGAAACCATTGAAAAGATGATGAGGACAGAACTGAACACCTTCACCATCGAAGCGAATTCCGTCGTCACCTCGTGGATGTAATCGCGAAACGAGATGTTGATTTCCTCGTTGTTATTTTCATAACCGGCAAGGTAAGACTGGATGTAGAACCGGTCGGTAAACGACTCCGTATAAATATCGATGCTCGTCGTCCGCGCGATCGCTCCCAGGGTCACGAGGTTCTGCTTGTACTGGTATTCCGGGGAACGCGTCGAGGAGGAGTCGACGATCTTTTCGAACGGCTGGCCGGTGAACACGTTGTAATCAAGACCGCCTGCGATCTGGTCCTTGACGATTTGCGAATTCGCCGCGTCGTTCAGGACCTTTTCGGTAAGCGCCCGCGTGTAGAGAATTCCGGTGCTGTAGTACAGTTTCGTCATGGCGTTTGGCTTTACCCGCATGATCGCCGTGATCGTAAGCGACATCTCCGAGTTTTCGTACATCTCCGGATATAAAAGCATCGAGCGTGTCTGATAACGATCGCCGTTTTTCACGTAGAAATCGTCATTGTTGATCAGACGGAATTCCTTGCCGATGATGTCGTCAAACGTATAGTATTCATGCGACTCGTAATCGAATCCCATATAATCAAGGATATACGCCTCGACGGCATTGTATTCGTCGACCAGAAGCGCGATCTCGTTTGCCTGTCGCGGAAAGGTCCCGTAGAGGACATCGTACTGGTCCAATATGAAATCATCTTCGGCAAGTTCGGTAAAGATACTGTCGAACACCCGGTAATAATCGTCGCCGAACTTGGTAATCATGTTCATGGTGACCTTTAACCGGTAATTGATCACCGTGTAATGTTCCTTATCCATCTTCTCCAGATGCTCGAGGAACGCCTCGTCGATGACGTTGTAATAATCGAGGATGCTTTGGCCTTTACGAATGTTAATCGTCTGTTTCGACTTATCGGGGAACCGTTCCCACTGGGGCAGAACGCTTTCGTCTTTGCGCCTGGCGCTGCTGTTGATGGTGATCGGGTAATTGGCCAGGGCCGACCTCTGGACATTTTCGATGTAGACATTGACGCCGTTGGAAATCGCCAGCACCAGTCCGACGCCGATGATGCCGATGCATCCGGCGAAGATCGTCAATAACGTCCGCAGCTTGGCGCGGAGCATGTGCTTGATGCCGATCCGCGCCGCGACGGGGAAGGACATCGCCGTCTTCGTTTTTTGATAGCGTTCCTTTTCCGGACTCTTTACGACCGGGTTGGTATCGCCGACCACCCGCCCGTCAAACAGTTCCACGATCCGGTCGGCGTATTGCTCTGCAAGCGCAAGGTTGTGACTGACGACGACCACCAGCCGGTCACGCGCGATTTCCCTGAGAATGCGCATGATGTTTTCCGCATTTCCCGAATCCAGGGCGCCGGTCGGCTCATCAGCAAGGATTATGTCGGGGTCGTTGACGATCGCCCGGGCGATCGCCACCCGTTGCATCTGTCCGCCCGAAAGCTGGCCCGGGTATTGTCTGGCCTGGTCCGTCAACCCCACTTTATCCAGCGCCGCCAGCACTTTCGCCCTTTTCGCCTTTTTGCTTATTCCCGCCAGGTTCAAAGCCATCTCGACGTTTTCGTAGACGTTCAGGTGTGGGAGCAGATAATAGCTCTGGAAAACGAAGCCGACCGAGTTGTTGCGATAGGCGTCCCAGTCCACATCGCAGAAGGTGGAAGTGTCCTCGCTCTTGATGATGATCGTTCCCGCCGTGCACCGGTCGAGTCCACCGATCATGTTCAGCAGGGTCGTCTTCCCGCATCCGGAAGGACCGTGCACGCAGACGAATTCCTTTTCCCGAAAGGAAAGGTTGACGTTGTCGAGGGCCTTGATCTCATGCCCTCCGACCTTGTAGATTTTTGTAACGCCGATTAATTTGATCATAAGCGCGCACCTCGATAATTCTTCAGAAAATTAAAAATGCTTTACCACTAAATAAAAAAATTCTATTCGGGATTTTCGGCCTGATATAGAAATTTTTTAATCTTTTTCGCCAATTGTATACGTGGGATCAAGATCACGCGCTTGCAAGTAGTGCATTCGAGCTTGCAATCGACACCCTGGCGGATCATTTTCCAGCTCTTCCCGCCACACGGATGGGCCTTTTTAAATTCGTATATGTCGCCGTTATTGTATTTTTGGGGTTTTATCATTGCCCACCACCATCCGCGGCACGGAAAATTCGATGTTGTTTTTCTCGAACAGTTCCTTGATCAGTTTTTTGATGCCTCGTTCGACGGCGTAATGTTCTTCCGGAAGCGTCTTGACGATGATCCGCAGCGTCGTCCCGTCGGCGCCGATCTGGGTCGTGCCGACGACGTTCGGCCCTTCGATGATCTGGGGATAGTTTTCGCTTAAACTGCCGAGGTTTTCCTCAAGCAGTTCGATGATGGCGTCAACGTCATAGCGAGGCGCAACGGCGACGTCGATGCTGGCAACCGTCGGATTTCTGGAGAAGTTCGTCACGTCGTTGATGTCGCCATTGGCAATGATTTTCACTTCGCCCTTCCAGTTTTGGATCTTCGTCGACTTCAACCCGATTTCCGTCACCGTGCCTTTATAGCCCCTGATCTCCACGATGTCGCCGATATCAAAGTAATTCCCGAAAACGATCGATAGTCCGGCGAGGAAATCGCGGATCAGGCTTTGCGCGCCCAGACCGACGACGATGCCGACAATTCCGGCGCCGGCCAGAATCGGCGTTATGTTGACTCCCCAGATGCCGAGAACGATGATGATCATGATGATCACGAGCAGGTAGCGAATGATGCTTTGCATGAGCTGGGCCAGGGTGACTGCTCGCTTGCGCGTGTCCTTTTCCCTTCTTATGAAACGGTTGATCAACAAACCCATAATCAAAAGGATCAGGGTCGTGATGCCGATCGTTATAAGGGTGAAAACCACCTTGTTGATTTCTTGTTTGAAGAAAACCCAGATTTTTTCCATAGGAAGTCCTTTATTTGTTGTTATTCAATATTTCCTGCGCAAGTGCGCGGAACTCACGGCTCGCACGCGAGTGGAACGCCGTCTTCAGGACGCTTCCTCCATTCATCGGCGCTTCCTGCAGGTGGCTTGAGCGGCTGATGATCGTATTGAACGTTTTCGTCGGCATCAGGTTTTTCACCTTGTCGATAATCTTATAGCCGAAAATGTTGCGATTGTCAAGCTTGGTCAGCAGCACGCCCTCGATCGTGAGTTTTTGGCCCCGTTTGTTTCTCACCGTCTGTACCTGGTGGATCTTGCTGATCATCAGCGGCAGGGCCTCGTAGGCAAAATACTCGCACTCGACCGGGATGATGACGGAATCCGCAGCAAACAACGCGTTTTCCACATCGACACCCAGGGAAGGCGCGCAATCGATCAGGATGAAATCATATTTGCCGGCAAGCGGCTTTAACTTCCCCTGAAGGATCAATTCCTTGTTCTCGACGTTAAAAAGCGCGGTTTCCAGATTGACCAACTTTTCCGACCCGGGAATGATGTCCATGTTCCGATCGGTGGACTTGTAAACCAGTTCCTCGGCCTTGATGTCCGATGCCAGAAGTTCGAACGAAGTATACTCGAGCAACTCGCGCGAGAATCCGAGACCGATCGTCGCGTTCGCCTGCTCGTCCAGATCGATCAAGAGCACTTTTTTCCCGGAATGGGCCAACGCCGCCCCCAGATTGATGGCCGTCGTCGTCTTCCCGACGCCGCCCTTCTGATTCACAATTGCGATTATTTTTCCCATGTGCTTCCCTCTTTATAAGCTTTTTTTCTTTATCTGTGAGTATGGCCGGGGATATGTCCGGTCCGTAGTCCGTAATTTCCTTATCCTGATGATGGCCCTATCCCCCATGCCTTCCGGAAGCTGATATTCGCATACATCGTTGATTACCGCGGCCAATTTCTTAAGGGCGCTTACGGCGGCTTTAACCTCGCCGCGGTAATTGCTTCCCTTATAGGCGATGAACATTCCGCTGACCTTAAGGAGCGGTATCGCCAACTCGAGCAGGACCGGCAGGGCTGCGACCGCCCTGGCGGTGACCGCGTCGTAATACTCGCGCCGTTCCCGCCCAAAATCCTCGGCCCGCCCGTTTACGAACTCAATATCGCCAAGGTCGAGCAATCGGCATAATTCCTTTAAGAAATTCATCTTTTTCCCGGTCGGCTCGATCAAGGTGATGCGCAGATGCGGGAAGGCGATTTTCAATGGGATCACCGGCAACCCACCTCCGCTGCCGATGTCGCAGAGGCTTTCGATTTTGGTAAAGTCGATAAAAAACGCGGCGGCGAGGGAATCGTAAAAATGCTTGATGTAAACTTCGTTCCGTTCGGTAATCGCCGTCAGATTGTATTTCTCGTTTTCCGCGCGCAGAAATTCATAATAAGCCGAAAGTTGCCCGCGCTGCCTGTCGTTTAAATCAAACGGGTTTAACAGCATTTTTCTTATACTCCAGCCAAACCAGCAGGACGGCAATATCGCCGGGGTTGACGCCACTGATTCGCGATGCCTGCGATATCGTTTCCGGACGGACCAGTTTCAATTTGTCCCGGGCTTCGCTCGCCAGGTTGGGAATGGCGTCATAATCGATGTCATCTGGAATCCTTTTCGATTCCAGGCGCTCCAGCTTTTTCGCCTCTTTATATTCTTTCTCGATGTATCCTTCGTATTTGATTTCGATGGCTGCCTGTTCCTTGATGGCGTCATCTTCGGAAAAACTCACGTTCGCCACCTTTTCCAGATCGGAAAAACCGGCGCGCGGCCGTTTCAAAAACTCATAGCCGGTAACCGTTTTGTTCAGGGACATCATGCCCATGTCGAGCAAATATTCATTCACTTCTGGTTTCGGATTAATTTTAATTGTTTTTGTTTTGAAAATCAGGTTATCGATCGTTTCTCTTTTTCTGAGGAAATTCCGGTAACGATCCTCTGAAACAAGGCCGATCTCGTAACCGTATCCTATCAGGCGCGCCTCCGCATTATCGTGTCGTAGCAACAACCGAAACTCGGCGCGGGAAGTAAGCAGGCGGTAAGGATCCTTCACCCCTTTGGTGATCAGATCGTCGATGAGGACGCCGATATAGGCTTCGTCGCGACGCAGGACGAGGGGCGGTTTGTTCTTAAGTAGTTGGTTGGCGTTGATCCCGGCAATCAGGCCCTGGCACGCCGCTTCCTCATAACCGCTCGTGCCGTTGACCTGACCGGCGAAGAAGAGGTTCTTCACCAGTTTCGATTCCAGACTCGTCTTCAGCTGCCGCGGATCGATGGCATCATATTCGATGGCGTACGCAAACCTGGTGATCTCGGCGTTTTCCAGACCCGGGATGCTGCGCACCAGTTGCGTCTGGACCTCCGGAGGCAGGCTCGTGGAAAGCCCCTGGATATACATCTCGTCGAGGCTCAGACTTTCCGGTTCCAGAAAGATCTGATGCCGGCTCTTATCGGCAAACCGGACGATTTTATCTTCGATCGACGGGCAGTACCGGGGGCCGACGCCCTCGACAAGCCCGGAATACATGCTCGAAAGGTGCAGGTTCTCCCGAATGATCCGGTGCGTTTCCGCCGTCGTGTAAGTCAGATAACATTTTTCCTGTTTTTCAAAAGGTAGGATTTCCGTCGTCTCGTGACTGAAACTGTAGGGGAAACGGTCGCCTTCCTGCGGTAGCGTCTTTGAAAAATCGACTGAAGCTCTTTTGACGCGCGGCGGGGTGCCGGTCTTTAATCTGATCAGTTTAAACCCTAGCCTGCGCAAGGCTTCCGACAACTTTTTGGTCGTCTTCTGGTCGTCCGGTCCGGCCTCGCGCGTCGTTTGACCGACGAGGATCCGCGAGGACATATAGGTGCCGCTCGAGATGATGATCACTTTGGCATAATACCGCTCGCCGTTTTCCAGTTCGACTCCCGTCGCGATCCCGTCTTCGACCAGGATGTCGACGACATAAGCCTCAAGGCAGTCTAGGCCTGGAGTGTTGAGGATCACTTCCCGCATATACCGGGGGTAGGCGACCTTGTCGGCCTGCGCCCGCAAAGCCCGGACCGCCGGACCTTTCGATACATTGAGCATTTTGATTTGGAGCATAGTCTTGTCGGCGGTTTTGGCCATCTGCCCGCCTAAAGCGTCAATCTCGCGGACGATAATGCCCTTTGCGGGGCCGCCGATCGAGGGATTGCAGGACAAATGCGCGACCCGCTCCAGATTCCCCAGAATCATTAACGTTTTATTTCCCAGTCTGGCGCTGGCGAGCGCCGCTTCGACGCCGGCATGCCCGCCACCCAGAACGATTATATCATACATTGGACCACCTATTACTTATTTTATCATAAAAATATGAATTTTGTAGTTATTTTTTGTATTTTTAGCCGGGGTCATATTATTATGCATGATTGACCGGGCCCTGTCAATAAAAAAACGAGCGCCAACAACGCTCGCCGTTCGTATTCGTTATTTTTTGATCGCCACGCGGACGGTAGCCTTTTCCCCATCCCAGGTCGTGCAGGTGATGACCACGATTTCCGTTCCGCTGACGGAACTGGAAGCCTGCAGTTTGTTTTCCGGTAATATTGAAAGGATATCCGGTTTACTGCTTTCGATGGTGTAGTTAACCTCGCTGCTTTCCGGGGAAGCCTCGACGATGTATTCGATCGTGTCTCCGGGTTTAATCTGGGTTTTATTGTCCTTGATCATGATCGTCACCGATTCGGTGGGCATGTTTTTGATATAGAAGACTTTTTTACAGACCATGGTCGGATCAAAAGTGGATTGCGCGACGACGGTGATCTTGGCGGAATTGGTCGCATCCATAACCGTCAGCACGCCATCCACGCTGATTTCGGCGATGTCGGTCGCGTTTTCAAGCGACCAAGTCACATCAGTCGGCAGGTTATCCGGATTAACGCTGATCGACAACTGCTTCGAACCCGCATCCGGGAAATAGTTGTTGTCGGCATTGATCTGCATGGAAGATATCTGGTCCTGCACCACGCGGATGATGACCTTCGCGAACTTGACGTCGTCGATCGTGGCGCGAACGGTGACTTCACCGACCGCTAGCCCGGTCGCGACGTTGCCGTTGAGCGCGATGATTCCGTCTTCCGACAAAATGTACTTCACTTCGCTGTCTTCGCTGTATTCGCCGTAAATCAGATTCAAAATAACCTCTTCCCCGATTTTCAATTCAAGTTCATGGTTTACGAAGCGAAATACCTCGATATTTGATTTGGCGCAACCGGCCAGAATCAGACCCAGAACCAACAATAAAACCAATCTTATCTTCTTCATAATGACCTCTCATATCCAAATGTACTTATATTATATCATAAAAAAATCGCGTTG